>CAIYZT010000441.1 GCA_903930735.1 uncultured Paracoccaceae bacterium | reverse complement strand
TCGGCGATGCGCGCTGCGGGGTCAATCTGGCGGCACCCAGCTATTCGGGCAGCGGATCGGTTGCCGCGGTGTCCGGCGATCGGACATTTACCACGGCTGGTCTTGGTGGGTTTGCTGCCAACTGGTTCGCGCTGGGCCGGATGGAATGGACCAGTGGTGCAAATGCCGGGCGCCGGGCCGAGGTGTCTATCCATGCCGTAGCGGCCGGGGTCGCAACGATCACCCTGATCGAAGCGCCGGTACGCGCGATCGCCCCGGGCGATGGGTTCTTTATCCAGGCGGGTTGCGACAAGCAGTTCGCGACCTGTGGTGCCAAGTTCGGCAACGGCCTGAACTTCCGCGGCTTCCCCTCGATCCCGGGCGACGACACCATTGTGCGTTATCCGACGCAGGGCGACGGCAGCACCGGGCAACCGCTGTGAAGGCACCTGACATGGTGGTCGCCGCTGCCCGGCTCTGGCTCGGCACACCTTATGTTCATCAGGCCAGCCTGCTGGGCGCCGGTTGCGATTGCCTGGGACTCGCCCGCGGCGTCTGGCGCGATCTCCACGGCCTGGAACCGGTGAATCCGCCGCCCTACACCCGCGACTGGGGCGAGGCGGGTGGCGATGAAGTGTTGGCCGAAGCCGCGCGTCGCTTTCTGCTGGAAGTCCCGATCAGGGCCGCCGGGCCTGGCACGCTGATCTTGTTTCGCATGGCCCGCAATGCACCCGCCAAACACTGCGGCATCCGAACCGCGACCGGCCTGATCCATGCCTATGAGGGCGCGGGCGTCATTGAAGAGCCGTGGAGTCCGATCTGGGGGCGCAAAGCAGCCTTCGCTTTTCACTATCCGGAGTAAACCAACATGGCAGCAATCCTCCTCGGCGGCATCGGCTCGGCGCTGGGCGCAGGCTTTGGCGGCACCTTTCTCGGTCTTTCGGGTGCCGTGATTGGTGGTGGTATTGGCTCTCTGATCGGCACGGCGATCGACTCCCGCATTATCTCTTCCTTCACGCCAGATCAGCGGCAGGAAGGCGCGCGGCTGGATGAATTGCGCGTCACCAGCGCCACCGAAGGCGCGGTGATCCCGCGCGTTTATGGTCGGATGCGGGTCGGCGGCAACATCATTTGGGCCACGGATTTCCGCGAGGTCTATTCTGAAACCCGCCAGAGCGGCGGCGGCAAAGGCGGTGGCGGCGGTGTTGTCGTCGAGGAATACAGCTATTTCGCGAGCATCGCCGTGGCGATCGCCACTGGCCCGATTGGCGGGATCGGTCGCATCTGGGCCGACGGCAGTGCCTTTGATGTGCCTGGCGCTGTGTGGCGGCTGCACCTCGGTTCTGAGACCCAGATGCCCGATCCGTTCATCGAAGCGACGATGGGTGCAGGGCTCGCCCCGGCCTATCGCGGCACCGCTTATATCTTGTTCGAGAACCTGCCGCTCGCGACGTTTGGCAACCGGCTGCCGCAGCTTTCCTTTGAGGTGTATCGGCCCAGCGAGGAGCCCGATAGCGCCGAGCAGTTGCTCACTGCGGTGAACATGATCCCGTCCTCGGGCGAGTTCATCTATGCGACCGAACCGATCACACGGACGGTTGTCGGCGGGGCAGTGCTGCCCGAGAACGTCAATTCCAGCGGCGGGCAGTGCGATTTTCTGACCTCGCTCGATCAGTTGGAAGCCACCGCGCCGAACTGCAGATCGGTGTCGCTGGTGGTGGCATGGTTCGGCACCGACCTGCGCGCGGGCAGTTGTCAGATCAAGCCCGGCGTGGAAACCGCCAGCAAAGTGACCGCTCCGAAGCTCTGGCTGGTGAACGGGGTGGCACGGTCCGCCGCCTATGTCGTGTCGCAGATCAGCGGCAGCCCGGCTTACGGCGGCACGCCCAGCGACTTCTCAGTTGTGCAGGCCATCCAGGAACTGAAAGCTCGCGGGTTTCGGGTGACGTTCTACCCGTTCCTGCTGATGGACGTGCCCGAGGCCAATACGCTGCCGAACCCTTATTCGAACAATGCCGCAGCGCTGGGCCAGCCGAAATACCCCTGGCGCGGCCGGATCACCTGTGCGCCCGCCGCGGGCTTCGCGGGCACGGTCGACAAGACCGCGGCCGCGACAACGCAGGTCTCGGCGTTCTTTGGCGCGGCAGTGCCTGGCAATTTCGCGGTGTCGGGCAGCGCGGTGACATGGACCGGATCGCCCTCCGACTGGGGCTTGCGCCGAATGATGCTGCATTACGCCCACCTCTGCGTGGCGGCCGGAGGCGTTGACGCCTTCCTGATCGGCAGCGAATTGCGCGGGTTAACCCAGATCCGATCCGGCGCCAGCACTTATCCCACGGTGGCGGCTCTGCAGAGTCTGGCTTCCGCATGTCGGTCGGTCTTGGGATCGGGCACCAAGCTCAGCTATGCGGCCGACTGGTCGGAATATTTCGGCCACCAGCCGCAAGATGGTACAAACGATCTGTTCTTCCACCTCGATCCGCTCTGGGCCGATGCCAACACCGACTTCGTGGGCATCGACAACTATATGCCGCTGTCGGATTGGCGCGATGGCGATCAGCATCTCGATGCGCTGGCGGGCTGGCCTGCGATCTATGACCTGTCTTATCTGCAATCGAACATCGAGGGCGGCGAAGGATTCGACTGGTTCTATGCCTCTGATGCCGATCGCGCCGCACAGGTGCGCACCGCGGTCACCGACGGCGCCCATGGCAAGCCATGGGTATTTCGGCCCAAGGATATACGCAGCTGGTGGCTCAACCAGCATTTCAACCGGCCCGGCGGAGTGCAGAGCGGATCGCCCACCCCTTGGGTTCCGCAATCGAAACGAGTCCGCTTCACCGAAGCCGGGGCGCCTGCCGTCGATCGCGGCACCAACCAGCCGAACGTCTTCTATGACCCGAAATCCTCGGAATCCTTCCTGCCCTACTTTTCCCGGGGCTATCAGGACGATCTGGTCCAGCGGCGATACATCGAGGCACTCTATCCCTATTGGAACGACCCCGCGAAAAACCCCACCTCCGGCCTCTATTCCGGACGGATGATCGACACGGCCGAGATTGCCATCTGGACATGGGACGCCCGGCCCTACCCGGCTTTCCCGGTGCGCTCCGACGTCTGGTCCGACATCGACAACTACCGTCTTGGGCACTGGCTCACCGGCCGGATCGGCGGCTGTGGCTTGGCGGAACTGGTCCGCGAACTCTGCCGCACCGGCGGCGTGCCGCTGGAGATGATCGATGTGACGCAACTGGCGGCCACCGTGCCGGGCTATGCCATTACCGCAATCGAGAGCGCCCGGGCGTCGATCGCCCCGCTGGCACAGTTCTACGGATTTGACGTCGTCGAGACCGGCGGTCGGTTGCGCTTCGTACCACGCGGTCGACCCGCCATGGCCCAGATCGCCGCCGACACGCTGGTGATCACCGATCGGAACGCGGAGGACATCAGCTTCACCCGGGCGCAGGAGACCGAATTGCCCCGCGCGCTCAAATGGCGCCTTCTGATGCCGGACGAGGATTATGGATCGTTATCGGTTGAGGCACGCCGGATTACGGTCGACACCGCCCGGGTGCGGACCGAGCAGTTTCCTATCGTCTATCCCGCCGCCCTCGCTGATCGGGCGGCGCGGCGGGCGCTTTATGAGGAATGGATCGGCCGGGAAGATGCGGCTTTCGCCTTGCCACCGTCGCGCCTGGCGCTGGACCCGACTGATGTCATTCGCCTCGAACATGACGGCCGCACGCCCGACTATGTGCTGGCCCGGATCACTGATGGCGGCGCGCGGCGGATCGAGGCCAAACGCACCGACCAGACCCTCTATGATCTGCCGCCGGGCCCAGAGCGGACGCCCGCCTTCATTGCGCCGACGGTATTCGGGCCACCGGCAGCGATCTTGATGAACCTGCCGCAGCTGGCCGACGATATCCCGGCCCACCGCCCATATGCCGCAGTGTTCGCAGCACCTTGGTATGGATCGGCGCTGATCTGGCGCAGCCCGTCCAGTGATGGCTTCACGGCGCTGGGCACCATGGGCCAGCCCGCCCGGCTCGGCACGTTGGCCTTCGATTTCTTTTCCGGGCCGTTCTGGCGCTTCGATGATGGCAACGAGCTCTGGGTGGATGTGGCCTGCGGCACTTTCAGCAGCCTCGACAACGAGGCCCTGCTGGCCGGAGGCAATCCGGTGGCCATTGAGGCCGCTCCCTGCGTCTGGGAAATCGTCCAATTTGGCACGGCCGCTCTGCAAAGCCCCGGGCGCTGGAAGCTGACCCACCTCTTGCGCGGCCAGTTCGGAACTGAAGATGCCATCGCCAATCCGGCCTCAGCAGGAGCGCGGGTGGTGGTGCTGAATGCCGCCGTCACGCCGATCGCCATCGGTGAAAGCGATATCGGTCTGCCCGCCAACTGGCGGATCGGCCCGTCAACGGTGGCGGCGGCAGACCCGCTTAACCTGCAACTGGCCTTCACCCCATCAGGGCAAGGCCTGCGCCCCTTCAGCCCGGCGCAGCTGCGCGGGATGCCACAGCCAGGGGGCGACTTGCTGCTGACATGGCTGCGGCGCACCCGGGCAAGCAGCGGCGACAGTTGGGTGCTGGTCGAAGTGCCTCTAGGCGAGACCACCGAGGCCTATGATCTGGAAATCCTCAACGGCGCGGCCGTGGTGCGCACGGTGTCTGGCATCGCCACGCCCTCGTTCGTCTACACCGCCGCGATGATCGTGGCGGATTTCGGCGGGCCCGTCACAACCCTCCGCTTTCGCGTCTATCAGATCGGCGCGCTGGGCCGCGGAGCCGCCGCAGAGGCCCTCGTCTGATCCTGTCCCCTTGAACCCTTGGAGGCATTGGTATGAGCCAATCCACGAACCTTGCGCTGCCCTATCTCGGGGCCAGCCAATCGCAAAAGCATGTCACGGTGAACGAGGGCCTGCGGTTTCTCGATGTGCTTGTGCAGATCGCGGTCAAAAGCGCTGCACTGTCCACGCCGCCAGGGGCCCCCGCCGACGGCCACCGCTGGATCATCGGGCCCGCCCCTACCGGCCTCTGGGCAGGCCGCGCGACCCAGATCGCCGCCAGGCAGGATGGGGCCTGGGTGTTCTATGCCCCGAAGGATGGCTGGCTTGCCTGGAATGAAGCGACGCTGACCTCGCTGGTGTTCAGTGCGGGAGCGTGGGTGTCGTTGATCGGCGCCCTGTTGGCCGCGGGCGTGGCCGATACGGCATTCACGCTGACCGATGATGCCGATCCGACCAAGAAGGCGATGTTCGAACTGGCGGGCATCACCACCGGCACGACCCGGACTTTCACCCTGCCCAACACCACCAGCGAATTGGCGATCCTCGCGGGCACCCAGACCTTTACCGGCAACAAGACCTTTTCCGGCACGCTGACAGCATCGGGAACCGTGACGGTCTCGGCTGCGGCCGCCACGATCGGCACGGCGACCACGACTGCCACCTATGGCATGGGCACGGGTGCCACGACCACCGGCGTCACCAAGACCGTGAACCTTGGCACCGGCGGCGCGTCCGGATCGACCACGGTCGTAAACATCGGCCCGGTCGCAGCGGGCGCGGGCGGCACGACGGTGGTCAATACGCCGACAGTCACCTTTGCCAACGCGGTCACGCAGGTCGGCATGCCGCAGGCGAACCTCACAGCGCAGCTGCTGGGCCTCGGGGGCGCCACTGCCGACAGCTACAATCGCCTGTCGATCAACAGCCCGGCCATGCTCTTCAACAATGCTGGTGCCGGGATCGAGGCGACGATCAACAAGGCTGCCCCAGCCAATGACGCCGCCTTCGCCTTCAAGACCGGCTTCTCCGTTCGGGCGCTGATCGGGTTGCTGGGCAGTGACAACTTCGGCTTCAAGGTCAGCCCGGATGGCTCGACTTTCTTTGACGCCATCACCATCGATCGCACCAACGGTCAGGTCGAACTGCCGCAGCCCACCATTCTGCCCGGGCTGGCCGCAGCCCCTTCGCCGCCGCCGACGGGAAAGATCGCGGTCTATGCACGCAACCGCGCAGGTGCGCCCTGGGTCGATGTCATGCGCCCGTCTGGCCGGGATTTCCCGCTGCAGCCGCATTTCGGGGTGAACCGTATTGCGAATTGGTCGCCTTCGATCACCACCACGATCACCACAGAAGGGCTGCCGATCACCTCGGTCGGCACGGTCTCGCACCCGACACTGGCTGCCACCAACCTTGCCGCAAGCATCCGGCGCTGGCGGCTAACCTCGGCCGCAGTGGTGGATTCAGTCGCAGAACAGCGATCAGCGGGCTGGGCTTGCTGGCGGGGAAATGCGGCAGGTCTCGGCGGCTGGACCTTCGTCACCCGGCTGTCGCTGACCACGTTGCAGGCAACCGGAATGGGATTTTTCGGTCTCTACGGCTCCACCGCAGCGCTGGCCACCACCCTGGCCTTGGCTACCGTGCTGAACTGCGTCGGCGTCGGCTTCCAGCGCGGCACCCATGCCAACTGGCAGCTGGTCGCCAATGACGGCACCGGCGCACCAACCCTGACTGACATGGGTGCAGGCTTTGCCATCGCGACCGGCGGGGTGCTGACGCTCTATGTCGCTGCAGCACCGAATGCCGCCTCGGTCTGGGTCCGGTTGGTCAATGAGGTTTCGGGCGCCGTGTTCGAGGCCGAAATCATCGCCGATCTGCCCGCCAACACGCAGTTCCTCTCGCCCCGCCTCTACCTGAACACCGGCGCCACCGCGGCGGCCGTCGCCTACGACTGTTCAGGCGTCTACGTCGAAACCGATTATTGAAGGACAATCTCATGGATGAGAAAACGACGATCCTGCAGGAGGTTGGCGCGGCCTTCCGTGACCACGGAGTGACGGCCGCGATCACGGCACTGGTTGGCGGCACGATTGCCCTCCTAGCCGCCGTCACGCGGATAGCCTTCACCAACGACGCTATGCTGGCGCGCCTCGACCTGGAACTCGCGGCCGAGCGTGACCGTGCCGATCGCCAGCGGGCCGAAGATCGACACGACGATGCCGATCGGCTGGAGCGCATCGAAGCCGACATCTGCGCGATGCGCGATCTGATGTTCGAAGCCTTTCAGCGCGGCCGCACCGACTGACCCAACCACCTACCAATCCGAACCACCCCGCACCCGCCCGCAAGGCGGGTTTTTTCATACCCGGCGACGGGCGAAAGGAGCCACCCCATGAACACCGACACTCGCGATCCCCTCCGCCTGATCCAGAGCGGTCTGGACAAGCTCGGCCATTCCCCCGGCGCCATCGACGGCCTTTGGGGGCTGCGCACCGCCAGGGCGATGAAATCACTGCTGGCCGCCAATGGCCGCGCGGCGTCCGTTGCCCCGCCGGGCCCGCTGCCCTGGATCACCGAAGCCAAGTCCGCCCTCGGCCGCCATGAGGCCCGCGACCGGTCCTGGCTGATGGATTGGCTAAAACGCGACGGCCGGTCGCTGGGCGATCCGTCCAAGAACCCGTGGTGCGGGGATTTTGTGGAAACCTGCATCCGAGTGGTCCTGCCCGACGAGCCGTTGCTGGGCGCGCTGGGTACAAATCCCTACTGGGCCCGGCACTGGCTGCTCTTTGGCCGTCAGGTGCAGCCGATCATCGGCGCCGTGTTGATCTTTAAACGCGGCTCCGGAGGCCATGTCGGTTTCGCAATCGGCCAGGACGACACGCATTTCTACGTGCTCGGCGGCAACCAATCCGACGCCGTCACCATCGCACGCATCGCCAAGTCCCGCCTCCTAGGAGCGCGCTGGCCCGCAACCTACCCACCCCGCCTGCAGCGTCTGCCGACAATGAAGCCGGGCGAATTCCTCGCAACCAACAACGAAATCTGAACAGGAGACCATCATGCTGAAACCTGCAATCCTCGCCTTAATCCGGCAAGTACTGACCGTCGCTGGCACCGCGCTGGTCGCCAAAGGCTACGTCCAGGCCTCGGACATCGAGCCGGTTATCGGGGCCCTGTTTACCATCGGGTCAGTGATCTGGTCGGTTAGCGACAAGCGAGGGCGAAAATGAACTCTTGGGCTGCGGGTCCCTACAGCAGTGCAACACCACGCTCGGACACTCGCGGGAGTGTCCAACGCGCCATTCCGATACAATTTGCTGGTCTTTGACCAGAAATCGTGTGACCAAAGAGCCGTAGATATGACTTGAGTGTATGGCCCACGTACCTACATACAGGTTATCGTCAGGGAGAATCGCTCTCTTTTTTCGTTTCATCTGGATCAAATGGATCAATCGTCTGTTATCGAACCTCTATCTATGGTGTGGACACCCAGCGGCGGAACCTTTCGTTCCGACGATGTGACATGCTTTGCTGATCCTATAGCCTCGGCGCTAATTGCAACTGCGCCATTGCGACGGCTAGCCGGGATCGGCTTCCTCGGCGCAATCGACTACGTTCGACACGGATCTGGTCGATCTGCGCACAGACGCCGACACAATCGTCTCGAGCATTCGATTGCCGTGGCCGACCTTGCAAACCTTTATGCGCGCAGCGCTGAGCTCCCTGAGAGCCGTCGAATTCTGCTTATTGCTGCTGCGCTTCTCCATGATGTCGGCCATGGACCGCTGTCTCATACTTTGGAAGCGGTTTTTGACGAAAGGTTCGGCATCAATCATCATTCGATGACGCGCCGAATAGTGACCGGCGAGACTAAGTTGGGGCAGGAAATTCTCGACCTGCTGGTGGAAGCCAAAATCGACGTTGATGAACTTCTTGCTCTTATAGACGGCAAGCATGACGGCGATATTGGCTTCTTGTTTTCAGGGCAAATAAATCTCGACACTTTGGACGGGATAACACGTTGTCGGGCCTTCATGGCACCTCGCGCCGCACCAAACTCCGCCAGATCGATCGTACGAAAGTGGGCAACTGGCAAAAAGTTGCCGATCGCAGATTTCGACGCGTTTTGGGAATTGAAGCATGAGGTTTATAATCTCTTCATCGGCGCTCCTCATGGCGCAGCCCTTGATGCGATCGCACAAGTTTACATGCGCTCTAACTTAGCTTTGTTTTCCCCGGACGACTTTCTCCTTACCGAGCGTAGTTTCAGAGCCCGGCATCGCCAACTTTTTGCTTATCTTGATCAGGCGTCACGGCCTAGGGGAGTATTGTGCGATCAGACCCCTCGTGATTGGATGAGTCAAGAAGTTAGGCTGAAGGTAAGGTCGTTCTTTATCTGTAAGGATATTGCACCATTGAAGTCTGAATCAATCAATGCCCGTTACAAACAGACAAAACTCTACCAAACGAGCACGCTTGGAGATTTGATCGGATGGGCATCTTGAATTTGATCGCGCCCAGTCCGGTCAGACGCATTACCGATAAAGACGAAGTGCTTGCAGTTCTTAACAAAGCTCTCTCTGAGTCCGAGCGTCAGCTCCTAGAGCTGCGTAAAATCGCACTCGAAACTATCGGCGAGAACCCAAATGTAATTCTCGGCGTTAATGGCAGCATTGCCAGAAGAGAAGCTACAAGCGGATCTGACGTTGATCTTTTCGTGCTTTCAGTTGACGAAGATATAGCCGCTGCAACAAAAATCCTCGACTCCTACCGGAGCGCATTGCGCGGGAAAGGGGTCAAGATGCCTGCGTCGGGCGGCGTTTTCGAAACCCCTTTGCAGAAGTCAGAGCTCCATTCAAAAATTGGCGGCGATGACGACACCAATACATTCATCACGCGCCGGATGTTATACCTCCTCGAAGGGGAGTGGATTTTCAACCAGTCAGGATTTGAGAAGCTTCGCGAGGAGTTGATCCAGCGCTATGTCGCCGATGACTTGGAAGAACACAAGATATGTCGATTTCTTCTGAATGATGTGATTCGATACTGGCGCACCATTTGCGTTGACTTCGAGTTCAAGACCGCTGATGCGAACAAACCGAGGGCGATCCGGCTGATCAAGCTACGCCTTTCAAGGATGCTGCTCTACTTTGCTGGCGTCGCAGCTATCCGAGAAACTGCAGGTAAGAATGCCGCCGCAAAGCGCGCCGCTCTCACCCGTCTACTGGCGATGCCGCCTGTTGAAAGATTGCGCGAGATCTTTGGCAGCGATCGCATGGCGGGCGCACTAGCGTGCTATGCAACTTTTCTGAATGCTCTTGATCTTCCGGAAGTTCGTGGGCGATTGGATGCAAACGGCAAGCTTGGACTCGAAACAATTGAGTATCGTGATCTAACCGAGGTGGCACGTGAGTTCCGCCGCGAGTTGATATCATTGCTCCTTAAGTCAGACGGAACGCCAGATGATATAGCTTTGGCACTAATGTTCTGAGGATTTAGTATTTGGGGACCATAGATTTTCACGACATTCCAGCTAGGTTTAGGAAAAGTCGTCTAATCCTGATCCGCCACGGCCAAACGGACTGGAACAAGCGGGGCCTTGTTATGGGTGCAGCTGATGTTCCGCTTAACGCCTTGGGAATGGAACAGGCACGAAATGTCGCGGATGTCCTCCTAACTCTAGGCGTTGGTGCAATCTATTCGAGCTCACTTCAGCGATGCCAACAGACGGCACAGTATGTTTCAGACAAATTGGCTTTGCCTTTGAAAATCGCACCCGGACTTCGTGAGCGAGGCTGGGGTGTTCTTGAAGGGCGACCCAAAACGGAGCGTCGATCAAGCCAGGAGCCAGAAGGTAGCGAATCCGAAGCTGCGTTCCACGCGCGAGTTTTCGAGACGCTAGAAGCGATAGATGACGATGTATTGCCACTGCTTGTCACTCATTCCGGTGTTATAAGAACATTGTTGCCCGGTCGTTTTGCGAGCGGTGCGATTGTCCCACATGCACAAGTCATTGAGTTTCCATGATCCCCTCGTTGTTGCACTGCGGGATGTAAAATAGATTTTGCCGGTCATGGGATGTAAGGGCGACCGATGGCGCTCGGTCAACGCAAGAGTGCCCGTCGCAACTTGGTCGATTTTGTTGACCTATTGTTGACCTAGAATTTGGAACGCAAAAAGCCGCCCTTTGGGCGGCCTGTAACGCATTGATATCTTGTGATTTTTTGGTTGCGGGGACAGGATTTGAACCTGTGACCTTCAGGTTATGAGCCTACCCCGACGCTTAACATCAAACACAATAAAATCAGTAGCTTACGGTGCAAGACTTTGAATTCGCGTCATTGTCATTCCGATTCTGTCCGACATTCGCCGTGTTTCGACGACACCAGCCGGACCAAAACGGCATATCCGGGTTGAGGTGGCGTTGATGTGCCGACCGGACATAATGATCAGAAGTGAATAATCGCCTCACATCGATGACAAGAATCTGAGCTACGAACTCAGATGCGACATAGGCCAATCATGCGAAGAAGCGCCATGAGTTCTTCAGTTACTCCGGCTGCCCGCGTTATATGCTCTATCGTGAGCTGCCGCTGCAAATCCGCAGCTGCCATGTTTTTGTGGTATCCGGGCCAGACAGCTTGCAGAGCTGACATTGACCTTCCACTTGCCGGATCATCATGGTCATGCCCGGCGAAATGGCGTAGCAAAAGACCCTCGTGATCCGGCTTCTGCCAGATTGTTGTGAAGCCTTCCCGCCGGAGCAATTCACAGGCCCGCCGCCCTCTGTCTGGCGGTTCGGCGAGGCGATCAGCGTCGAGCAGAATTGCCTTGCCGATGAATGGTGCCTTTCGGTTTTCCTTGTCGAAGAGGAGGGCCGCCTTTTCTGCCAAAGCAAGCGGGTCACCTGCAGGCTGCAGGTTTTTGATCACAATGTGGATCCTCAGGCTTTCGGCATCGGTGAACCGCTGCAGAAGCACGCCGTAGCCCTGTTCGCTTTCCCCCTCGCAACCAAGGAAGACGCGAGCCCTCCGCTCTATGATGCGCCGCCCCCTCATCCTATACTCGGAACCCCGCCGTAGACGCCGCCCAAGTAGTTCTGCAGGAAGTTTTCATCCCTGCGAATTCCTTTGATGTCACCGAGGCTATAGACTTGGGTGGCGCCGCTCGGGCTTTTTTCGCAGATAAGCACTTCTTCCTTCAGCAACTCATCCAAGAGTGAAACAGCATGGCAGCTCATCCACAGCTGGGCCCCATGGGGATTGCGCTCCGGGTCGGAGAACCATCGCAAGATTTCCGGAAGAACTGCGGGATGTATCGCAACGTCAAGTTCGTCAACGGCGGCAATTCCGCCAATCGCAAGAGCTCTGTGAAGCGTCGGATAGATCCGGAAAAACTGCTGGGTGCCATGACTTTCGAACAACATCCGTATTGACTGGTCGAGACCAGAGTGAGCGAAACTCGCCACTGGAGCACCGTTCTCCGCCAGTATCTGAACTTGATCGATGCCCAGATCGATGCGTCGGATATCGCGGTTAAGGGCTTCGAGCAGTTCGGAGTCCAACGCATAGTTCTTCAGTAGATCGAGGTCATCACGCTCAAACCGCGTAAGCAGAATGTTCGTGTCGATCGCGTTCGCCGATTGAATGAGGCTCAGTGCGAGCTTGTTGTTCAGCTGTCCCAAAGTCGCAATGACACTCGCATCGGGGCGAAGGATGTTCTCTAGGACCGAGAGCTCGCGGCCAAGGCCGACCCAACTGGCTGCCTTTACTCCTCCAGATGCGTCCCTTTCGAATATCCGAACCATTCGCGAGGCGCCACTAGGTCGGTAATGCAAGGTTTCGCTCAACACCCGATCTCCGCTGTCACCCCGGGAAGACAGCTCAAGAGAATAAACATAGGGGCAGGTGCGTAAACCTGCGGTGGCAAGTGGATCTTCTAGTCCCGCGAATGTGACCGACAGCTTTGTTGGCGCGTTGACGGTATCCTGGGTCTGGAACTTTTGGTACGGTAGCCCTGCCCCTGCCTTGTGCTGAAAACTGAACTGGACGAACCAAGCCAAGAACGCGATCGCGCGCAGCAGGTTTGATTTTCCCGAAGCATTTGCGCCGTAGATTGCGACCACTCTAGGCGCGCGCTCATCAGCGCCATCATGGATGTGCACCAGGCGGCCTGGCTCATCGGGAACTTTCTTGCCAACGGTGAGGTCGACGACCTGCCGTTCGCGCACAGAATAGAAGTTCTCAATCTCGAGTCGGTAGATCATGTTGCGCCTCCAAGTCACAACATAGGCATTCAAATCGGCAGTATCAACGAAATTTCCGCAAATATCTCCGTTCATTATGTAGTTTCCTCCATCAAGACAAGACTCGCCTCTGCAAATTCCCCAAAAAAGTCAGGCGCAAATGGGTTGGCACCACACATCTGAGGGAGCCGATTCCTATCAATCGCAGACGCGAGCAGCGGGTGGTGGCGCGCGCTCACCAACTGACCGCCACCCTGCGCCACCCCGCCACCCCCGTCCTCATGCATCGCTTGCCTAGGGCGCGAATCCACGCCTCATGGGATGACGGGAAGAAGGGTGAGTTGCATGGTCAACCGATTGCGTTTGAACGAGAAATCTGTCCGTGAGGCCGAGCCTGAGAAGGGGAGGGATTATCAGATTTTCGACACCGAGGTGCGAGGCTTTGCGGTCTGCATCTACCGGTCCGGTAACCGGGCCTTCACGATCGACTATCGCCACGCCGGAAGGCAGCGGCGGATGACCATTGGGCGCTGGCCGGAATGGTCGACTACGGCGGCACGGGAGCGTGCCAAGGAATTAAGGCGAGAGATCGATGCCGGTGGCGATCCGCTCGGACAGAAGGAGACCGGTCGGGATGCACCACGGGTCAAGGATCTGGTCGACCGCTATGTCGAGGTGCATCTGCCGAAGCTGGCGGCGCGCAACGCCGCCGACCAGAAGTCGATGCTCGCGAAGATGGTGGCGCCGGACTGGGGCAACAAGCTGGTCAGCGAGATCGCGCCCTACGACGTCGAAAAGCTCCTGAACAAGGTGGCGGCAGGTCGGGCTCGGCCGTCGAAGGTAAAGCCGAACAACCGGGCGCGGAAGCTGCAGGGCGCCAAACCGACCCCGGTGCGTGCCAACCGCACCGGCGAGGTTCTGCGCAAGATGTTCACCTATGCGGTCAACTGGGGCTGGCGCGACGACAACCCCGCCGCCAGCTTTCACCGTCGTATCGAAAACCCGCGTGAGAGGTTCCTTACCCAGGAAGAAATCCGCAAGCTGGCGGATGCGCTGGACGCCGCCGAAGACCGTCGCGCGGCCGACATCCTGCGTCTTTGCATGCTGACCGGTGCCCGCGTGGGCGAGGTGCGCCAGGCTCGGTTCGAACACTTCAGCCTTGAACACCTGAGTTGGTCCAAGCCCGCCAGCATGACCAAGCAGCGGAAGGTGCACCGGCTGCCGATCTCCGACGAAGCTGCGTCCATCGTCCGCCAGCGCCTCCTGCTGGTGCCAAAGGGCTGCCCCTTCCTGTTTCCCGGCGACACGCCGGGCCAGCCGGTGCAGGAAATTCGCCGGTTCTGGGCAGCCGTCCAGAAGAAGGTCGGAATCCCCGAGGTTCGGGTCCACGATCTGCGTCATACGTTCGCGTCCCTCCTGGTCAGCGGCGGCGCCTCACTGGAGATGATCGGCAAATTGCTGGGCCACAGCCAGATGCAGACGACCCAGCGCTATGCCCACCTGATGGACTCGCCCTTGCGCGCCGGCGTCGATGCCGTGGCGAGCGCATTCCGGCCGAAGCCCAAGCTGGTGCACGATGCGGGCGAGGCGGCCCGCAAGTCGGCCTAAATCCGATCTTCGTCATCTGGCGCTGGGCGGTCATGTACCGCGCAGCGCCCTCCAGACCGGCGTGATCCGGCGCCTGATGGTACGCTCGTCCGGCGCATCGCCCTCGTCACTGTTGGCGATAAACCACTCCTGCATTTCACCCACCCATTCCGCCTGCGTTTCTGGCGGTCCCAGCTCATTCATGCGCTTCATCATCGCGACATACATGCCGTCCCAATCATAGCGCGGGGCCGAGCCGATGTATCCGCCCTGCCGCCGGTCCAGTTCCCAGTCCGCCTCGAAGCGCTGGACGTCCTCCGCCATGATGAAGAGATCATCGATGGTGACCGGGATATGCTTTGCCGGATCGTCGATCAGGATCCAGTCCTGCTGGTCGGCCGGACGAACGCGTTTCACAAGGCCGCTGGAATGGCTGGCGCCCGTACGTCGGAACATGTGCAGGATATCCGTCACCGAAACCACGACGTACCCCGCCACGGTTTGCAGGCCATGCGTCACCGGCGCGATGGCGGTGACGATGTGGAGCCTGCCGACTGATGCCCAGGCGGCAATGTCGGCCGTCGTGCAGTTCCAGCGGACCGCCGCTTCGATGAGGGTGAAATATACTCGTGGTGGCAATGCCATGCCTCAACTCCGTTTTTTGTTGTTGTCAGGAAACAGCCTTCAGACCGCGCTCCGGGTGGAGGCGGCTCAAGGTCCGTCAGTCTGGAAATGTCAGGTCAGCCGGGCGGGCGATCAGCACCGGCCTGGGGGGCAGTGAAGATCAGACGCAGCTTGAAGATGATCTCGACCATGGCTGCCTCCCTCTTTACTCGCCCTGCGAAACGACTCGCCCGGCGGATGTAAGCGACGATCTATGACAGACGCAATCCAACTCCCCGCTTGACAGGGTTCCGCGCAACGCGACTCGGCAGGCGGTCAAGCACGCTTTCCGGAAACTTCAATAAAACAAGGGGTGGCGCTGGTCCGGCAAACTGACCGCCACCCTGCGCCACCCCGCCACCCCTGCCGATCTGCTCTCGCTGCCTCACGACAGCCACCCGCTTCGGGCGGCGATCAGGAGGCAGAAATGATTCAACCACAGACAGAGCCCGACTCAAGCGCCGCAGCGCTGCTCTCGGGCTGGATCACTCGCAAGGACCTGGCCGAGGCGCTAAGCGTCACGGTCGACACGCTCGGACGATGGGAAGCCCGGCGCTTTGGTCCACCCTGCGTGCGCGCTGGGCGCATGGTGCTCTACCGGCGCCGTGCCGTGCAGGACTGGCTTGACGCGCAGGAAATGCCGCGGGCCAGGGTTGCGGGAGGGCGGAAATGACCAACCTTGCGATGACTACGCCCTGCCCCATCCAGCATTCCACCACTGCCACCGGTTTCGACCGCTGGCGCCAGGACAGGATCATCGAAGCCCGCGCCATTCTGGCCGAGGCGAATTGCCATCGCGCCACTTTGGTCACCCTGGCTTCCAGTGTCCTTGCCGATGCGCCGCAGATCGGCGGTGCCGCATGAGCCGACGCGGTACCCCCGAGGCCGATCTGCAGCGCGCTGTAGTGCAGGCACTTCGTTTTGCCCTGCCCCGCACGGCGATCATCCATCACTGCGCCAACGAGGTAACGGAAGCCGGTCCCCGCGGTGCCAGGCGCCAGGCCATCTTGGTCGGCATGGGCGTTCATGCGGGCTTTGCCGATCTGATAGTCCTTTGCGACGGGCGGGTCCTGTTTCTGGAACTGAAAGCGCCGAAGGGCCGCCTGCGCCCGGAACAGGAGGCGTTTCGCGACGCAGTGCTGGCTCAGGGCTTCGGCTGGGCGCTGGTCCGCAGTCTCGATGATGCCCTGAGCGCGCTGGCCGACAACGGCCTTGCCACGCGCATTGCGGCGCCTGCGCGGACGCCCGCGCCATGAGCCACGAAGCCACCAACTGGGCCATCAAGCAGCGCGGGTTGAAGCCCACCACCAAGATCGTGCTCTGGCACCTGTGCGATCGGTTCAACCCCGACTATGGCTGCTTCCCCTCGCAGGACCGACTGGCGCATGATTGCGAAATCAGCCGTTCCACCCTGAACGATCATCTTGGCCAGCTCGAGGCTGGCGGCCTTCTACGCCGGGTACCGCGCATCGATCCGGCGACCAAGCGCCAACTGCCGACCCGCTACATCCTGGGGTTTGAGCCAGGCTTCACACCCGCGGATGTGGTTCCGTGTCCGGAAATCGGACACGGGGTGGCGGGCGATGAAGAAACCTCTGAGGGTGCTGGCACTTGCAGTATGGATGCCCCGCCCGAAGCCGCGCCGTGTCCGGATTTCGGACACGGGATTGACCCCGAAGCCGTGTCCGGGTTTTGCCCAAAGCCGTGTCCGGAAAATTCCGAGAGCCGTGTCCGAAATCCGGACACTAACCTTGTAAGAGAACCACTAAGTAAACCAGTAAAGGAGGAGGAGGACGCGCAATCGCGCGAATCCGATTTCGAAGTGTTCTTTGGCGCACTCCTCGAAGCGCTGGGCCTGGTCCCCGCTGCCCTGCCCGGCTGGTGGCAAGGCTGGCCGCCTCGGCAGCGTGTCCAGCGCTGGCGCGACGACTTGGGGCTCACCGAGGCCGAGATCCTCGACATGGCCGAGGCCTCCCGCCAGGAGCATCCCGAGCCGCCAGACGGGCCCAAAGCGCTGGACCGGGTGATGCAGCGCACCGCCCAGCGCAAGGTCGAGGGCGCTGGGCGCAAAAGCAAGACTGCAAAGACAGCAACGGACGGTGCGGCCGCCGCGACTACGATCACCGACCTGCCCGTCTTCTACGCCGATGTCGTCAACTCCGACCGCTACCTGCCCGTCAGCGCGATCAGCAACACGATGCGCGACGCCATGCTGGCCCGAGGACTGGTCACGAACGAGCGGCTCCGCGAAAGGGGCGTGAGATGAGCCTTTATCGTCCGATTGGCCGCGCTGCCGGCATGAAGATCAAGCGACCTCTGGGTGTGCAGGCGGCGCTTGAGTGGGCGTTTCGGGTCGAGAAGGCTCAGCTGGAACTGCCGCAGCCCCAGGATATCGCCGGGGAAGGATTTGGGTTCGGGCTGGAGTACGTCTTGCTGCAACGTTCCGCTCTGGGATGCAAAATCGATGGTGGTCAGCACAAGACCGGCAACTTCACTCACGTGGACGCCGAGGTGATCGCCGCTACGGTAGCCGGGATCTCCGACAATCTCGGCGGCAAGCGCATGGCGATCCGGGTCGCGGAACTAGCCGGCGCTGGCCTTACCCCGGATTGGATGCCCGGAGCCGTTCCTCGGTGCGTGCCAGTCGCGTGGACGAGAAATCAGCACGGAGAGCGAGCCGTCACAACAGTGGTCCGAACAGAACGAATCCTCTCCCGCGGAAAGTTGCGCTCAACAGAGGTTTTAGCATGTCCGGTGACTTACTCACCTCATCCCCAGCAGATCGAGGCCGCCCGGCGCGCTTATGACGATTGGTGGAAAGCGCTGGCTTGGCTCCGAGATGGCCTGATCGCAGGCGGGATGCTACAAGAGGTTGGTCTGACGTCGGTGATGCCGAAAATGCGGCCGTGGTAGGTCCGACGAGGGGCCACTTTGGTGAAGGTTTTCCGATGCGGGCCGTGGCGTGAGGGTGGGGCTTGGCGCGCGGGCGGCCCGCGTTGGCAAACCTCCCAAGGAGGAAGCCGCGGGGGCCTGGCTCTGCCTATGGGTAAAGAGTGCTGAAGGTGGCAGCCGCTGTCCTATCGGGGGAGCACCGACGGTGTGATGTTGACGCGCGCGGAGAGTTCTTGTCGCTTGATGTCGGTGCAGTCTTGGCGTGCATGGGAAGGAACGCCCCCGTTTCCAACTGGCAGAGGCGCCCGGAGTGACCTGGGCCCGTCCGGTGCCCGAACGGGAACCGGTGGCAGGTCGGGCTGTGTGACGGGCATTTCGTCATGCGGCCTGCTCCAATGGTGGTGCGCGTGACTGTGGGATCGCGCCCCGCCTGAAGATCTCGACGATCCGCATCGGGCCGCCGCAGCAGGGGCACGGTTCGCGCAGGGTGAGCGCGACGACCTCGGCGCTGGCCTGAGGTGCCGCCTCGGGTTGCGCAGCCCCGAGCACGTCGCGGATCTTCGCGATGTTTGTTTTTCGGGCGGCGCTGGCGAGCAGGCCGTAATGCCGGATGCGGTGGAAGCCGTCGGGCAGGACGTGGTTCAGGAACCGGCGGATGAACTCGTCGGTGGCGAGCCGCATGACCGATCGCCGGTCGCCGGTCTTGATGCGGTAATCCTTCCAGCGGAAGGCGACGGTCTGGGCATCGGCGCTGATCAGGCGGCTGTTCGAGATGGCAACGCGATGCGTATAGCGGCTGAGATAGGCCAGAACCGTCTCGGGGCCGCCGAAGGGCGGTTTGGCATAGACCACCCATTCGGATTTGCGGAACGGGGTGAGCCAGGCTTTGAATGCGGCCGTCTCGGCCAGTCCAGCATGGTCGCCGAAAAAAACGAGGTGCCCGGTGTGGTGCAGGGCGAGCAGGCCTTTGATGAACAGGCGGCGAAAGAGCCGCGACAGAACCCGCACATGCTGGAAAAACCCCGGTCGGCAGCCGATCCAGCGGGTGCCCCCGGGCGACAGGCCTCAACCGGGCACGATCATGTGGATGTGGGGATGGTGTGTCAGCGCCGAACCCCAGGTGTGCAGCACCGCCGTCATGCCGACCCGCGCGCCAAGGCGCTTGGGATCGGCTGCAATGGTCATCACTGTCTCCGCTGAGGCACGGAACAGAAGGTCGTAGACCGCCTTCTTGTTCCAGTATGCGACCTGCGCGATCTCGGCCGGCAGAGTGAAGACGAGGTGGAAATACTCGACCGGCAGCAGATCCGCGGCGCGCGCGGCCATCCAGTCACGCGCGGCGGGTCCTTGGCACTTCGGACAGTGCCGGTTCTTGCAGGAGTTGTATGCGATGTGGTGGTGGCCGCACTTGGCACTGCCGGCGACATGCCCGCCGAGCGCCTCGGTTCGGCAGGCCTCGATGGCCGACATCACCTTGAGCTGGGTCAGGCTGACATGCCCCGCATGGGCCTGCCGCCACGCAGGACCATGGGCGCGGAAGATGTCAGCCAGCTCCAGCTTGAGCCGGGACACCCCGGTGCGGGGTCACTCCAGACTTCGCTGGACGGTGCGGTGCTGCAGCTTCGTCAGCATCTCGTAGGGGCTGACCGTGTCGCGGATCGTCTTGGTCGCGACATGGGTATACTGCGCCGTGGTCGACAGCTTGGCGTGACCCAGCAGAACCTGGATCACGCGGACATCGGTGTTCGCCTCCAGCAGATGGGTCGCGAAGCTGTGGCGCAGCGTGTGCAGCGTGGCGGCTTTTTTGATGCCCGCCATGTTCTTGGCCGAGGTGAAGGCCCGGCTCAACTGGCGTGGCGAGATCGGGCTGACCCTCGGCAGGCCCGGGAAGAGCCAGCCGTCAGGGCGGGTCTCGCGCCAATACTGGCGCAAGAGGTCCAGCAGCCCCGGTGAGAGCATGACCTTGCGATCCTTCTTGCCCTTGCCTTGCTCGACGTGGATCAGCATCCGGTCGCTGTCGATGTCGCCGATCCTGAGGTTACAGACTTCGGCCGAGCGCAGCCCTGCGCCGTAGGAGATGCTGAGGGCCGCTCGATACTTCAGCCCCGGCCCGGGCGCCGCCATCAGGATGTCGGAGACTTCCTCGATGCTGAACACCACGGGCAACCGGCGCGGTTCTGTCCGGAACTGCATGAACCGCTTCATCTCCTCCCGCCCGCAGGTCATGCCGAAGAAGAACCGCAGCGCCACGATGCGGGCGTTGAAGGTCGACGGCGTCACCCCGGCATCGGTCATGTGCAGCTGGTAGGCGCGCAACTCTTCCGAGGTGGCCGTGTCGGGCGATCGACAGAGGAAGGACGCAAAACCCTTCACGGCGCGGATATGGGCCTGCTGGGCCTTCTCGCCCATGCCTCGGATGCGCATGTCCTCGATCATCCGCTGGCGCAGCGGGGTGGTTCTTTCCTCCGTCATGGGAACCTCCTGTCAGTTGAAGGGGGAAGACCCCGATCGTCAGACAGAAATGCCGACCGCCAAATACACCACGTTCAGATCAGCGCCGAACGCCAGCCGCGAGCGCCATTGCCGCGGAGCGGCTTCGTCCAAGGGCGGAAAGCAGTCATGTCGCCGCGTTCAACACAGAAACGAGAAGCCGCATGGCCGCCGTTCAGCGCAGACCCGAGGCAGCAGGAGCGCTCCCGCTGCGGCCGATTAACCTGCCGATGTCTGGAAACCAGCGCGCCGGCTCAGGCGGGAAGCCCGGCCTCGTTCAATACCGCCATCATTCGTTCCTGCCGTGCCGGGTCGCGGTAGCGGTGCGAACGCCGAACCTGTTTCTGGTCGAGGTCGGGCTGGAGGCGCAGCGCCTCCGCGACCGCCCTGCGGGCATCGTCGGGGCGACTGGCGAGGCCGTGAACGAGGGCGAGCATCACTTGGCCCCAGGGTTCATGTGGCGTGGCCGCGATGTAGGAATGCAGGCTGGCCAACGCCCCGGCGTCGTCACCGGCCCACGCCTTGGCGTGGCCGGTGTGGAAGTCGATCCAGGTGACGGCCTGCGGCGACAGCCGTGCCGCCCGCTCGAGAACGGCAAGCGCCTCGCCGAGATCGCCGGAAAAGATCGAGATTGTGCCGAAGAAGCCGAGCACCCAGGCGTCGCTCGGGCTCAAGTCGCAGGCGCGGCGGCAAAGCGCGACCGCTTCGTCATGGCGGTCGCACAGCCACGCGGTGCCGCCGAGGGTCATTAGCGCATTGGCCGCGTCGGGGCGCCGCTCCAGCACCTCTTTGGCAAGCCGCTCGGCCTCGGCGATGGCATGCAGGCGGGCATCACCGGAAACAAAGAACCGGGCGTCATACCACCAGGTCTTGGCCAGCATCACTTTGGCGGTGAGATAGTCCGGGTCGATCTCCAGCGCTTCGCGCAACAGGTCGCGGGCGCGACGGTTGTCGGCTTCGGTCCAGCGCATGAAATGCCCATGCGCGACGACATACCGCTCCCACGCCGCAAGGCTCGCCGTCTGGCCGTCCCACAGCCGCGCGTTGTCCCCGGTGGTCAGCTCGACCTGCATGGCCACTGCGACCTTGCGGGTGATCTCGTCCTGCAACGCAAATATGCCGTCAGCCCGGCCCTCGAACCGGCCACTCCAATGCTGCCGGCCGACGACCGTCTCCACCAGCCGGGCGGTGACGCGGATCTGGCCTGACGCAGCACGCACGCCGCCGGTGAGATGAAATTCGGCGGCATCGTCCAGCGGGCGCAACTCGATGCCGTCGATCAGACCAAGCGCCGTTTCGAGGTCGAGCCGGAGGCCGGCCGCGAAGAACGCCTGCTCGGGGTCTGCGGAGAGGTTCTCGAACGGCATGACCGCCAGTGTGCGGTGCCCGCGCGGCGCTGCATCGAGTGCCTCGGCGCGCGCCACGCCGCCTTTTGTGTTGGGGCCAAGCGTGTCCGATACATCAGCAGTCAGCCGGTAGCCTCGTTTGGGGACGGTCTCCACGATCACGTGCTCGGCGTCGCCCAACGCACGGCGAATATCGGCGATGCATTGGGTCAGACTGTCGTCGGTCACGAAAGTATCGGCCCAGACCGCCTGCATAAGGGCATCCTTTGACACGATCTCGCCCGGTCGCGCCGCGAGCATGGAAAGCACTTCAGTGGACTGGCTGCGAAGGTCAATCGCTTTGCCTTCAACCGTTTGAAGCTGTCTGATTTTCGTCAGGAACACAAAGCCGCGGAACGTTACCGTTTCAGCAGATTTCGGGTCAATTTCGGGAACCTTTCGGGACATTTCATCCTCTTGGGACGCTTCCTAGGGTAACCAGTTCGGTCATCGCTTCCAAGCGAACCCCGCAGGAGCACCGGACTGCAAAGGAGGATGACATGAAACGCACCAATTCAATCATAGCGCTCTCGCTTCTCTTTGCAACGCCGACCGCTGCTTTGGCGGATTCGCGCATCGCGAAACTCTGCGGCTCTGACCATGTCAACGAGGTTGCCTCCGACGTCGACGTCCGTCCCAATCCCGTCGGTTTCTACGTTGCCAGCCTTGGGGAGCAAGTCAGCGGCCGCGACCCGCGCATCATTCTGAGCACGTACGACGAGTTCTATCTCTGCACTCGAACGGCCGCGACCCCCGATATGGACGCGTCGAAGGCGCTGTTGCTTATGCACGAACGCGTTGTGAAATACCTCTTCGTGCCATCCATCCGGCGCGGCACAGGTTCATCGTCCTGAGCAATGAAACGAGCAAGTTTTCCCGAAGTGCGCGAAGGCACGGCGCGGCTGGTGTTGGACAATCAATCCCAGCCTGGATCGCGCAGAGGGCGATCATGTCGATATCGGCAAAAATCGGCTGCGCGCGGCCAAGGCCGAGTGGTCGCTCAGGGCCGAACATGTCGTTCCCCCCTTCCATGGTTCCTCCCCGGCCCATTTGTATGCGGGGGGGCGCAGCGCAGCATTTCGCTAGCGACAGGCACTTTCACCGGGGAATCCACCTGGAATCCACTTCGCGCAACCTGTCCAGATAAATCATTTATTATCAATTAGTTGACAAATCACGATCTGACGGCGCTGGATTCTTTTGCGGAATCCACTGTGGCCAACTTTCGGGAGCTGCTTGATGGCCGCGCCGAAAGGGTTGGCTTCGCCCTCATCTCCGGCCGAATCCACTCTGCATGAAGAACGGCAAGTCGGGCTGCCATGACGCGATCCCTGTGGCATCGGATGGGTCAATGTCGGTGTCCTGAATTTCCTTGGCTGAGAAGGAGGCGAGGTTGCAACGCGCGGCGTGCGCCGCTTCAACCTTGTGCACCGAAGCGCGGGTTGCACCGAGGACCGCCCCGATCCAGGTCATGAAGGGCCTGAATTTGGCGACCACGTCTATTGGCGTTGCCGGGGTGTGGTTGTCATCGGATGCATGGATCATCGCAGGCCTCCCGTTTTGCGTTCAGCGCCCAGACAAGGCACTATGGATTGCACAACCTTACAGCCGCGGTGGCATCGCTGCTTGAGGACTGGCTGAGGAGTTGTTGAGCGGCTGGTGCGGATTTGCTAGGTTCGGACATGAAACTTCAATTTGACCCATTTGAGCTCGACACGGATCGCGCCGAGCTTCGGACGGTGTCGGGACCCGTCAAACTTGAACCCAAGGTCTTCAGGCTACTGTGCCTTTTGGTTGAGAACAACGAACGGGTCATCAGCAAGGAAGAAATGATCGCGGTGGTCTGGGCCGGGCGCTTCATTTCGGACGCCGCAGTCTCGACTGCGTTGAAAGCCGTCCGCAAAGCGCTTGGGGACGACGGGGACAGGCAAGGTTTCATCCGCACCGTTCGCGGCCTTGGCCATCGTTTTGTCGCGCCGGTCAGGATCAGGCCAACCGAGATCAGTGTTGTCGGTCCCGCACCACAGGCAGAACGATCTGTCGCTGTGGACGGACGGGGCGAACGGCCTACCATCGCGGTTCTGCCATTCGGCCGGATCGGTTTGCCGGATGACTTTGCGAGCCTGGGCGATGCGATCCCGGCTGACATCATTTCTTCGCTGGCTCGCCTGCGCTGGTTGCGGGTGATCGCACGCGAATCCACGTTCCGCTTCCGAAATGCTGATGTGGACCTTGCCGGGCTGCACAGCGTTCTGGGGGCGAGCTACTGCCTTTCTGGTCGCGTCGAGCTTTTCGGCAAGCAGTTGGAAGTGAGCGTTGATCTCGTCGACACCCGGAGTGGGGGACTGATCTGGTCAGACCGTTTCGAGCGGCCCGTTGCCGACGTGCACGCCGTCCGGCACGAGATTGTGGGCGCGGTCATCGCGGCACTGGATCTCCAGATCCCGCAGACCGAAGCTGCACTGGCGCGCGGCAAGCCCGTAGAGCACCTGGATGCCTGGGAGGCTTATCACCTCGGGCTAAGTCATGTGTATCGCTTCAACGCTCATGACAATGCGATTGCGGGCAGTCTCTTCCGCCGCGCAACCGATCTTGACCCCGGATTTTCCACTGCTTTTGCTGCCCGGGCGTTCACCAGTTTTCAGGACGCGATGATGGGTTACGTGCCGGACCGCCAAGCAGCTCTGGCCGCCGTAAGGTTCGCGGCCGAACGCAGCATCGAGCTTGACCCGCTCGATCCCTACGCGAATGCCGCGATGGGGCGGTTGCACATCCTGACGGGCAGCCCAGATGACGGGCTGGTCTGGCTGGACAGGTCGGTGGAGTTGAGTCCAAACTATGCCAAGGGCCACTACTCGCGGGCCTTCCTGCAAGTGATCCGCTGTCAGACGGTCGCGACTCGCGCGGGGGTCGACATGGCGATCGGCCTAAGCCCGCTCGATCCGCTGCTTGCTCCGATGCGTATCATGAAGGCGATATCCTTCGCGATTGATGGCGACTATGCGACCGCTGCCGACTGGGCGGTGCTGGCGGCGCGCACTGCGACCAGCCATTTCGCCATCGTGATAGCGGCAGTAGCATTGTGCCAGCTTGACGGTCGTACAGAAGCAGCCGCCCGCTGGGCGCGTGTCGTGCGCGAAGTTCGACCGGATCCGTCGATCACCCTGTATCTAAAGTCAATGCCATTCTCGGAAGCAGATTTTCGCAACAAGATGCGTTCGGCCCTCCTTGCTGCCGGATTTTCGGACTGAACGAAGAAATCCCATGGAACTTTCTTGAGATAGAGTGCCAGGCGCGCCTGCCCTGCCGTTCGGCCGTCGGAAAACGGTGGTCGAGCGGGGAGTCGAGACCTTGTCCAGTCGGCAATTGAGCATCGGTCGCGAATGTAGAGGACATGGCAGAAGGGAGACCTGGGCTGCGCGCCCAGTTGACCATGCCAATGGCCTGGCCCGGATGCCCGAACCCGCGCCGCGATAACAGATTGAATCCACGCCAGTTTTCTGATTGACAAAGCTGCCCCTCTTGACCTACCCCTTGATCATCGAAGAATTGCGCCCGCAGGTATCCCCTCGCGGGCGCTTTCGTTTTCCCCCATCGCGGACCCGATCCTGATGCAGCCTTCCCGGCCACGCGCATCGGAATGTCCGCCTTCTCCAGACGAGACCTTTCGCATGGACCTGGTGTTCACACCGAGCCAGATCGAGACTTGGCCGATCGACCGGTTGCGGCCCTATGCCCGCAACGCCAAGATCCACGGCACCGATCAGGTCGCCAAGATCGCGGCCAGCATGGCGAAATTCGGCTGGACCGTTCCCTGCATGGTCGCAGACGATGGCGAATTGATCGCCGGCCACGGTCGGGTGCTAGCCGCCACCATACTGGGTCTGAAGGATGTGCCGGTGATCCGGCTCGGCCACCTGGACGAGGCCGAGCGCCGGGCATACCGGATCGCCGACAACAAGCTGACAGAGCTGGGCGAATGGGACGAGGCCATGCTGCGCGACGAGATCGCAGGGCTCCTGGCCGAAGACTTCGACCTGTCGCTGCTGGGGATCACCGACGAGGATTTGGATGACTTGTTGCGCGATCCTGATCAGGCGGAAGGCGGGGCAGTCGAAGGCGAGGACGATGTGCCCGAACCACCGGTCACGCCGGTGTCGGTGGCGGGTGACCTTTGGCACCTCGGATCGCACAGGCTGATCTGCGGCGACAGTACGACTGCTGATGTGGTCGGGCGATTGCTGGGCGATGTTCGCCCCCTGCTCATGGTGACCGACCCGCCCTATGGCGTCGAGTACGATCCGTCCTGGCGCAACCAGGCGGGGGCCGCGAAGACCAAGCGCACTGGCAAGGTGCTGAACGACGACTGTGCAGATTGGCGCGACGCGTGGGCCCTGTTCCCCGGTGACGTGGCCTATGTCTGGCACGGTGCTCTGCATGCCACCACTGTCGCTGAGAGCCTGGTGGCTGCAGGTTTTGCCGTCAGATCGCAGATCATCTGGGCCAAGGACAGGCTTGTGCTCAGCCGGGGCGATTATCACTGGCAGCATGAGCCGTGCTGGTATGCCGTCAAGAAGACTGGCAAAGGTCATTGGGCCGGTGACCGCAAACAGACGACGCTCTGGCAGATTTCCGGAAAAAACCAGGACGCCGCCACCGTCCATGGCACGCAGAAGCCGGTCGAATGTATGCGTCGTCCGATCCTGAACAACTCCAGTCCCGGCCAGGCGGTATTCGAACCCTTCATGGGATCCGGCACCACCCTGATCGCAGCGGAAACCACAGGCCGCGTCTGCTTCGGCATCGAATTGAACCCCGCCTATGTCGATGTGGCTATCGAGCGCTGGCAGTCCTTCACCGGGACCAATGCCGTGTTGGCAAACACCGGCGAGACGTTTGCAGAAATGAAGGCGAAGAGGCTGGCGGCATGAACGCGCCCCTCTTGCCGGGCCGGATCGAACATTGGCCCCTCGCCCGACTGAAGCCCTACGCCCGCAACGCCAAGACCCACGACGCCGATCAGGTGGCCAAGATCGCCGCCAGCATGGTGGAGTTCGGCTGGACAGTGCCGGTGCTGGTCGCGGCCGACGGCGAGTTGATCGCTGGCCATGGCCGCATCCTGGCGGCGGCGCATCTGGGGCTGTCAGAAGCCCCTGTGATCGTGCTCGGGCATCTGACCGAAGCGCAGCGCCGGGCTTACCGGATCGCCGACAACAAACTGACGGAGCTGGGTGGCTGGGACGAGGCCCTCCTCTTGCAGGAATTGCAGGCGATCCTGGCGGCGGATTTCGACCTCGGGCTGGTCGGGATCCCCGAAGATGAACTGGATGCCCTTCTGCACCAGGGCGACGAAGACCAGACGATGATCGACGACGACACAGCTGATGCTATCCCGGAGACCCCGGCCGAGCCGATCACTCGCCCCGGCGACATCTGGGTGCTGGGCCATCACCGTCTTTGCTGCGGTGATTCCACCGATCCGACCTCCGTAGGTAGCCTAATGCAGGGCGAACAGGCCACGCTGATGTTCACTTCGCCGCCCTACGCCCAGGAGCGCGATTACGGTGCGGCAAAGGAAAAGGTCGGCGATTGGGATGCGCTGATGCAGGGCGTGTTCGCCGCGGCACCGGTCACGGCGGATGCCCAGTTGCTGGTCAACCTTGGGCTCGTGCACCGCGACAGTGAATGGCAGGTCTATTGGGAAGGATGGGTCGAATGGATGCGCGCTGCTGGCTGGCGGCGCTTCGGCTGGTATGTCTGGGATCAGGGCCCTGGCCTGCCGGGCGGCTGGAACGGCCGCCTGGCCCCGTCGCACGAGTTCATCTTCCACTTCAACCGGAGCCCTCGCAAACCACACAAGACGGTGCCCTCCAAGCACGCGGGCGAAACCTTGGGCGGCGGCGGGCTGCGAGGGGCCGACGGCAGCGTCCAGGCCAAGACCGGCGCCGGCAATGCGATCCAGAGCCATCGTATCCCGGACTCGGTGTTCCGGATCATGCGGCACAAGGGCGGGCTGGGCGCAGCGGGATCACACCCGGCGGTGTTCCCGGTCGCGCTCGTCGAGGCGGTTCTGACCGCGTTTTCGGATCCGGACGATCTGATCTATGAGCCGTTTTGCGGGTCCGGCACCCAAATCATCGCCGCCGAACGCGCTGAGCGGCGCTGCTGCGCGATGGAGTTGGACCCGGCCTATTGCGACGTCGCCGTGCGACGATGGGAGATGGCGACCGGAAAGACGGCACGCCGCCTGACCATCGGCGAGGTGCCAGAATGAAACAGTCCCGCGCCATGTCGCTGGTGGAGGCAGTCGCAAATGTGGCACTTGGCTATGCAATTGCCGTGGCCAGCCAAGTCCTGCTCTTCCCGGCCTTCGGCCTTCACATGACCATGGCGCAGAACCTGAAACTGGCGGCCGCCTTCACGGTGATCTCGATCTGCCGTTCCTATGCTATCCGCCGCGTCTTCGAAGCGATCCATGTCCGGCACATGAAATGACCACCGCCACCCGGTGGGGTGGCGGTCTTGTCATGACTTGGTGAAAGGGGCGTCATGCGACAGGGAGGCGATACACCCTACCCCGTTCGACATCCTTTTTCGAGCTGACCTCAAGGCCCAGCTTCTTCTTCAGGGCCCCGGCAATCGCGCCCCGAATGGTGTGGCTCAGCCATCCGGTAGCAGCCATGATCTCCTCAATGGTCGCGCCCTCCGAGCGCCGGAGCATTTCGATCAGCGTCGCCTGCTTGGTCCCCGCTCGGATCACAGGCACTTTGGGCGCCGGCGTCTCGGCGGTATGCTTGCGGATCGCCACCACGGTCTTGACCACCA
Organism: uncultured Paracoccaceae bacterium; assembly: GCA_903930735.1. Lineage (GTDB taxonomy): Bacteria > Pseudomonadota > Alphaproteobacteria > Rhodobacterales > Rhodobacteraceae > CAIYZT01. Next base: position 39,072 of record CAIYZT010000441.1, on the reverse strand, counting down.
CCGGCTCGATGCCGATGACCAGCAGTCCGGCGTCGGTGACGATCAGCGTGGTGCCGTGGCCGTCGCCGGTTTCGCGCCAAAGGGGCTCGCGCTTGCGCAGGTTGGCCTCGACTTCCTGCAACCAGCCGCGCTCGATCATCTTGGTGACGGTCATCTTGGCGGCGGCACCGACCAGTCCTTTTGGGAGCGGCAGGGCGATGTTCTCAGGGCGCTGGGCCGCAGCGCTGAGGATCACGGTCTGGGTTTCGGTGAGTTTGGTCTCGGTCGGTTTGGTCACGGCGTTCCCCTATCGGTCGTGGGTGGCAAGGAAGGTGGTGATGCGGGACATCAGGTCATTGCGGCCTTTCTCGTCGGCCCCGATGATCACGTCGCCATCGGCATCGCGCTCCAGATCGGCAATCTCGCGAAGCAGTGCGATGGCGCCGTCGCAAGCGGCAAGGCGCTCGGCTTCCCAAAGGGCAGTGATCGCGTCCTGTTCGATCTGATGGCGCTGGGCGGGATCAAGCGTCTTGGCCCGCCTCCCATTTGGCGAAGTCGTCGGCCATCCCGAGGCTTTCGGCGATCTTGCGGAGGATGCCCGGCGACCCGGACTCGAGGTCGGCGGCAAGCAGCGCTTCCGCCACGAAGATATCGCGCGGCAAATGGTTCAGAACGCCGTAGTGCAGGCGCATCGAGGCTTCTACCCCTGCGGGGTTCAGGTCGGGCGCGAGTTCGCGCAAGAGCTTCTGGTAGGACATGGTCACTCCTAGTGATCGGGCGCGCGGGATGCGGACCCTTGTACGCAAGCAAGCCCCGCCATCGCGGGGCCCGGCCGGGATGGAGTAGGTCACTCGGCGAATTCGCCTTCCTTGAAGGCGATGTCGGTGATTTGGCGCAGAAGGCCCGCGTAGCGCTGCAGGTCGCCGACATGGCCCCAGTGAATCTCGTCGGGCTGGGCGTTGAAGTGCTCGTCGCTGAGGGCTTTCAGGCGCTCCAGTTGGGCGTCGATCTCGGCCTTGGCGGCGATGAAGGCGGCGAGAGCTTTGTCGTTGTTCGTGGCGGTGGCGCGGCGGGTGGTCATGGCTTGATCTCCCGTTCGGCGGGCAGCGGCTTGGCCAGCGGCAAAGGCCGCTTCCAGCGCGGAGCGGATCGCCCAGACCGACACTTCGTGGAAGTCGAGACTGTCGGAATTCCGGGTTTCAAGCGTCTCGACGAAGAAGTGCTTGATGGCGATCTCGAGGAGAAGCGCCTCGCTGGGGGCTTTGGCGGGGGTGGCAGTCTTCGCGGTCATGGCATGGGCATCCTTCGGTGAGTTGGTCTGAATTCCTGTCCCAGGATCGCTCTCGGGCCGAGTATAATCAACTGAATATCAAGCAATATCACTTCTTTAATCAGAACTGGCGCAACGATGGAGGGCATGAGCGAGCGGGACTATTCCGCCCATTCCGGCCTTTCGCGCGGGGCGATCCAGAAGGCCCGGAAGACCGGACGGCTGGTTGTGTACGGCGATGGCTCGATCAACGCGGCAGCCTCGGATGCACGCCGGGCCGAGATGACCGACCCCGATCAGCAGCGCCGGTCGACGGGCGGTGAAACCGGGTTTTCTGGCCCGGCTGACAGCTCGTCCTATCTGAAAGCCCGGACCGCGCTGACGGTCTACCAGGCTCAGGAACGCCAACTGGCGATCCAGAAGAAGAAGGGGGCGCTGGTCGACCGGTCTCGGGCGGAGACGCTGGTGTTCCGGCTGGCGCGGCAGGAGCGCGATGTCTGGGTGACCTGGCCCGCCCGCGTGGCGGCCCTGATGGCGGCCGATGTGGCTGCGGAGGTGGAAAAGCAATCCGGCAAACCGGTGATCATCGAGGCCGCGATCCTGCAGAGGGTGCTGGAAACCCATGTCAGAGCGCAACTCGACGCCCTCGCCGATCTCCGGGTTTCGCTCGGGTGAGGAACGGTCTCGCGACAGCGAGACGCAAAGGTCCGGTGGACCTTTGCGAGAGACGAACGCCCGGAGCTCAGGCGAAGGGCTGGCGGATGACGGACAGGATCTGACAGACGATCTCGACCTCGGCTTTGACGGCGCCGAGGACATTTTGCGCGCATGGCGCCGGGGGATGCGGCCCGACCCGGACCTGACGGTTTCAGAATGGGCGGACCAACATCGCTGGTTGTCATCGCGAGCGAGCGCCGAACCCGGGCGCTATCGCACGACGCGCACGCCCTATCTGCGCGAGATCATGGATGCGCTGTCGCCCCGCCACCCGGCCCAGCGCATCTCGTTCATGAAGGCGGCGCAGGTTGGGGCGACGGAGGCGGGCAACAATTGGATCGGCTTCGTCATCCACCACGCGCCGGGGCCGATGCTGGCGGTGCTGCCGACTGTGGAGATGGCCAAGCGCACCTCGCGCGGGCGCCTCGATCCGCTGATCGAGGACAGCCCGGCTCTGCGCGAGCGGGTCAAGCCGGCCCGGTCGCGCGACGCGGGCAACTCGATGCTGTCCAAGGAATTCCCAGGCGGCATCCTGGTGCTGACCGGGGCCAACTCGGCGACCGGCCTGCGCTCGATGCCGGCGCGCTACATCTTTCTTGACGAGGTCGACGCCTATCCGGCGTCGGCGGACGAGGAAGGCGACCCGGTCACTCTGGCCGAGGCGCGGACAACCACCTTCTCGCACCGGCGGAAGGTGTTCATGGTCTCGACGCCGACAATCCGCGGCATCAGCCGGATCGAGCGGGAATTCGAGGCGTCAGACCAGCGCCGGTATTTCGTGCCCTGCCCGCATTGCGGAGCGATGCAGTGGTTGCAGTTTGAACGCCTGCGCTGGGACAAGGGTCAGCCCGACACAGCTGCCTATCACTGCGAAGGCTGTGAAAAGCCCATCGCCGAGCATCACAAGACTTCGATGCTGGAGCACGGCGAATGGCGGCCGACAGCTTTGTCGGTCGATCCGCACTCCATCGGCTTCCACGTCTCGGCGCTCTATTCGCCGCTTGGCTGGAAAAGCTGGGCACAGATCGCGCGCGACTGGCTGGCGGCGCAAGGCTCGGACGAGATGCTGCGCGCCGCACGCAACACCCTGCTGGGTGAGACATGGGTTGAAAGTGGCGATGCGCCGGAATGGCAGCGCCTGGCGGATCGCCGAGAGGTGTTCGCCGCCACCGTGCCGCACCTCGGGCTGTTCCTGACCGCCGGGGCGGATGTGCAGAAAGACCGGATCGAGGTCGACATCTGGGCCTGGGGCCGGGGGCTGGAAAGCTGGCTTGTCGAGCACATCGTCATTGCGGGCGGGCCGGAGGATCCCGCAGCATGGGACAAGCTGACGGCAATCCTCGGGCGGACATGGAGCCACGAAAGCGGCGCGGTGATGCAGCTTTCCAAGCTGGCCATCGACACCGGCTATGAGGCACCAGCAGTTTACGCTTGGTCGCGCACCACGGGCTACGCACAGGTGACGCCGATCAAGGGCGTCGAGACCTTCAACCGCTCGACGCCGGTATCAGGTCCGACCTTTGTCGACGCCACCATCGGCGGCAAGCGTCTGCGCCGCGGCGCACGGATCTGGACCATCGCGGTCTCGACCTTCAAGGCGGAAACCTACCGCTTCCTGCGGTTGGAACGGCCCTCGGACGAGGACCGCGCCGTTGGCGTCTGCGATGCGCCCGGCACGATGCACCTGCCCAGCTGGGCCGATACCGAATGGCTGAAGCAGCTGGTGGCCGAACAGATGGTCACGGTGCGCAACAAACGCGGCTTCGGCCATCAGGAATGGCAGAAAATGCGCGAGCGGAACGAGGCGCTGGATTGCCGGGTCTACGCTCGCGCGGCGGCGTGGATCCTTGGTGCCGACCGTTGGGACGAAGCGACATGGCGATCTCTTGAGGCCCAAGCCGGTGTGCAAACCAGGGAAACAGTGGCCGTCACACCGACCGAAGAAACCACGTCCTCGGCACCCACCGCCGGAACAGTCCTGACCCCGCGCCGCCGCCGTACCGGCGCAGTGCCTCCGTCCTATCTGAGGAAATGACAGATGACCCTCGCAGAAATGCAGGCGCTTCTCAGCGCCCTTCTCGGCATGCGGTTCGGCGGGGTGCGACAGGTCACCTATGACGGTCGCCAGATCAGCTACGGCTCCGACGCCGAGCTTGCGACGGCGATATTCGACCTCGAACGCCGGATTACGGCCGCGGACACAACGGTCACGCGGTCACGGGTGTCGCGGCCCTTTGCCAGCAAGGATCTTTGATCATGGCCCAGTCCAACTGGCGGACCCGGCTCGGCGCATGGGTCGGTGGGTTTGGTGTGCCCGGTGGGTTTGACGCCACCTCCGGCCAGCGTCGCTTGAAGGGATTTGTCACCACCCGCGCCCATGTGAACGCGCTGATCGCCGCCTCCTGGCCGGAGATGAACGCCCGGGCGCGCTGGCTGGTCCGCAACAACGGCTACGCCGCCAATGCCATCGAAAGCTGGGCGGCCAACACCGTGGGGGATGGCATCAGCCCGAACTCGTCCATCGCCCAAGCGTCCCGCAAGGACGCGGTGCAGCGGCTCTGGCTGGCCTGGACCGACGATGCCGATGCCGAGGGGCTGACGGATTTCTATGGGCTGCAGCGCCGTGCCGCCCGAGAGGTATTCATGACCGGCGAAGTGTTCCTGCGCTTTCGTCCGCGCCGTGTCGAAGATGGACTGGTGGTACCCTTGCAGGTGCAGATGTTGCCGTCAGAAATGCTGCCGCTCTCGCACAATGCTGTGGACGGGAACGGCAACGTGATCCGTCAGGGCATCGAGTTTGACCGGGTCGGACGGCGCGTCGCCTTCCACTTCCTGCGCCGCCATCCCGGCGACAGCACCGATCCCGGCCTATCCGGCGAAACTGTGCGGGTTCCGGCTTCCGAAGTTTTGCACATCATTGACCCGGTGGAGGCTGGCCAATTGCGCGGTGTATCGCGCTTTGCCCCCGCCATCGTGAAGCTGTTCCTGCTCGACCAGTACGACGACGCGGAGCTCGATCGCAAAAAGGTCGCGGCGATGTACGCGATGTTCGTGACCTCGCCGGCACCAGACAACCCGCTTGCGCCGCCGGAGGAGGAATATGAGGTCGCCCCGGGCCAGGTGGTTCGCCTCGACCCCGGCGAGGACGTGACTGTCAGCGCCCCGGCCGATTCCGGGGCGACCTACGAGCCGTTCCAGTATCGCACTTTGCTGCAAATCTCGGCCGCGCTGGGCATCCCCTACGGCTACCTGACCAATGACGGTGCCAAGGGCAACTTCTCGAACTCCCGGCTGTCGCTGATCGAGTTCCGCCGCCGGGTGTCGGCCTGGCAGCATTCAGTGATGGTGTTCCAGATGTGCCGCCCGGTCTGGGCCCGGTTCATGGACACTGCGGTGTTGGCCGGGGCATTGAAGCTGCCGGGCTATGATCGCCGTCGCGCAGAATACCTCGCCTGCAACTGGCTGCCGACCAAATGGGACTGGGTCGATCCCTTGAAGGACGCCAACGCCGAGATTGCCCAGATCGAAGCCGGGTTGAAATCCCGCACGCAAGCCATCTCCGAGCGGGGCTATGACGCCGAGCAGGTCGACGCGGAAATCGCCCGCGACCGCGAACGCGAGAAGCGGTTGGGTCTGGACTTCCGGCGGCCCGGATCGCCCGCGCAAGGACCAATAGACGCAAACAGTGCCGACCAAAACACGTCCGATCCAAACCAGGACCTGCCGCAAGACCCTGCTCCGCAAGAGGGAATCTGATGTTCCATGCCCAAATCGCCCAGCGCGCCTTCAACACTCCGCTGCTGGTCGAGCCCGCCAAGGCCATGGCCTTCCTTGCCGGGCTCGGTCCGCGCATCACCGGACGGCAGTTGAACCTGACTGGGCCCGATGTCGCCCCCGAGGACTTGACCCGGGCCGCCGTGCCCGCCCACGCAGGGATCCTGACCAATGGTCTCGCCGAACAGATCCAGCGGAACGGTCAGACGCCCTACACGCTGGTCGACGGCGTGGCCGTGATGGAAATCTCCGGCGTTCTGGTGCATCGCGGGGCCTGGATCGGACAATCGTCTGGTCAGACCTCCTACGAGGGGATCGCAGCCCAACTTGCGGCGACGGTTGCCGACCCGATGGTGCGGGGCATCGCGCTGGAGATCGACAGCTTCGGCGGCGAAGTGGCGGGCGTGTTCGACCTAGCCGATGCCATCCGCGCGGCTAGGGCGGCCAAGCCTGTCTGGGCTTTCGTCGCCGAACATGCCTTCTCGGCAGGCTACGCGCTGGCATCTCAGGCCGACCGCATCATCCTGCCGCGCACCGGCGCGGTCGGCAGCATAGGCGTCGTCGTCATGCATGCCGACTTGAGCGGCCAGCTCTCGGATGCCGGTGTGACCGTCACGCTGGTCCATTCCGGCGCGCACAAGGTCGACGGCAATCCCTATGAGCCGCTGCCCGACCCGGTGCGGGCGCGCATTCAGGGCGAGATCGACGCGATCAGGGGCCTCTTTGCCGAAACCATCGGCGCTGGGCGCGGTCGTCGTCTGACGGCGGAGGCAGCGCTGGCCACCGAGGCCGAGTGTTATCGGGGCGCGGAAGCGGTGGCAGTCGGACTCGCAGACGAGGTCTCGGATCCAGCTTCCGCCTTTGCCGCCTTCACCGCCCTAGTGAACAGCCTAGGCCCGTCCCGAAGCGCTTTGTCACGCCGTTCAGCCCAATCCCCACTGTCGAAGGAGTTGTCGATGAAACCCGATGCGACCACCGCGAATGAAGACCCCGCCGATGAAACCGACGACCCGATGCCCCCGGCTCCCGCGCCAGTCACGCCGCCCGCATCTACCCCGGTTCCGGCTCCCGAGCCCGCCCCGGCCACGACGGGTGACGCTGAAGCTGCCGTGTCTCGCGTCCGCACCGAGGCGGCAGAATTGGCCACCATCGCCGCACAAGCCGCCCGGCTCGGTCTGACCATCGATCTGGCCGAGGCCGTGCAGAAAGGCGTGGCCCCGGATGCGCTCCGCGCCTCGGTCCTGACCCAGTTGGCCGCGCGCAGCGATGCTGCCGCCATCACCGTCGTTCCGCCGCCGAAATCCGCCACCCCGGAAAGCCCGCTGGTCGCAGCCGTGAAGCGCGTCACTGCCGCGGCCAAGTCCACCTGAGCCCCTGACCTCCAAAGGAACACGCCATGACCGTACTGACCCAACCGCCGAGCCTCGGGGATGTCCTCAAATATGAGGTGAACCCCAACTATACCCGCGACACGATCACCCTTCTGGCCGGCATGCCTTATCCGGTGGGGTCGGTCCTCGGGAAGATCACCGCCAGCGGCAAGTACAAGCTGGCCACCAGCGGCGGCACCGATGGCGCGCAGACTGCCGTCGCCGTCCTGCTCTATGCCGTCGATGCGACTCTCTCGGATGCGCAGGGCATCGTCGTCGCGCGGGGCCCTTCGATCGTCTCGCGGGCGGCGTTGGCCTACGACGCCACCGTCAACGACGGTGCAAAGATCACCACCAAGCTCGGCCAGCTCGTGGCCGTCGGCATCATGCCCCGCGACAGCGCCTGACGGCAGAGGCCGCGCGCGCTTCCGCGTTGCATATCTCGCCACCCCTTCCTTTCCCCCACATCCCCGGAGCCCCACCATGAACGCCATCATCCGCAACCCTTTCGACGCCGGCGGCTATTCGCTGGCCGAGATGACGCAGGCCATCAACATCCTGCCCAACCTCTACACCCGCCTTGGCCAGATCGGCCTCTTCCGCTTCGAGGGTGTCACCCAGCGCAGCATCGTCATCGAACAGTTTCAGGGCGTGCTGAGCCTCCTGCCCTCGGTCCCCTTGGGCGCCCCAGCGACGGTCGGCACCCGTGAGGGCCGGTCGATGCGCAGTTTCGCCCTGCCTTGGATCCCGCATGACGATGTCATCCTTCCCTCTGACATCCAGGGGCAACCCGCGCTGGGCGTGTCCGACGCCGCCGATCCGCTGGTCGAGGTGATGTCGCGAAAGTTGCAGCTCATGCGCCGCAAGCATGCCCAGACCCGCGAATACATGGAGATGAACGCGCTGCGCGGCATCGTGAAGGACGGGGCGGGCACCACGCTTTACAACTACTTCACCGAGTTCGGCCTGGCGCAGATCTCCGTCGACTTCGTCCTCGGCACCGCCGGCACCAATGTGCAGGGCAAGGTCCGTGAGGTGCTGCGCGCCATCGAGGACAATCTTCTCGGCGAATCCATGATCCGGGCGCATGCACTGGTCAGCCCCGAATTCTTTGACAAGCTGATCAGCCATCCCAAAACCGAGGACGCCTACAAGTTCTACTCCGCGACCGGCGGCCAGCCCTTGCGCGAGGATGTCCGCCGTGCCTTCCCCTTCGCGGGGATCCTGTTCGAGGAATACACTGGCAGCGCCACGCTCTCGACCGGCACGGCAGAGCGGTTCCTGCCGGCCGGCGAAGGGGTGGCCTTCCCGATCGGTACCTTCGACACCTTCACCACCTATGGCGGACCGGCAAACCTGCTGGAGGCCGCCAATACCATCGGCCAGCCACTCTATGCCCGCCAGCATCTCGACGAAAAGGGCCGCTGGATCGACCTGATGACCGAGGCTTCGATCCTGCCCGTCAACAAGCGGCCGCGGCTGGCAATCCGGCTCTTCACCTCGAACTGACGGTAGGACGGGCGGCCAACATGTCGGTCTTCGAGGCGGCGCTGGGCCGCATTTTTGGCAATGCATCGATGGCGGCGGAAGCCCTCTGGATCTCCGCCACCACCTCCGATGAGCGCCCCATCCGGGTGATCCGCCGTGCCCCGGACCGGATCACCGAATTCGGCGCGGGCCGGTTTGTCAGCGCCACGATGGTGGTCGATGTCCAGGTCTCCGACCTTCCCGATCCACGACCCGGGGATCTGATCGTGATCGGGACCGAGAGTTTCACCCTCCAGGGCGAGCCCACGCGGGACCGCGAACGGCTGATCTGGACCCTGGACCTGAGGCCCTCGTGATCCTCAACGGCCGACGTCGCGACCGGGGCGGGAGCGATAGGTCGGCAGCGTCCAGCCGAAGGCCAGCGCACTGCCGCGTATGACGCTGGCCACGGCAAACCCAAGACTGACCGAGGTGATCTGGTTCAAGCCCGCAGTCTCTGCCGCCACAAAGGCCAAGGCCCCAAGAAGTGCTGCTGTCACATAGACTTCGCGCCGCAAGAGGACCGAGGGTTCATTGGCCAGCACATCGCGCAGGATGCCGCCAAGCGTGCCAGTCAACATGCCCATGACCACGGCGACGGTGGCGGAACCGGTGACGGACAGTCCCTTGTCCGCGCCAATGACGCAATAGGCGGCCAATCCGATGGCATCAAACCAAAGAAGCCAGCGGTACCGCGACTCCAGAAGATGCGCGGTGAAGAAGATGACCACCGCCGTGATGGCGCAGGCCAGAATGTAGACGGGCTGGACGATCCAGAACACCGGCACGCCGAGGACCAGGTCACGGACCGTGCCGCCACCGATTCCGGTCACCGCGGCCAAAAACAGGAACCCGATGACATCGAGCTCTTTGCGCGACGCCGCCAATGCGCCGGTGGCAGCAAAGAGCGACACCCCAGCGTAGTCCAGAGCCACGATCGCATCCAATTCCAGTCCCCCTGCGCCTTTAAGCTCACGCTCTTTCCTGCCACTAAATAGGGCAATCCGCCATCCGGAGACAAACGCGGCAAGATGAAACTCAAGATCGATGTAACGCCTGACCTGGTCGCAATGATGCGCGCGGAAGTGGCGGCCGGCCAAAAGGCGGTCTCCGCCACAATGGCCCAAGCAGGCGCCAGCCTGAAATCCGCATGGCGCGGGCAGATCACCGGCGCTGGGCTCGGCCAGCGCCTCGCCAATACCATTCGGTCGCAGACCTATCCGAAGGGCCGAAACAGCCTCGATGCAGCGGCATTGGTCTGGTCCAACGCGCCGGCCATCATCGGCGCGCATGACACCGGCCCCTTGATCCGCTCGGACAGTGGCTTCTGGCTGGCCATCCCGCTGCCAGCCGCAGGCAAGGCAATGGGCGGCAAGCGCATCACGCCGGGGATGTGGGAGCAAAAGACCGGCCTGCGCCTGCGCTTTGTCTATCGCAGCCGTGGTCCGAGCCTTCTGGTGGCCGAGGCCGTTCGTCTGAACACGCGAGGCCAGGGGGTAGTCTCCAGGTCGAAAACCGGGAAGGGTCAGGTGACGGCGCCGATTTTCCTGCTGGTGCGGCAGGTCAAACTGCCGAAAAGGCTGGATCTGGCAAGGGATGCTGACCAAGCACGGGCCAGAGTGCCGGAGATGATTGTGGAAAATTGGGTGGAAGATCGGCTTGGCTAAAGCGGCAACGCCACGCGCGTATTGATCAACTGCTGAATGCGTGCGGCGGTTTGTCTGTGAAGGGCCTGATTACCGTCTGTTGCCGTGGCATTCCTGTGAGTTTCCGCTACGTCTTCCAACACCTGAATAGCCTGAGGAGCCGTCAATATCTTCAGTTCGACCATGGTCAACAAATGGGAGTCGCAGATGTCAAATGCGGCAATGGCGGCAGCGTCTGGGCTTTTTGGCATTGCGTTCTCATCTCCGGTCACTTTTGCCTTGAGGATCAGGCTTCAGAAAATGTCCTGCGATCTTGCTCGACTCTGTGCCCGTGGACCCTAACTCAGGTTAGCCAAGCCTGGACTGATCACTCCGTTTGCATCGTCTCTCTCAATTGCAGCTAACACGCTGCCCTCCACGACAATGCCCCCAGTTGTCATTTTTAGGCAGATCACCCCCGGGTAGAAACTCCTCTTGCACTGGGTCAGGCCGAGAGTCGCTCATCTTGGCGCTGCGTTGCAGCATCGGGGAAGCTGACTGAGGGGTATGGGCTTAAGATTTCCAAGTTGAGGTGGCGCAGGCTCGCTGCGCCTGAAGCAAATGTCGGACCAGGGCTCCTTGCGGTCGTTGGCCGTGCTGTCAGATATGGAATCAAAAATGCCTAGCGTTCGCGAAACAGTCCTCGCTGCCCTGCATGTGCGGTTGCAGACCCTCGCCGGCCCGGTGCTGCGCGGTGACGTGCTGCCCGAACGCATTCCGACCACCGGCTTGATCATTCTGCGCGATGGCAAGCCGGGCGAGCCGGAGGTCACGCTGTCGCCGCTGACCTATTTCTACGAGCACCGGGCGGAACTGGAAGTGGTGATCCAGGCGGGTGCCGGGCGCGACGCACTGTTCGATGCGCTGACGGCAGATGTCGGCGCAGCGCTGGCGACAGACCGAACGCTTGGTGGACTCTGCGAGTGGATCGAGGCCGAAGCGCCGGAGCCGATCGACTTGCCCATCGAAGGCGCGGCCGCGCTGAAAGCGGCGGTGATCACCGTCGTGCTGCACTACGCCACGCCCGACCCACTCACCTGATTTCACCCACAAAAGGACACTGACATGGCACGCGCACAAGGGGCGCGGGCGCAGATGGCGCTTGCGTTCGAGACGGTCTACGGCACCCCGCCAGGGGCGGGTTTTACCCAAATGCCCTTCATCACCAGTTCGCTGGCAGCAGAGCAGCCCCTGCTTGCTTCCGAGCTTCTGGGCTATGGCCGCGATCCCCGCGCGCCCTTGCTGGATGCGATCACCACCGACGGCGACGTCGAGGTGCCGATCGATGCCGTGGGCTTTGGCGTCTGGCTGAAGGCGGCGTTCGGGGCGCCAACGACGGCGGGCACCGTCGCTGCGGCCGGCTCGATCACGTTTTCGGCCCAACCCGCCGTCAACTCGACGGTGACGATCAACGGCACCGCCTTCACCTTTGTGGCCGCAGGCGCCACCGGCAATCAGGTGAACATAGGCGCCAACCTGCCCGCGACCATGACGGCTCTCGCCGTTGCCCTGAACGCCAGCGTTGTCACCGGGGTGGCGCTTGCGACCTACACCGGCACGGCGACGGCGCTGACCATCGTGCACGACACGCTGGGCAGCACGGGGAACGCCTTCACGCTGGCGGCGTCCACCACGCCCGCCTCCAACGGCACGGTATCGGGCGCATCGTTGACCGGCGGCCTGAATGCCCACACCTTTATGTCGGGCAGTTGGACCTTGCCCAGCATGTCTATCGAAGTCGCCATGCCGGAAGTGCCGCGTTTCGCCATTTATTCTGGTTGTGTGCTGGATGCGCTGTCATGGGCTATGGAACGCTCCGGCCTCCTCGGTGCCAAGGCGACGCTGGTGGCGCAGGGGGAAACCATCGCCGAGGCCACTGCCGCAGGCACACCCGCAGCCATCGCTCTGAACCGGTTCGGGCATTTCAACGGGGCGATCAAGCGGGATGGTGTTGCGCTGGGCAATATCGTCTCGGCCGATCTCACCTATGCCAATAACCTGGACCGGATCGAAACCATCCGCTCCGATGCCAGGATCGATGGCGCGGATCCCACCATCGCGGCCCTGACCGGCAAGATCGAGGTGCGCTTTGCCGATACCACGCTGTTGACCCAAGCCATCAATGGCACGGCGGCAGCACTGGAATTCAGCTATGCGCTGGCCAGCGGCGAAAGCCTGACCCTGACCGCCCATGCCGTCTACCTGCCACGGCCCCGCATCGAGATCAAAGGCCCGAAGGGTGTCCAGGCAAGTTTCGACTGGCAGGCGGCACTCGCCACCTCCCCCGCACGGATGTGCACCGTCGTCCTCGTCAACAACATCGCAGGTTACTGATGATCCGGATCGAACTCTCCCCCGAACCGCAATGGCTCGACCTCGGCCATGGCGTTCGCCTTCTGCTTTTGCCGCTGACCACCGCGCTGATGGTCGCCACCCGCTCCGATCCGGCCGTGCGGGATCTGGATCCCGAAGCCAGCAACGACACGCGGGCCGCGATCTTTTCAGGGGCACTGGCGCGTCGCGCCGTGGTCGATTGGGAGGGCCTTGGCGATGCAGATGGCAACGTCTTGCCTGTGACGCCGGAAGGCATCGACGCCCTCCTGTCCCTGTGGCCGATCTTCGAGGCCTTCAACCTGCACTATGTCAGCCGCGGCATGCTGCTGGACGCGGAAAAAAACGGCTCTGCGCCCTCGCTGACTGGCACTTCGGCGGGGGCGATGGCTACTGCGCGGCCTGTGAAACGCAATGCAAAGACTGCCCCGCGCGGCTGAACCAGCCTGTCAGCCATGACGGCTGGCAAGTCTGGGACCTGGTCTGCCGTCTCGGCGACCAGATGCGAGTGGCGGGCAAGGCGGTCATCGGTTGGGACATGACTGCGGCCGTCGCCCTCGCCAGAGCGCTGGGCCTGAACCCAATGGTGGTGGCCGAGCTGCTGCCGGAGCTGGAGGCGGTGATGGTCCGCCGCATCAACGAAAAGATCGGAGCCGAAGATGGCTGAAAAACGCGTGTCCGTCCGCCTGGCCGCCGTGGGCGGCAAACAGGTGCGCGCGGAACTGGAAGGCGTGGGCGACGCAGGGGCTCGAGGCTTCGGACGCATGTCACGCGAGGCGGAACTCGCCAATGCCAGGCTTTCAGCTTTCGCCACCCGGGTGAAGATCGCAGCTGCGGTGGCTGTCGCGGCTGCAGCCGCAGCTGGGATCGCCATGATCAAGTCGGGCCTCGAGACCATCGACGCGCAGGCCAACCTTGCGCAATCTCTCGGCACCACGACCCGCAGCATTCAGGTTCTAACTTTCGCCGGGGACCTGGCAGGAGTCTCGATGGATGAGATAGCCGCCGCCACGAAGAAGTTGACCCTCAAGCTTTCCGATGCTGCTGGGGGCACTGGCACGGCGGTGGACGCTTTGAAGCGGCTCCATCTGACAGCATCTGATCTGCAGGCCCTGCCACTGGATGAACGCATCGCGGCCATTCAGGACGCGCTGGCGAAGTTCGTGCCTCCGGCAGAACGGGCGGCTGTGGCCTCGGCATTGTTCGGCGACAAAGCCGCGCTGGCCTTCAGCCGGATCGATTCTGCCACCTTGCGCCAGGCATCGCAGGACATCACGGACTTCGGCGTCGCAGTGTCTGATCAGGATGCCGACCAGATCCGGACAGCTGGTGATGCCATCGACCGGCTCGGTCTGGTCTGGCTTGGTCTCACGAACCAATTGACGGTGGCGGTAGCACCGGCGTTGGAAACCGTGGCCAACGCGCTGGCGAACGCCACCCGCAAGGGTGGCATCTTCCAGACTAGCATCGCTTTCCTCGGCGACCATATTGGCGAGATTGCCAGCATAGCCGGAGCCTTCGCTGCCTTCTTCGCAGGGCGTTTTGTCGTGTCCTTGGGCGCGGCTGCGCTGGGCGTCAGCGGGTTTTCCCTTTCCTTGACCGTCCTGAAAGGCGCGCTGATCCGCACCGGCATTGGTGCCCTGATCGTCGGGGCGGGCGAATTGGTCTATCAGTTCTCCAAACTGGTCGAGGGTGCTGGCGGGTTCGGTGCGGCACTTGGGCTCCTCTCCGATCTCGCCAGCGAGGTCTGGGACCGGATCGGACTTGGCGTCGAGGCCGTGGTCGCGAGCCTCAGCGCCAGTTGGCCAGGCATCACCGAGACTGTGGCCGATACCATGCAGGGCGCGTTGGTGGCGGTCGTGGGCTTCGGCAATTCGGCGACCGGCGTGTTTCAGGGGGCGTTTGATGCGGTGAAGGCAATCTGGGCGGCACTTCCCTCGGCCATCGGCGACTTCGCATTCCAGGCGGCGAACGGGCTGATTGGTGGGGTCGAGGCGATGCTGAACGGCGTCGTCACCCGGATCAACACCTTCATTTCCGGCCTGAACGCGGCGTTGGACCTGTTGCCCGATTGGGCAACTGGCGAAGGCGGCATTCAGATCGGCACACTTGACCCAGTGACGCTGGGCCGTGTCGATAATCCGTTCGCCGGGGCGGCCACCGCTGCCGGTGCCGCCGCCGCGGATGCGTTCAACGCCGCGATGGGCAAGACCTATCTCGAGACACCTGATCTTGGCCTCGGCACCATGGCCAGCGAGGCCCGCGACCGTGCGGCGGCCTATTCGGAAGCCTCCGGCATGCTGACCGATGCGGCCGCCAGACCGCTCGCAAGTTGGCAGGCACTGCAATCGGCGATGACAGCGGCGGGAACAGACGGCGCTTCGGCCCTTGATGCCGCCACCGCCGCTGCTGATGGAACCACCGATGCGCTTGACGACGCTGGGCGGGCTGCAGGAGGCGCGGGAGCCGCGGGGAAAGCGGCCGCCGAAGAAACCGCGACCGGCTGGAAGGCCGTCATCGCAGCCCTGTCCGACTATGCCAGCAGGGCCCGCGAAATCGGGGCCGATGTCGGCCAGGCACTTGTCGGGGCCTTCCAGTCCGCTGAGGACGCGGTGGGTGAGTTCGTGAAGACCGGTAAGCTGAACTTCGGCGATCTCGTCACCTCAATCTTGGCGGACCTCGCCAAACTGGCGGTGCGCAAATCCGTGCTCGGCCCCGTTGCCGACATGCTCTCCGGCGCGCTGGGCGGCATCGGCGGGATCTTCGCCCCGGTCCTGCATTCGGGGGGCACGGTCGGAGGCAGCACATCCGGCCGGATGATCTCTGCGCTGGCCTTTGCGGGCGCGCCGCGCATGCACTCGGGCGGCTGGGCCGGTCTTCGTCCTGACGAAGTGCCCGCAATTCTCCAAAAGGGCGAGCGGGTTCTGTCGCGCCGCGAACTTGCCGCACAGGGCGGGCAAGCAGCCGGTGGCGGCCAAAACATCGCCGTGACCATCAATGCCAAGGACGCACAGAGCTTTCGTCAATCGCGCGTCCAGGTGGCAAGCGACATCGCCCGCGCAGTCGCCTTCGGTCGGAGGGCCTTCTGATGGCATTCGATGAAGTCCGTTTTCCGGACATGATTAGCCGGGGCGCGCGCGGCGGGCCGCAGCGCCGCACCCAGATCGTGACATTGGCGTCAGGTGACGAGGAGCGGAACGCCTCATGGGCGAATTCGCGGCGGTCCTATGATGCCGCCTACGGGATCCGCCGCGCCGACGATCTGGCGGCGGTGATCGCCTTCTTCGAGGCACGGAACGGGCGCCTGCGTGGATTTCGCTGGAAGGACTGGGCCG
Source organism: uncultured Paracoccaceae bacterium (assembly GCA_903930735.1). Taxonomy (GTDB): domain Bacteria; phylum Pseudomonadota; class Alphaproteobacteria; order Rhodobacterales; family Rhodobacteraceae; genus CAIYZT01. The sequence continues at coordinate 23,084 of CAIYZT010000441.1, read as the reverse complement.
ATTACAAGTCCTGCCTGCCCTCGGTGGCAGCCACGGCCTTCGACCAGCCTCTCGGGACCGGCGATGGCACGACCACCGCATTTCAGCTGAGGAAGCTCTACACCTCGGGCGGGCAGACTTGGGTGCGCACGATCCTGAAGCCGGTAGCCGGGACCGTGCAGACCGGGATCCTGACGCTGCAGGGACCGGAATTGCTGACCTCTGGGAACAATCTTCAGTCCGCCACCTGGTCGAACACCGGGGCCCTGGGGGCAAACAGCGCAGTGACCTATGGCAGCTTCACCGCCGCCTATGATCTAGGAACGACTGGCTTTGGCCTGCGCCAGCACGCCTCGGTTCCGGTGCAGCAGGGCAAGAAGTACCGGGCGCAAGTCTGGTTCAAGGCGGGCGGGTCGCCCGACGCAAGGCTGAACCTGCGGCTGCAGCCCGGCAATCTCGACAGCGGCATCAAGGGCACCTTCGCTGCGCCCACGATCTTCAACCAGAACGGCGGGGCCGTGTCGAATGTAGTGATCACCGACCTTGGCAGCGGCTTCTGGCTCTGGGCTTTCGACATCGTCGTGGGCGCAGGCTTGACCGGATGCCTGCTCGGCGCGGGAAACAGCACCGCAGGGCAGATCGTCACCATCCTTGGCGCAAGCCTTCGCGAACCGGCCTGGACCGGGGCCGCCCCGGGCTGGACCGTCGACATATCCACCGGGATCGTCAACTTCCTCAGCCCGCCTTCGGTCGGGGCGAACCTGACGGTTGGTTTCGAATTCGATGTGCCGGTGCGGTTTGACACCGACGATCTGCCCGTCACGCTCGACATCGAGCGTCTGGGCTCGATCACCTCCATCCCTCTGATCGAGGTCCGCCGATGAAATCTCTGCCTTCCGGGCTGCAGGCCCATCTCGATTCCGGTACCACGACTCTGTCCTGGTGCTGGAAGATCACCCGCAGTGACGGCGCGGTCTATGGTTTCACCGACCATGATCTTGCCCTTGCCTTTGCAGGCACGACCTTTGAGCCCGAAAGCGGCTTCGTCCCCTCAGAAATCCGCGCTGGGCAAGATTTCTCCGTGGATGCACAGGATGTCGAAGGGGCGCTGTCCTCCGATCGGATCACCGAGGCCGATATTCTGGACGGACGCTGGGACAATGCCGAGGTCGAGGTCTGGCGGGTCAATTGGGCCGCTCCAGACCAGCGCGTGCTGATGAGGCGCGGCAATCTGGGTGACATTCGGCGCGGGCGGATGAGTTTCGTGGCCGAGGTTCGATCACTCGCGCATTGGCTGAACCAGACGGTCGGGCGAACCTACCAGTTTTCCTGCGATGCCGATCTTGGCGATGCACGCTGCGGGGTAAACCTGGCCTCGCCGCTCTGGTCGGCTAACGGGACTGTGGCGACGCTGTCGGGAAGCCGGAGTTTCAGCGCTGCCGCGCTGGGCAGCTTCGCCAATGATACCTTTACCCTCGGTGTGATTAGTTGGACGACCGGTGCAAATGCCGGGCGCAAGGCCGAGATCGCAAGCTTCGCCAGTGGTGCCATCACCCTTTTCGAAGCCCCGGTGCGCCAGATTGCCGTGGGAGACACTTTCCTCGCCGCGGCGGGCTGCGCCAAGCAGTTCGCGACCTGCTCCGCGAAGTTCGGCAATGGCGTGAACTTCCGGGGCTTTCCGCACATGCCCGGCGAAGAGGCCGTGCTGCGCTATCCCAATCAGGGCGATGCCAACAACGGCGCACCCCTCACCTGACGAGTTTCCACATGACCGCCATCACCTTGACCCCGGCCGATCCCTCGGCCGTGCTGGCCATCGCACGCGCCTGGATCGGAACGCCCTATCTGCATCAATTTTCGTTGCAAGGCGTCGGCTGCGACTGCCTTGGCCTGGCCCGCGGCATCTGGCGGGCCCTACATGGCGACGAGCCTTGGGAAGTACCGCCCTATTCCCGCGATTGGGGCGAGGCAGGTCGCCGCGAAGTCCTGGTCGAAGCGGCACGGGCGGCCCTGATTGAGGTGGCGCTGGACGACGCCGGTCCTGGTGCGCTGATCCTGTTCCGCATGGGGCCGCGCATTCCCGCCAAGCATTGCGGCATCTTGGGCGCCAGCGTGGTCCGGCCCACTTTGCTCCACGCCTACGACCGCTCGGGCGTCGTCGAAGAGGCTTTCACCCCGGCCTGGTCGCGCCGCGCCACCTTCGCGTTCGTCTTCCCCGCAGCCCTTGAGGTGATCTGATGGCCTCCATTGTCCTTGCCGCTGCTGGTGCCTCGATCGGTGCAGGCTTTGGCGGCACGATCCTCGGCTTGTCCGGGGCTGTGCTTGGCCAGGCGGCGGGGTCAATCATCGGCACGATCATCGACAGCCGGATCATCGCCTCTTTCGCCCCGAACCAGATTTCTGAAGGCGCGCGGCTGGAAAGTCTGCGGGTGACTTCGTCCACCGAAGGGTCGGTCATTCCGAACGTCTACGGGCGCATGAAGATCGGCGGCAATATCTTCTGGGCCACCGATTTCCTGGAGAAATCCACGACTACGACGCAGGGCGGAAGCGGCAAGGGCGGTGGCGGCGGTGAGGTCAAGACCACGACCTACTCCTATTCCTGCTCCTTCGCGGTCGGCCTTTGCGAGGGTCCGATTTCGGGGATCGGCCGGATCTGGGCCGACGGCAAACCTTTCGACCTGCCAAGCGCGGTCTGGCGGGTCTACACCGGCACTGAGGCGCAGCTGCCCGATCCGTTTATCACCGCCAAGATGGGCGCGGGCAATGCGCCGGCCTATCGCGGCATGGCCTATGTCGTCTTCGAGGAATTGCCGCTCGAGAGGTTCGGCAATCGAATTCCCCAACTGTCCTTCGAGGTGATCCGGCCGACACTGGCCGACGGCTCGGCGGAAAGCCTGATCCGGGCCGTGAACCTGATCCCCGGCGCTGGCGAATTCGTCTACGCCACCGAGACGATCACACGGTCGTCGGGCGGCACGACGGTGCCCGAGAACCAGAACAGCACCTTCGGCAAGGCGGACCTGCCTGCCTCGCTCGACAACCTCGAACAGGTGGCACCCAACTTTGAGGCCGTATCGCTGGTCGTCAGCTGGTTCGGCACGGATCTGCGTGCCGGTTCCTGTCTGATCCAGCCGGGCGTGGAGACCACTACCAAGACCACATCGCCGAAGTCATGGGCGGTGAATGGTGTGACCCGAACCGGGGCGCATCTCATCAGCCGGGTCGGGGGTGCAGCCGCCTTCGGCGGCACACCGGCAGATTTCGCGGTGGTGCAGTCGATCCAGGATCTCCGCGGGCGTGGCAAACGGATCACCTTCTATCCCTTCGTGATGATGGATGTGCCAGCCGGGAACACCCTGCCGAACCCCTACAGCGCCAACGGGGCGACCCTCGGCCAGCCCATCTATCCCTGGAGGGGCAGGATCACCGTCGCGCCGGCAGCGGGGCAGACCGGAACGGTGGACAAGACCGGGGCGGCGGCCATGCAAGTCAGCGCCTTCTTCGGCTCCGCCTCTGCTGCCAACTTCTCGACCAGCGGCACAGCTGTCAGCTGGACCGGCTCGCCTTCTGAATGGGGCTATCGCCGGATGGTGCTGCATTATGCCAAGCTTTGCGTCGCCGCGGGTGGCGTCGACAGCTTCCTGATCGGGTCCGAACTGCGCGGTCTGACCACGGCCCGTTCGGCCGCCAGCACCTATCCGGCCGTCGCGGCCCTGCAGACCCTCGCCGCTGATTGTCGGGCGATCCTCGGGCCGGGCACCAAGATCGGCTATGCCGCCGACTGGTCCGAATACTTCGGCCACCAGCCGGGCGATGGCACCGGGGACATCTATTTCCACCTCGACCCGCTCTGGGCCGATGCCAACATCAATTTCATCGGGGTCGACAACTATTTGCCTTTGTCGGACTGGCGCGATGGCACATCGCACCTCGATACCTCGGGCGGTTGGTCGGGCATCCACGACCCGACCTATCTGCAATCCAACATCGAGGGTGGCGAGTATTTCGACTGGTTCTATGCCTCCGACGCCGCCCGCAACGCCCAGACTCGCACGGCAATCACCGATGGCGCCGCAGCTAAGCCTTGGGTCTTCCGGGCGAAGGATTTCCGCAGCTGGTGGATGAACAGCCACAAGAACCGCCCGGGTGGGGTGGAGAGTGCCAGCGCCACCGCATGGGTGCCGCAGTCAAAGCCCTTCCGCTTCACCGAGATCGGTTGCCCGGCCGTAGACAAGGGCACCAACCAGCCGAACGTCTTCTTCGATCCGAAAAGCTCCGAAAGCGAATTGCCCCACTTTTCGACCGGCGCGCGGGACGACGCGATCCAGCGCCGATATCTGGAAGCACTGATCGGCTACTGGTCCGACCCGGGCAACAACCCGGTCTCGACCATCTATGCCGCCCCGATGATCGACTTGGGCGAATGTGCGGTCTGGTGCTGGGATGGGCGGCCCTATCCCGCCTGGCCCGGCCGAAACGATGTCTGGGGCGACACCGCCAATTGGGAAGTCGGGCATTGGCTGAACGGACGACTGGGCAATGCCAGCCTTGGGGATCTGGTGCGTGATATCTGCGCGCGGTCGGGCATCGATCCCAACGCCCTTGATGTTTCTCGGCTCGCCGATGCCGTGCCGGGATTCGTGATCGCGGCGCTGGAAAGCCCTCGGGCATCCATCGCGCCGCTGGCCCGGTATTTCGGCTTTGATGCCGTGGAAAGCCAGGGACTGCTGCGCTTCGTGCCGCGGGGTGGGAAATCGGCGGCCACGATCACCGCCGTCGATCTCGTCGCGGCCGACCGGCCCGAGGGCGAGGATATCGAATTCACCCGGGGTCAGGAGACCGAACTGCCGCGCGTGCTGAAGTGGCGCATGCTGTCGGCGGACGAGGATTATGAGGCGGTCACAGTTGAAGCCCGCCGCGTGACGGTGGATTCCGTCCGGGTGCAGGCCGAGCAATTCGCTATCGCCCATCCCCCCGCGACGGCTGATCGCAATGCTCGTCGCGCGCTTTTTGAGGCTTGGATCGGCAGGGAAACCGCAGCCTTCGCCCTGCCGCCATCGCGCCTAGCCCTCGACCCGACCGATGTCGTCTCAATCGAGAATAATGGCCGCAGCCTCGACTTCGCGCTGACGCAGATCGCTGATGGCGAGGCAAGACGGGTGGAGGCGTCCAGACGAGACCAGACGGTCTACGGCTTGCCGGAGGGCCCGTCACGTGGCGTCTCGACCGCCGTGCCGGTGGTCTATGGCCCACCCGATGCGGAAATCCTCGACCTGCCGCAGCTGTCGGAGGATATCCCGGCCTACCGACCTCTCGCAGCGGTTGCGGCCTCGCCCTGGTATGGCCAGGCCGCGATCTGGCGCAGCGCCTCGCTCGATGGGTTCTCGCTGTTCTCCACGGCCTCCACCCCGGCTCAGTTCGGTACCCTCGCGGCAGCACTGGCGACCGGGCCGTCATGGAGGTTCGATCTGGCGAATTCCCTATTGGTCGATATCGCGTCCGGGTCACTGCAAAGCGTGACCGACGAGCAACTGTTTGCGGGCGCCAATGCAATGGCCTTGGAAACCGCCCCGGGCAACTGGGAGGTTTTGCAGTTCGCTCTGGCCAGCATCGTCGCGACCGGTCGGTGGCAACTCTCCCGCCTGCTGCGCGGTCAGTCGGGGACGGAAGATGCCGTTGTGCCGACGGTCCCGATCGGCAGTCGGATCGTGTTTCTGAATTCTGCGCTGGTGCCGCTGCCGGTGACCGAGGCCGAGCTTGGCATGCCGTGGAATTGGCGGATTGGCCCGATCGACCGCGCGGCGGGCGATGCCGTGAACCTGCCCCTGACCTTCACACCTGAGGGCCGCGGCCTTCGCCCCTGGAGTGTGGTGGGGATCAAGGGCATCTGGCAGGGCTCGGACGACATTGCGATCACCTGGCTGCGTCGGACCCGGTCGCTGGCTGGCGACAGCTGGAATTCCCCTGAAGTGCCGCTGGGCGAAGCTTCGGAAACCTATGACGTCGAGATCCTGACCGGCGGGGGAACAGTGGTGCGCACCGTTTCAGGCATCGGGAACGCCACCTGGACCTACACTGCCGCGATGCAGACCGCCGATTTCGGCGCACCTGTAACCAGCCTGCGCCTCCGGGTTTTCCAGAACGGCCAGCTTGGTCGCGGCGCCCCGGCTGAAACCACCCTGACACCGTAGGAGAATTCCCATGGCGGATACGCCCAATCTGGTTCTGCCTTATCTCGCCGCCAACCAGTCGCAAAAGCATGTCACGGTCAACGAAGCCCTGCGCCGTTTGGATGCCTTGGTGCAGGTCACCGTCCAGAGCGCGGCGCTGGCCACGCCACCCGGGAGCCCGACCGAAGGCCAGCGCTGGATCATCCCGTCATCGCCGACGGGCGCCTGGGCGGGACATGCGGGGCAGATTGCAGCATGGCAGGATGGGGCGTGGGCCTTCTATGCGCCCCTCGATGGCTGGGCCGCCGTTGACGTCAGCACCGACACGTTGCTTCACTACAATGCAGGGACTGGCATCTGGGCCGGGTTGATTACCGGTGTTTTCAGTGACGCGGCCTTTACACTGCAGGACGACATCGACCCGACGAAGCAGGCCCGGTTCCAGATCGCGGGGTTTACTGCCGGGGCGACGCGGGTCTTCACTTTGCCGGATGCGACCACTTCCCTCGCCGGGCTCGCCGTGGCCCAAACCTTCTCGTCCAAGCAGACGCTTTCGGCGGCGAACAATGATCTCGGCACCTCGACCGGCACCGGGACCATGAACCTCGCCACAGGTGCCACGCTGAACGGCAACTCCAAGACCGTGAACATCGGCACGGCCGGGGTTTCGGGTTCGACGACCAACGTGACCATCGGCTCGGCAATAGCCGGGGCGCTGGGCACGCTCACGATCAACAACCCGACCGTGACTTTCGGCAGCAGCGTGTCGGCCATTGCCATGGCGGCGGCGAATGTTTCAGCCCTCTACCTCGGGCTTGGTGGTGCTTCTGCAGACGCCACCAACCGCCTGTCGATCAACGCCCCGGCCAGCCTCTTCAACCACGCTGGTGCCGGGCATCAGGTCAAGGTCAACAAGGCCGCAGCCACCGACACCGGCTCCTTCCTGTTTCAGACCGGATTTTCCGGCCGGGCGGAGTTTGGCCTCACCGGTTCGGATGATTTTCAGATCAAGGTGTCGCCCGATGGCGCCACTTGGTTCAACGCCCTGCAGCTGGAACGAACCTCCGGTCGGGTCCGCGCCATGGTGGCGCTGCAGCTGAACCCGAATGCGGGCGACCCGGGCACGGTGGCCGATGGGGACCTCTGGTACAACTCCAGCACAGGGAAATTCCGGGGCTGCCAAGGCGGGGTGTCGATTGATCTGGCGGGCGGCGCGTCGGCCACCGCTATCTACGGCGTGCTGCAGGCGAACTACACTCTGACCAGCATCACAACGGCCCAGAAACTGTTCAACTGGTCGCCGAATGGCGCGCTGTCCCTGGCTGCGGGCACCTACCGCTTCTCCTGTTCGCTGCTGCTGACCTCGATGTCGACCACGAGCGGATCGGCGAAGTTCGATCTGAAAGGTGCGGGTACGGCCGTCTTCGGCAAGATGTCCATGCAGGACTTCGGCTCGCGCGGCACCGTCGCGGTCGGCGGTACCACTGCCACCTCGGGAACGGCATCCGACGTCCCCACCAGTGGCGGCTCCCTCGCATCGGTTGCGACATCGGTGGCCCTGCGCGCTTCGATCCACGGAACCTTCGAGATCACCACCGCCGGGACCATCATTCCCTCCATCGCGCTTGATGTGGCCGCCGCTGCTGTTGTCAACGCAGGCAGCTATTTCGAATGCATCTACCTCGGCCCGGCCGCAGCGCTCGGCGGCAGCTGGTCCTGACCCGGCCGTTCCAACTTTTCTTTCTCCTCCCCAACCGAAAAGGAGCCCTTCGTGGCAAACCAGAACGACTTCTGGTCATGGATCATGACCGACCAGGCTAAAACCGCCCTTGCCGGCGCCGCAGGCGGCATCGTGCGCTGGGTCACCCTGCGCGAACGCTGGCAAGACGGCGTGGCCTCGCTTCTCGTGGGCTCGATCTGCGCCCTCTATGTCGGGCCCTTCGTCAATCCGCTGATCAGCCCGATGATCGGCGATCTCGCTCCGAACGGCGACAGCAACGGCTTCGCCTCCTTCATCGTGGGCCTCGGCGGCATTTCCATCGCTGGGCTCTTGATCGACATGATCCGCGCCCGCAGTGCCGAAGCCAAGAGGAAGTCCGATGAAACGCGGTGACACACTCCGCCGTCTCAGCCGCGAACTCATCTTCTGGGGCGCCGCGATTGCGGTCGGCGTCTTCGCCTTCCTAAGCCACTGATCAACTAGTCCAAGGAGAAAGACATGATCTACCAAGGCACTGCCCGATATCCCGTCTCCGAAATCGTCATCCATTGCAGCGCGACGCCGCCGGGCTGGATGAAGGGCCAATCCCTCGCCGCCAAGCGCGCCGAAATCCGGCGCTGGCATGTGGACCAGCGCGGCTGGCGCGATATAGGCTACCACCACCTGATCGATCGGGATGGCAGCACATTGCCCGGCCGTCCGGAAACCGAGATCGGAGCGGGCGTGGAGGGGCACAACCGTGGTGTCATCCACATCTGCCTAGTCGGCGGTGCGGGATCGACCGCGGATGATCCGTTCGAGAAGAATTTCGCAGCGGCGCAGGATCTAGCCTTGCGCGGCCTCTTGACGGAAATCGCTGACCGAACTGCCGTGTCCCGTGTTTCCGGACACAACGAGTATGCTGCGAAGGCTTGCCCCGGATTTCGAGTGCTCAAATGGCGAAGCAGGACCTGATCCGCCCCGGGCCGTGGCATGCCGGAAGCCGCCTTCGTTGTCGTCCGGTGCCGAAGGATTCTTGAGTCAATTATCTTCCTTTGGCCGCGATTTGAATGGATAGGGCCAAAAAAGGGGTGATCCGGGCCAAACGGTTTCTGGCCCGGATCGTTGGCAAGATCCGCGCGGTGGAGAGGCGCGACGGACAGTTCGGGGCGGTCGGGAGAAGACCGCCCAATGGGATTAGATCAGGCCATTGTCGGCGCGTAGCCTTCATGAGCTTCCATGTAATCTTTGACCGAGGCCTCCAGCGTCGCCATGGTTTCGCCGCCGGCCATCAAGTCGGCAATCTCTTCTCGAGTTCTCTCGCCCTTACGAAAATCAGCGGCGATGGCACCGCGGATCAGGACGGCAAAGTGGGCGCCCACCGCCATCGCGTGCATGACCTGATGGGTAATGAACACCACGGCAAGGCCCCGACGCTCGGCCTCGTTGACAATGCGCAATACATGGGCGGCCTGCTTTACTCCAAGTGCGGCAGTGGGTTCATCAAGGATCAGAACACGGGCGCCGAAATGCAAGGTTCGGGCGATCGCCAGCGATTGCCGTTCGCCGCCGGCAAGGCCGCCTCCCAGCCGGTCGCCGTCGGTGATTCGGGTAGTGCCGAGATCGCGCACAGCTTTGACCGCGATCTCGTTGGCGCGTTTGCGGTCATAGACCTGGAACGGGCCCCGGCCCTTTCTAGGCTCTTGACCGACAAAGGAAGACCGGCCGATCGACATCAAGGGAAAAGTGCCGCCGAATTGATGCACCGTGGCGATCCCAGCTTTGCTGGCTTCGCGCGGGCTGGCGAAATGCACCGCGTGCCCGAAGTCGGTTTGTGCACGCCCGACAGAAGCCGGATCAGCGTCGATTTGCCAGCACCGTTGTCGCCCAGAAGGCACAGGACCTCGCCTCGATAGACCTCGAGCGAGATGTCGTGCAAGACGTCGATCGGGCCGAAGCTTTTGTTGATGTTGGACAATCTGAGAAGGGATGCTGACTTCGCAGGAGAGGTCATTTGGGGCGCGGTCATGCTTTCACCTTTGCGGTGCCAGCGGTGGACCTGGGTTTGTGAGCCTTGGGCGTGTAGGACAACGCAGCCTTGCGGAAAGTGTTGTTCATTAAGACCGCCAGCAGCAGAAGAATGCCGATGATCAGGCTGGCCTAGTTGGCGTCAAAGCCGGTGTAGTAGATGCCTTGGCTGCCCTTGCGTAATCGGAGCCGTCCGCACATGACAACACCCGAAGGACAGCTTTTTCGTTCAATAAATGGAACGCCCGGTATAATTCAAGCAACTTTCGCGAACGGACGCACTTGCGTAATCTGACCAAAGCTCGCGTGAAACAGGAGTCTGGCATGAACATTCAGCGACCGTTGGTCGAAGACCAAAGCTACTTGCGGCACTTCTGGCATCCGGTGGCGACGTTACAGGAATTGTCCGAGTCCAACGCGCAAGGCGTAGGGCCTATCGGCCGTGTCTTGCTGGAGGAGGCTGTCGTGATTGCCAAGCTGGACGACAAGATCGTCGCGATGGCCGATCGCTGCGCGCATCGCTTTGCTAAGCTGTCGGCCGGTAAGGTCCTGCCGGACGGCCGCCTGCAGTGCCCCTATCACGGCTGGCAGTATGGTTCGGACGGCAAGTGTAAACTGATCCCGGCATGCCCCAACGACCCGGTCCCGAAAAAGGCTTTTACCCAGGCTTATGAGTGCGAGGTGAAATACGGACTGATCTGGGTGAGGCTGGACAGCTCGTGGAATTGCAGTTCGATCCCATATTGCGAGGCCTGGGAGAATCCCGAATTCAAGCGCCAGATAATCGGGGTGCCTTACGACTGGGGCAGCTCGGCAGAGCGACGCTGGGAGAATTTCACCGATTTCTCGCATTTCGCCTACGTGCACCCCGGCACCCTTTATGACCCGGCCTATTCCGAACCGGCGATCGTACCCATCGACCGCGTCGGGGGCGAACTGCAATTCTTTTTGGAACCCGGCAAAGACATGCTGAATACCCTGCCGCCCGAAAGCCCCTTGGGTAGTTGGACCTACCGTGCGGCTATGCCCTACTCCATCAACCTGTCGATCAGGCTTTACCGGAACGATCAGCCCTTCCTGCTTTGGACCACCTCCAGCCCAGTGACCGCCGACACCTGCCGTAACTTCATGATCATCGCTCATACCGACCCCGACATCCCTGACGACCAGCCGATCCGTTTCCAGAAGATCGTTCTAGCCGAGGATCAGCCAGTAATTGAGACCCAGCCGGGCGGGTTGTCGCTTGACGAGATTTCTCTGCCGACCGACAAGGTTTCCAACCAATATCGCAAATGGCTGCGCGAGTTGGGCCATGCCGCGACTCTAGGTAAGGAAGCCTTTGAGAAGGCGCTACTGACCGACATCATCGAAAGTCGCTGAGCATGGATGCCAGAGACGATCCGGTGGTCTGGAATGCCTGGTATCCGGTGGGTGCGCCCACCGATATCCGCCGCCAGCACGCCACGCGCACCAGGCTTCTGGGGCATCAGATCGACCTGACCATCCACAAGACCTGGATTTCGGCGGCCTGCGAAGGGCGTCCTTTGCCGGTGACGGAACGGCTCGGCTATGTCTGGACGACGCTGGGTCGGCCCGACGGACCGCCGCAGTCGCTCCTCGAATATTACGAGGTGGACCGAGTGACGATGAACATCTGGTCCACGCCGATCAAATGTTCAGGCCTGCGCATCATCGACAATGTCATCGACAATGCCCATTTCCCCTTCGTCCATCCCGGAATTTTGGGGGACGCGGCGCATCCGGATATTATCACCGCCGAACCCATTATCGATGAGGGCGGAACCCTATGGCTGCCTTCGCAGAGGGCCTGGCTTCCGCTGACCCAATCAGTGGCCGAATACACCTACCGCATCGCTGACCCCTACACGGTCATCCTCTATATCCATCGCCCGCAATCCCCGGGGCGCCATGACTTTCTGGGAATTTTTGCTCAGCCCGTCGATGAAGAGAACTTCATCGCCCACAAGATGTTCGCCTGGGTTCACGAGAATTGGATGGATGAGCGGCGATTGAAATCGGATCAGCAATGGATCTCGGTGCAGGATAAATATGTGCTGGAACGGCATACGGAAAAACGGCTGCCGCTTGCAGGGCTGGAAAGCTCGGTCAGCGTTGATGTCGGGTCGCTGGCGTATCGGCAGTGGCTGCGCGACAAGGGAGTAAGATATGGAGCAGTGCAATGAGCACCTACATCGTCGCCCTTGACCGCGAGGTTCTGCCGGAGGGGCTGGTGCGAGGACGGATGGACACGGCGGAACTGGTGATCTGGCGCGGCGCGTCGGGCTCAGTGCATGTCTGGGAAGACCGCTGCCCGCACCGGTCTTCCCGCCTGAGCGCCGGGCGCAACATGGGGGCGTATCTGGAAGACCCCTATCACGGCTGGCGCTTTGCAGAGGACGGGACGGTAATCCATGTCCCGGCCGAAGGAGGCAAGGGACATCCCGAGATTTCCGCCCACGTGCTGGCTTCGGCTGTCACTGGCGGCTTTGTCTGGGCCTCCGCCGGAGTGCTGGAAACCGGCGACTTCGCAGGCCCGCCGTTGCGACCGCTTCATTTCGGTGTGTCGGCCAACCGGGTCGCGGCCGAGCTAGACCCTACGAAAACACGGATCACCCCTTGGGGCGCAGCGGCCTGCATGGTTTATGGCATCGACCCGGATGCGATGGCGGCGCATCGCATGCTGACGGCGCTGCGGCGCAGGCTGGAGGCGGCAGGATGATCAGATTATATGACTATGCCCTGTCGGGGAACTGCTTCAAGGTCCGGCTGCTTCTGAGTTGGCTTGACCTCGAATACGAAACCCGACTGGTCGATTTCTACCCCGGGTTCGAGCACCGCTCGGACACCTTCCGCAAGATCAACCCCTTGGGGCAACTCCCGGTGATTGAGATCGATGGTCAGCTTATCCGCGATGCCCAAGCCATCCTAATCTATCTGGCCACCACGCGCGACCCCTTGGGCCAATGGTGCCCGATGGACAGGATCGGACCGATCTATCAATGGCTGGCTTTTGCCGACAGTATCACCGGCACGATTTCCGCCGCGCGGCTGCATGATGCGATGTTCTTCCGGCTGGATGTGGACAAAGCTCGGGCCGGCGGGGTGCAGCTTTTGCGCATCCTTGACGACCACCTGTGGTTTGCTGAATGGGCAGGGCAAGACTGGATCATTGCGGGCGAACACCCGACCATCGCCGACATCGCCTGCTTTCCCTATGTCGCTCTGGCTGAAGAGGGCGGGATTGATTTGGCACCTTACGCAGCGATCCAACGCTGGACCGACCGGTTCATGCGCCTTCCGGGCTTTGCGCCCATGGCCGGTATGATGCCCCTGCCTTTGCCGAAGGAAGCCCGCACATGACCAGTCGCGCAAGAATCGTTCGCGTCTGGGAGGCGACCCCGGAAATTCGTTGCTTCGCGCTGGTGCCGGTCGATGGCCCGCCGGCCCCCTTCACGCCGGGCGCACATCTGGAAGTGCATCTGAAGGGCGGCCTGATCCGGCAATATTCGCTGTGGAACGGCCCAGAGGACCGCGACGCCTATCTGATCGGTGTCAAGCGCGAGGCGCACGGGCGCGGCGGATCCGTCGCCATGCACGAACTGGGCGTGGGCGACGTGCTGGAAATCGGCGTGCTGCGGAACAATTTCGAGATGGCCGAAGGCGGCGGGCCGCCGCTTTTACTGGCGGGGGGGATCGGCATCACGCCGCTTCTGTCGATGGCGCGGCAAGTGGCGGCCCGGGGCCAGCCCGGTGCGCTGCATCTTTTCGCCCGCAGCGCCCCTCAAACGCCCTTTCTGGACCTGCTTACCGCCCTGCCGGGGGCGGCGGTGCATCTGGGTCTTCTGCCCCCTGCACTTGACCGGGTGGTCAGGGGCCTTCTAGCCGCGCCGGACCCTCAGGGGCACCTCTACATCTGTGGCCCCGGCCCCTTCATGGATCTTGTTGAGCGCGAGGCGATACTGGCCGGCTGGCCTTCCTCTCGCGTGCATCTGGAGCGCTTCTCGATCGACCCCTCTCGGCTGGACCAGAGCGGCGGCGAGTTCGAGGTGGTGCTGAAGCGCACGGGAAAGACCCTGCGTGTGGCCGAGGGGCAGACGATCATCGCGGCGATGGAAGAGGCGGGCATCACGCCGATGACCTCGTGCGAACAGGGGGTCTGCGGCACCTGCCTGACCACGGTTCTGGAAGGGGTTCCCGATCACCGCGACCAATATCTCAACGCATCGGAAAAGGCACTTGGCACATTGATCATGCCCTGCGTATCGCGCTGCAAGGGCGCGCGGCTGGTCCTGGACTTGTAATGGCCGAGCGCGCAACGAGGTTGACCGTGACGGGCAGGATGGAAACAGAGGCCTGTCTGGCGCTGATGCAGCATTTCCTGCGCCGACTGGACCTGAAAAGCCGCATTCTGTCTGTCACACCGGGCCGGGTCACCGTCGACGTGCAGGGTAACGAAAACCTGATCGACATGTTTGAAATGGCCTGCTGGCTTGGACCGGAGAATGGCCGCGTTGATGACGTCCAACTGGCGCCGTTGCACGCACAATCGTGCCCCGGTCCTCAGGGCTCGATCAGCGTATAGCCGGGATGTACGATGAACTCCTGAAACTTCGAGCAGAGCGTGTCCACCGCAAGCTGAACCCTTGGGTTCTTGTGGCGCGACATCGGGAACACCACCCAGGCCGCGGTTTCGACCGAGCGGGCGTGGGGCAGCACTGGCCGCAGCGCGCCATTCAGCACCTCGTAATGCACAAAAAAGTCCGGTAAGTAGGCCAAGGCCAGACCCAAGACGGCATAATACTTCGCCATCCAGTAATCGTTCACACTGAATTTCCGCTGATAATCAATTGGCTGAGCATGGTTTTTCAAGTTCAAAAGCCACGCCTCCGAAATGCCGCCGCGAGAAAATTCCACGCCGCTTAGCGCCTTTATATCCTTTGGTAATTTCGGCGTACCGTGGGTGTTAAGAAAGCTGGGGCTGGCGTAGATTCCATATGAAATTGTCCCCATTTTACGGCAAAGGTAGCTAGAATCCGGCACCGTGCCCACATAGATTAGGCAATCAAACTCAGGCTGGGCAGTCAGAAGCACATCGCTGGGATACATCCGAACCTCGAAGTCCAATTCGGGGTGTTCCCTGGCTAGATGCAGCGTGGCCGCCCCAAGGATCGATGTGCCGAACTCCGCGCTGGCGGCGATTCGGATCTTTCCAGACACCGAACTGTGCGCACTTTGCGCCGCATAGGCCGCCAGATCGCAGCTCTCGAAAATGCGGTGGCAATTCTTTAGGTAAGCCCGTCCGGCCTCGGTCAGGCTGAGGCCGCGGGCGCTGCGAATGAACAACTCAACGTTCAGCGAATCCTCCAGCCGCCGCAGCGAATGGCTGAGCGAGGCCTTGGGAATGTTGA
Source organism: uncultured Paracoccaceae bacterium (assembly GCA_903930735.1). Lineage (GTDB taxonomy): Bacteria > Pseudomonadota > Alphaproteobacteria > Rhodobacterales > Rhodobacteraceae > CAIYZT01. The sequence goes on along the minus strand of CAIYZT010000441.1, from coordinate 7,776 downwards.
ACTGCTGCGCGGTCTTCGAAAGGCTGCCGGTGCGTGCGATCCGCACGAACAAGTCGATATCCTTCAACTCGATCTTCTCTTCCATGGGCTCACCTGCGGTCGTTCAAATTCTTGGACGCTTGGTTCTGACTTCCCGCCTATTTAAGCCCCTCCTGCACTGCTAACGTCAAGATGCGAACAGGGAGATTGAGGCATGGACAGCGTGGTCTCGTTTGCTGGATGGATGCCAGCAGGCCTGCAGAATGCGGCCGAAACCGGGACGTCCGTACGGGCTGTCATCTTCGAGGATGATATAGCGATTTGGCGCGGGCAAGATGGGCTTGCCCGCGCCTGGCAAAACCGATGCCCGCACCGGGGGATGCGGCTTTCCTATGGAATCGTTCGGGAAAATCGGCTGACCTGCCTTTATCATGGCTGGACCTATGACGGGACGGGTGGCTGCGCCCATATACCGGCGCATCCCGACCTGGTGCCGCCCAAGTCTATCCGGGCAAAGGCCTATGGCTGTGTTGAAACGGGCGGAATGATCTGGGTCGCACGATCCGAAAGTTCGGAGCCGCCTCCGCAGATTTCGGGCACGTGGATGCCTTGCCGGACGATGCAGGTCAACCGCTCACTGACGGGTCTGGCCGAGGTTCTAGGCACAGGCAAAGCCAATCTTGCACTGGCGATGGGCGCTTGGGCCGGCCAATTGCGCGTGGCGGGCCTGCAGGGGGCGGTTCTTCTGGCGGTTCAGCCGATGGGCGCGCGCGGAGCGATGCTGCATGCGTGTGTGACCGGCCCGGAGGATTTGACCCGTGCCAGCGACTGGATCGAAAGCCTGCGTGGCCATTTGGAACGTCCAATCGCGGCCTGAACGCCCAAACCGGGCCGCACCCATGATGGCCCTGTCTCTTGACGACGACCCAAAAGGAAATGGCGATGTCTCCCGATGACTTCACAGCCTCACACTGGTATGCCATTGGCCGCTTTGCCGATTTCCCCGAGGGCCTGTCCAGACCCCTGCGGCTGCTGTCACAGGATATTGTCGCCGTTCGGCAGGGAAAGGATGTAAAGGTCACCCGCGCCGATGGGCGCCCCTGCATGGTTCAGGCGCGCTACGGGCATGTCTGGACCACGCTGATGGACAAGCCACGTGCGCTTTACGACATGCCCGAATTTCTGGAAGAGGGTCGCCGTCTTGTTACCGCCGGAGCCATCGGAGTGCTGTGCTCGGGGCTGCGCGCGGTAGAAAATTTCCTCGACATGGCGCATTTCCCCTTTGTCCACACGGGGATTCTGGGAATTGAAGAGCATCCGGAGGTCGAGAAATACGACGTGTCAATGGATGCCGAGAGGGACGAGATCTGGGCTACCAAATGCTGCTTTTTTCAGCCAATGGCAGCGGCTACGGCGACGGGCGGACAGATCACTGAATACAAATACCGAGTCCCACACCCCTATTCGACAATTCTATACAAGACATGCCCCATTCGTGAAGGTGCCTGGGATTTGATCGGCCTGTTCATTCAGCCAACAGAAGAGGACGCCTGCATTGCCCATTCCTTCGTGCTGGTATTCGACGAAAGCAACTCTGATACCAGCCTCCTGCATTTCCAGCAGAATATCTTCCTGCAGGACCGCATGATCCTTGAAAACCAAGTCCCGCGCAAATTGCCGATTGACCCCCGCTGGGAAATGCCAACCCGCGCCGACGCGTCGTCCATTGCCTACCGTCGCTGGCTGAAAGCGAATGGCGTGGTTTGGGGCACCGCGAAATTGGCAGAGGCTGCCTGATATGAAGCTTTATGATTATGTCCTTTCCGGCAACTGTTACAAGATTCGGCTGTTCATGGCCTTTCTGGACTTGGACTATGAAAAGGTCGGCGTTGATTTCTATCCGGGCCGCGAACACAAGTCCGACTCGTTTCTGGCAATCAATCCGCTGGGTCAGTTGCCCGTATTAGAGGACAACGGCGTCGTGATCCGCGACGCCCAGGCTATCCTCGTCTATCTGGCCAACCGCCATGACCCTTCGGGTCAATGGTGGCCGCAGGCCGATCATGCGCAGTTCGCCCAGGTCGTCCAGTGGCTTGCCTTTGCTGACAGCATCACCGGCACCTCCTCGGCCGCGCGCCTGCACGACATGCTGGGATATGATCTGGATATTGTCGCTGCCCGCGCGGGCGCACATCGGTTGTTTCGTATTCTCGACAGCCACCTTAGCCAGCAGGAATTCGAAGGCCACCACTGGATCGCGGGTCCAAGTCCCACGATCGCCGACATCGCCTGCTTCCCCTATACGGCGCTTGCCGGCGATGGCGGCATCGACACCTTCTATTATCCCGCCATCCAGCGCTGGATCCACCGCCTCACCCGCCTTCCGAGATACCACAACATGCCCGGCATCAATGTGTTCGCCTGATGACAGACATCCCCGCCCAAAGCTTGCTTGAACTGCGCGGCATCACCAAGCGCTATGGCGCGTTTGTGGCCAATGACGCGATAAATCTGATCATCAATCCTGGCGAGATTCATGCGATTCTGGGCGAGAATGGCGCAGGCAAGTCGACGTTGATGAAGACCATCTACGGGGTTCATATGCCCGACGAAGGGCAGATCTTGTGGAAGGGCGCCGAGGTTCGGATGGAGAGCCCCGGCATGGCGCGCGCGCTGGGGATTGGTATGGTTTTCCAGCACTTCTCGCTTTTTGAGACGGTCACGGTGGCCGAAAACATCTCGTTGACCGTGCCAGCGCCACTGGCGGACCTTGAAGAAAAAATCCGTGCCAAGGGCGATGAATTCGGCCTTCAGGTCAACCCCAAGGCGCTAGTCCATGGGCTGTCAGTGGGAGAACGGCAGCGGGTGGAAATCATCCGCAGCCTGCTGCAGGATCCGGCACTTCTGATCCTGGACGAGCCGACCTCGGTCTTGCCGCCATCCAGTGTGGAGCAACTTTTTCAGACCCTGCGCAAGTTGCCTGAGCGCGGGGTTTCGATCTTGTATATCTCGCACAAGCTGGACGAGATCCGCGCGCTTTGCCACAGGGCGACTGTGTTGCGGATGGGCAAGGTGGCCGGCACTGCCGACCCGAGAACCGCCACCTCGAGTGAGTTGGCGCGGCTGATGATCGGACGTGACATTCCCCATCCGGTGCATCCACCCTCGCGCGCCGATGGCGAGGTTCGGCTGCTGGTGCAGGGGCTTTCGCAACAGAACCCAGACCCCTACGGCGTGGATCTGAAGGACGTCAGCCTTGAAGTGCGCGCAGGCGAGATTGTCGGCATTGCTGGCGTTTCGGGCAATGGTCAATCCATTCTGACCCGGCTTCTGTCGGGCGAGGAAGTGCTTTCCGGGGCACAGGCCGACCACATCCAAATGCTGGGAAATCCCGTCGGCCATCTAAATGCCGAGCACCGCCGCCGGATCGGCCTGGCTTTTGTTCCGGAAGATCGGCTCGGCCGCGGCACCGCCCCGCCAATGTCGCTTTCCGAAAATAGCCTTTTGACGGCGCATCGGTCGGGCATGGTCAAACACGGCTTTATTAGCAGGCAAAAGCGGGATGTTTTTACGGACACCTGCATCGAGACAATGGATGTCCGCACAAGAGGGCGCCATTCCTTGGCCTCAAGCCTGTCTGGAGGCAATCTTCAGAAATTCATTGTTGGCCGAGAAATGATGCTGTCGCCGCGTGTGCTGATTGTCTCACAGCCCACTTGGGGCATCGATGTGGGAGCGGCCGCGATGGTACGGCAGAAACTTATCGATTTGCGCGATCAGGGCACGGCGATTCTTGTGATTTCCGAGGAGTTGGAAGAGCTTTTCGAAATCTCGGACCGGCTTGTCGTAATGTTTGATGGTAAAATCTCGGATCCGGTTAATTCACGCGATACCAACGCTGAAGAAATTGGTCAAATGATGATTGGCCATTTTGGTGCCACACGCGGAGAAGCTGCATGAGTGTGTGGCCCTTCGAAATCGTCGCAAGAACGGAACGTTCGTCACGCATGCTGTTCGTCGTGCCAGTCCTGACCGTTGTCCTGACGGTGATCTGCGCCACGATCATGTTCACGGTGACCGGAAACGATGCCGGAACGGCCCTCTACAGCATTTTCGTCGAACCCTTCCTTGACGCTTACGGGATCAGCGAGGTGCTGATCAAAGCTAGCCCACTGATCATTATTGCCCAGGGCTTGGCCATCGGGTTTCGCGCGCGGGTCTGGAACATCGGGGCCGAGGGGCAACTGACGATCGGGGCTATCTTCGCCAGCCTGATCCCGATTTACTGGGTGGATCAGCCGTTTTCGCTGATGCTGCCCTCGATGATCGTGGCCGCAGGCCTGGGCGGGGTGGCTTGGGCAGCAATCGCCGCGCTCTTGCGAACGCGCTTCAATGCCAGCGAGATCATCGTAACGCTGATGTTGAACCAGATTGCGGCGCAGGTGCTTTTGTATGTGATCAACGGCCCCTTGAAAGATCCGCGCGGGTTCTCGTTTCCGCAATCGGTATCCTTCCCGCCCGAGGCGCTTTACCCGCTGATCGTTGAGGGTGGACTGCTGCGTGTAAATTATTCGATCATCCTGACGCTGGCCCTGTCGGCGGTGGCCTGGGTCTTCGTAGCGCACAGCTTTTCGGGCTATCGGCTGCACGTTGGCGGTGTGGCCCCTGCCGCGGCGCGTTACGCCGGATTTTCAGCCAACCGCGCGGTCTGGTTGTCGCTCTTGATCGGTGGTGCCTGCGCGGGGCTGGCGGGGGTGGGAGAGATTGCCGGGCCGATTGGCCGATTGCAGCCAATCCTGTCGCCCGGTTACGGCTTTGCCGCGATCATCGTGGCCTTTCTGGGGGCGCTGACCCCGATCGGGATCGTTCTGGCCGGCTTTTTCATGGCCGTCATCTATGTAGGCACCGATGGCGCGGTTCTCAGCGCCGGAATCCCCAGTTCGGCCCCAATGGTTCTGCAAGGCTTGATTCTGGTCTTCTATCTGATGGCCTACACGCTGGTGAATTATCAGCTTCGGCGCAAGCCCGGGAGGATGCGGGCATGACCAACACGTTGATCTTCATTCTGGCTGGTGCCTTTTCCACAGCGACCCCGCTGCTACTGGCTGCGATGGGAGAGCTGGTGGCCGAGAAATCAGGCGTTATCAACCTCAGTATCGAGGGGATGATGGCGCTTGGGGCGGCGATTGCCTTCATGATTGCTTATCAATCCGGATCCCACGCGCTGGGGTTTCTGGGCGGTGGGCTGGCATCGGTGGCCCTCTCGCTGATCTTTTCGACTCTTGTGCTGGTCCTGAATGCGAATCAAGTGGCCTCGGGGCTGGCGGTGGGCATTCTGGGGCTGGGCTTGTCGGCATTTTTGGCGCGATCTTTCGAAAGCCTGACCATCATTTCTCTGGAAAAGTTGGACATCCCCATCCTGACAGCGCTTCCGCTGATTGGCCCGGTGGCCTTTCATCAGGATGTGGTGGTCTATCTGGGACTGGGCTTGGCCGTGGCTCTGGCCAGTTTCATGTCAAAGACACGCGGCGGCCTGATCTTGCGCGTTGTGGGCGAAGACCCCCATATCGCCCACAGTCTGGGCTTCAAAGTGCTTAGAACGCGTTTTCTGGCTATCAGCTTCGGCGCCGCAATGGCGGGACTTGCGGGGGCCTATGCCTCGACTGTGCTGACGCCACTGTGGTCGGACGGAATGATTATCGGGCGCGGCTGGATTGCCCTGGCGCTGGTGGTCTTCGGCACCTGGAGGGTGTTTCGCATCCTCTTGGGCGCCTACATGTTTGGTCTGGCACTGCTGGCCGATTTGGCGGTGCAGTCGCTGGGTATCAGAATACCGTCACAGCTACTGACCTCCGCCCCCTATGTGATGACCATTATCGTGCTGACCGTCGTGTCGAAAGATGCGCTGCGGATCAAGCTGAATGCGCCCATTTCGCTGGGCGAAAATTACAAGCCGTCCAAATGAACGCACAAACCAACTAGAAACAGCAACAGGGAAACGATCATGAAAAACCTATTGAAGTCCGTGACAGCCGCACTTCTTATTGGCCTGTCCACGCCCGCACTGGCCGATGATCCGCTGAAGATCGGCTTCATCATCCCCAACGCGATCGGCCAGATCGGCTGGGATTACGAGCTGAACCGTGGCCTTGATGTGATGAAAGAGCATTTCGGCGACAAGATCGAGGTCACTGCCGTCGACTCGGTCGGCGAAGGTCCGGATGCTACCCGCGTGATGACCCGCTTGGTGGCACAGGGAACCAATGTGCTGTTCCTTGGGTCATTCGGCCATATGAACGACGGCCTGGCACTAGCCAAGCAGAATCCCGGTCTGGCCGTGATCCACGCGGGCGGCTATATGAACGACACAAATTTCGCCACCTATGCCGTGCGCCACTATGAGGGAGCCTATCTGGCTGGGATGGCGGCGGGCTATGCCACCAAAGACGGTCAACTGGGCATAGTCGCGGCCTTCCCGCTACCGGAAGTCTTGGGGATCATGAACTCATACGTCCTGGGCGCGCAAAGCGTGAACCCTGGGCTGAAAGATGTGAAAGTGATCTGGCTGAACTCTTGGTACGACCCGGCCCGTGAACGCGCTTCGACGGAATCGCTGATCGCAGAAGGCTCGGACGTGATTTTCTCGCTCTTCCCCGGAACCACCTCGACCGTAGCCACGGCGGAAGAAAAGGGCGTCTATGTGGTGGCCACATTGAGCGATATTACTCCGGTCGCCCCGACCAAGCACCTCGCAGGGATTCAGGCCAACTTTGGCCCAATCTACATCAACCTGGTTCAGTCGATACTGGATCACACGTTTGAAGGCAAAGACACCTTTGCCGGCATCAAGGATGGCGCGGTGGAAATCGCCAGCCTCAGCCCGGATCTGACAGCCGATCAAAAAGCGGCGATATTGGCCAAGCAGGAAGAAATCCGCGCTGGCAGCTTCGCCCCCTTCACCGGCCCGATCACCGACAACACCGGTGCAGAGGTGGTGGCCGCGGGGGCCTCGCTGGATGACGGGGCAATCAAGAGCATGGCCTTCATCGTAAAGGGCATCGACACCACGCTGCCGAACTGAGGCGTCTTTGCCCGAAGACGGGCGCACAACGGAACTGGGATGAGCGAGATGAAGGGCTCATCCCCGACACATTTCGGGAGGAATTTAGCATGCGCACCCGCGCCGCCGTTGCCGTTGCTGCAGGCAAACCGCTTGAAATCATGGAGGTAAACCTCGACGACCCGAAAGCGGGCGAGGTTCTGATTGAGATCAAGGCCACCGGCATTTGCCACACCGACGAATTCACCCTGTCGGGGGCCGATCCCGAAGGGCTGTTCCCGGCCATTCTGGGCCATGAAGGCGCGGGCGTGGTGATCAAGTGCGGCCCCGGCGTGAAATCGCTGAAGCCGGGCGATCATGTCATCCCGCTTTACACCCCGGAATGCCGGGAATGCCCCAGCTGCCTGAGCCGCAAGACCAACCTTTGCACCGCCATTCGCGCCACCCAGGGCCAAGGTCTGATGCCCGACGGCACCACCCGGTTCTCGATGCTGGATGGCACGCCAATCTTTCACTACATGGGCTGCTCGACCTTCGCCAACCACACGGTGATGCCGGAAATCGCACTTGCCAAGGTGCGTGAGGACGCGCCGTTTGACAAGATCTGCTACATCGGCTGCGGCGTCACCACCGGCATCGGTGCGGTTCTGAACACGGCAAAAGTCGAGCATGACGCCACCGCCGTGGTCTTTGGCCTTGGCGGCATTGGTCTGAACGTGATCCAGGGCCTGAAAATG
>CAIYZT010000440.1 GCA_903930735.1 uncultured Paracoccaceae bacterium | reverse complement strand
TATCGCTCATCCCAGCTTCCCTTTGCTTTTGCCGCACCCTGCCCCGAGCCTGCGCGCACGGACAAGCCTAAAGCAGCAGGCCCGGATCGCGCGGTAGGATAAGGCCGGGGAAAATCGTGTTTTCAATCAGGCTCTTGTCGAATCCATAGAGCCCGCGCAGCGCATGCCCCGCCCAAGCGCGCACATCCGAGGTCGGCATCAGATCGCGCCGTTCAAAAAGCGCGGCTTCGGAAAGCCCCGGCCAATCGCCCAGGATTCGCCCGCCTTTCAGCGCCCCGCCCGCCAAAACCATCGCGCCGCCAGTGCCATGATCGGTGCCAAAGGTGCCGTTTTCGCGCACCGTCCGGCCAAATTCGGTCATTGCGACCACCAGCGTCATGCCCCAAGTCTCGGCCAACCCCGCCTGCAGCCGCAAGATCACCTGAGCCAAGCCTTGCATAGGTTTGACGATCGATCCGGCCTGCGCGCGGTGCGTATCCCAGCCGGTCAGGGAAAAGCTGGCGATCCTCGTATCGGCGCGCAGCCTTTCAGCGGTGAAATCGGCCAGCGCCAGCACATCGCCGAAGGGGCCTTTCGGCTTTTGCCCCTGCGCATCCGCCTCTTGCAAATGGGCAGACAGTTCCATCGCCTGCATCGAGGCCGCGTGAAACAAGGGATCGTTCTGATAGACCTGTTCCAGCAGCGCCTTGCTGGCTGCCGACAGATCCAGCGATTGCTCGGGCGCCCAGGCGGCGAAAGGCGCCGCCCCGCGCAAGATCGGCATTTCCGCAATCCCGACCGAATAGGCGGTTTCCGCACGCACGCCGGGGACCGCCTGCAGCATCCGGTTCAACCAGCCATCTCGGATCTCGGCGATTGGCAGGTCCGCGCCGGTGCCCGCCTCCAGCATGTCCTGCCCGTCGAAATGGCTGCGTTTATCGCGGTAGGGCGAGGAGGCGGCATGGACAAAGCCAAGTTGCCCCTGTGCCCAAAGCGGCATCAATTCAACCAATTCGGGATGCAGCGCGAAGAACCCATCAAGGTCCGATCCGCGCCCAGCCTTGGTAATCTCGGGCCGGTAACCAGCGAAATCGGGGTCGCCGTAAGGGCGCAGCAGATCGAGCCCGTCCATCGCGCCGCGCAGGATCACCACGATCAGTCGATTATCCCCAAGGGGCCGCCCGCCATCCGAGGCGGCAAAGGTCGCCGTGGACAAGAGCGGATGGGCTCCGAGCGAGCAGGCTCCCGCGCTTATGCCCCTTAGAAAAACTCTGCGATCCATCGGCCTTATCTCCGGTTGAATTCGGGTGAGGACAGCACAATGCCGACCCCATCGCGCCGGTTTTCCGCGCGCGAGGCGGCGGTCAGCAAGGTCTGCGAGGCATTGCCGCCCAGCGCTCCTTTGGCAAACAAGACCGGGTCGGGCAATTCCTTGACCAGATGCTGCGGCATCCGCATCGCCCAATCGATCCGCGCCGCCAGACGCGGCGGCGAAACCCAAGCCTCGGCCTCTTCGGGAAAGCCGTCGGGGCCGGGCGCGGATTTCATCCTTTGCCCCATCTGTTCCATCGAAAAGAGGAAGCCGCGTTTGAATTCCCCGAGTTTCATCGCCATGACATCCGCCCCGGTGACCCCCAAAGCGCGGCAAGCAGCGCAAATGAAATCAAAGGGTTGCCGCACTTTCTGCGCGCCCTGCCCCTGCGCCGCCGGATGGGACAGCATCGCGCGCATCACCGCTTGGATATCGCCGCCAGACTGCTCATAGGCCTGCCGCATCGCCTCGATCACGGCCGGATCCGGGCTATCGGACAGGAAATGCACCGCCAGTTTGCGTGCCATGTGCGCCGCCGTCGCCGGATGCAGCGCCAGATCGCGCAGAACATTCTGGATCGCCACTATCTTGTCGCCGCCATAGCTTTTGCCCATTACCTCTTCGGCGCCCGGCTCCACCCTTTTGGCCTCGAACACCACCTCCAGATCGCGCTCTACGGTCAGGCCGGTCAAAAGCTCGGCCAATTGACGCACATCGATCTGGCTATAGCCGCCGCCCACGCCCAGCGTGTGCAACTCCATCAACTCGCGCGCGAGGTTTTCGTTCAGGCCCTTGCCCTGTTTCAGCCCCATCCGCGAATTGGGACCGATGGAGACATGTTGATCCAGATAGATCAGCATCGCCGGATGCAGGGTCACGGCTGCCAGCATCTGCGCAAAACTGCCGCCGATATGCGGGCGGATCGCGTCTTCGACGAGGGCCGAGGGCAGATAGATGACCGCGGCGCCGGACTTGGCGATGACGGTAAAATGATCGGCAAAAAAGGTGATCAGCCGTTCGCGCAGGGGCTGGGGCGTGTCGATGGCGCGGGCAAAGGCGGTGCGAAAGCCCAGCATCGCAAAGCCAACGACCTCGTTCAGCGCGGCGTCATAGGCGGCGGTGTTGTCGGCCCCGCCGCGGGCTTGTCGTTGCAAAACCTGCAGTTGGGCCACCTTGGGCGCGAAGATTTCAAGGCTGGACAGGCGCCAGGTTTGTCCGGCCAGATCGGGGCCGGTGAGGCTGGCGATCACCGCCCCCAGCCCCGTTTGCGTGCCCTCGCTCAGCGGCAAGCCGTAGCCGAAACGCAGACCCAAGGTCTCTTTGGTCAAATCCACGCCTTGCCTCGTTCCCTGCCGTTCATGATGCGCTCCCTATCAGATAGGGACGGGCGGGCCGACTTGAAAGCATTAGACGGCCGCCAAGATAGCGAAAAGTCGCCGAAAGGGCCTAAAAATGGAAATCAGCCGGATAGGCGTGAAGGCCATCGAAATCTTCCTTGCCCAGCGCCAATCCGGCGGCCCGCAAGGCGGCATAGCCCATTGTCAGATGGAAAAAGAAATTCGGCAGGCCAAAGAGATAGAGGAATTGCTCGGCGGTTTGGTCCAGCGTCGCAAAGCCCGCTTTGTG
>CAIYZT010000439.1 GCA_903930735.1 uncultured Paracoccaceae bacterium | reverse complement strand
CCGAGCCAAAGCAGAACAGCGCGCCGAGGCCAAGCGTCAGGCCGCCGCTGCGGAAATCGAGCGCCAGAAAGCCGCCTATCACGGTCAGCATGAGGCCGAAGGTCAGCGCGCGGGTCATTTTGCGGCCGTCCAGAACCACCTCGAGCGCGATGCCGACCACGGGCATGGTGGCCGAGATCACGGCCACGGTCACCGGGCCACTGCGCGCTTGGCCCATGACCAGAAACCACGCGCCGATGCCGATCAATGCACCGACGGTGACGCCCTTGAGCCAGTTGACTTGGGTCAGGGGCCGCCAGCCTTCGACCAGCGCCCAGACCGGCAATAGCGAAAGCGCGGCCAACGACATGCGCAGCGCGTTCAGCTGTTCGGGAAGCAAAAGCGGAATGATCAGATCGGCCGCCGGCAGCGAGGCTGCCCAGATCAGCATCGAGACCATGCAATAGAGGTTGGCGGTCAGGACGGTTGTGACGGGGGGGGCGGGCTGGGAGGTCATGGCAGTAGGGTGCCACGCGGCAGCAGGCGCCCGCGCGCGTGTTCGCGACTTTGCTGGTCGGTGGGCGTCAAAACTCAGACGCCAAGCGCGGTGACGATGGCGCCGAAATCGGCGGCCAAAAGGCTGGCCCCGCCGACGAGCGCGCCGTCGACATGGGGCACGGCAAAGATCTCGGCCGCGTTCGAGGGCTTTACCGAGCCGCCGTAGAGGAGCCGCATCTGGGCGGCGTCCGGGAAGCGTTCAGTCAGGCGGGCGCGGAGGAAGGCATGTACCTCGGCGATTTGGCCCAGCGTCGGGGTGCGGCCGGTGCCGATGGCCCATACCGGCTCATAGGCGATGACCACCGTGGCGGCCGTGGCAGTATCGGGGAGGGAAGCGGTCAGTTGGGCACCGATGATATTCAAGGTTTGGCCCGCGTCGCGCTGGGCCTCGGTCTCGCCGACGCAAATGATGGTGATGAGGCCCGTGGCAAGGGCGGCCTCGGCCTTGGCGCGCACCAGCGCGTCGGTTTCAAGGTGATCGGCGCGGCGTTCGGAATGGCCGAGGATGACATGGCTCGCGCCTGCGTCTTTCAGCAGGGACGCCGACAGATCGCCGGTATGGGCGCCCGAGGGCTTGGCGTGGCAATCCTGCCCGCCGATTTTGAGGGCCGAGCCGCGGGCGGCCGCGCTCATTTGGGCAATCAAGGTGGCGGGGGGGCAGAGCAGCATCTCGCAAGACGGGGCGGGATGGGCGGCGAGGAGGGCTTGTACCTGCGAGAGCGCGGCGGCGGAGCCGTTCATCTTCCAGTTTCCGGCGGCGAGTTTTTTCATGGCTGTCTCCCATTGGCTGTGGGGCCAAGGGGTAGCGCGAATGGTTGGAACTGGATAGGTTTTTTGCGTCAGGATTCGCCCGCCAGAACGATTTTCCTTCGAAAAATCAGGCTCCCGGCGCGCGTGGCAGGATCAGGCGGCAGGATCAGGCGGCTGGCTGATCCTTGAATTTGATTGATTCGCCGCAGCCGCAAGCCTCGGCCACATTCGGATTGCGGAATTTGAAGCCTGATTGCAGCAGATCGACCTCATAGTCGATTTCGGTGCCGAAGAGGAACATCTGCGCCATCGGGGCGATCAGCACGCGCGCGCCGTCTTGTTCGACGACCTCGTCCAGCGGGTTGCGCTCGGCCACATAGTCCATGGTGTATTCCATACCCGCGCAGCCGCCCTTTTTGACGCCGATCCGCAGCCCCTGCGCGCTCTTTTGGCCCATCAGCGTTGCGATCTGCCGGGCGGCGATCGGGGTCATGGTGACAGCGGCTTTTCCAGGAATTCCAAACATCACGCGCTCCTTGTTTTTTTCTATTTAGGGCATCAGGTCGGGGATTCCAAGGGCGGGCAAGGCTGCGAGCAGCGCAGCGGTGCCAAAGGCGGCGACGATGGCCCAGCTGAAGGACGCGAGGGTGCCGATTATCACATATTCGCTGGCCTCTTTTTCGTTGCTGATACTGCCAAAGCGCAGGACTGATTTGGCGGCGATCAGAAAGCCGATGCTTTGCGCCTGGCCCGAGAGGATCAACACGAAGATCAGCCCGCGCTCCAGATTGCCGATGGCGCGCCCGGCGCCGGGCAGGCCGGCGGGGGCATGGGCGGCCCAGGGCTCCATCAGCAGGCCGATGGCGAAGCCGCCGGCGCGGGTTGCGATCACGAGGCCGGCGGCGAAGGCCATCAGCGCCGGGATCTGGGGATAGGCGGACCAAAGCCCGGACTGCCACAGATCCGGCAAGTAAAGGGCAAGGGCGAGAAGGCTGGCGGCATGGGCGGCCTGATCGATGAGAAAGGGCCAGATGTCGCGGCGGCCGGACAGGGTCTTGGCGGTGTCGATGGCCAGATGCGCGGCGGTGAGCGCGAGAAGCCAGGGGGAGACCGTGCCGAGCGTGGCGGCGGCGGCGGCGAGGACCAGGCCCGCGTGCAGCGCCATGGTCAGGGGGCGATTTTTGTTGGCGACCATCGATCCGGTTTGCAGCACGAAATCGGCAAGGGCATGGGCGAAGATCAGGGCGGCGAGGGTTTCGATCATCTTAGGGATCCTGCGCCGTGTGTTCGGCCTCAAAGGCGATCAGGGCACGGGAAAGGGCCATTAGCCCCGCGCCTCGTAGCCGAGATTGAAAGGCTTGACGCGATATCCCGAGCGATCCGGCCAAAGCCTCGTCCCCGGGGCGCGGAAGGTCTAGGGCAAGTGCCGCGGCCTCAGCCTGTTCGGGGGTCCAGTGCCGGGCCTGCCAGAGCGCGAGGTCAAGCAGGGCGCGGGGCCAGTCCTGGGTGTCTGCGGGATCGGCATAGGTGAAGTGGTTGAAAAAGTTGGTCATATTATCGAGGTTGCGCCCGGATAAGATAAGAGCGGGGCCTGAGGCATCGGACAGATCTTTTGATCCCAACTGATCCACGGGACCAATGCCGACGGAAAGTCGCGTTGTTAGTCCTGTCCCTGAAGCACGAAGAGCCGCGATCAATATCAAGCTGGCGCGGAGGACAAACGGTCTGCCGGGCAGGTAGATTTGCCAGCCATCGCCGCGAAAGCGGGTAAAGCGGGGGTCGGCGCCAGTGATCTTGCCAATGGTCTGCCCTGCGGATTGCAGCGCGGCCATGGCGGCATCGCTGGCCTGCGGCGCGGCGCGGGTGGAGGCGATGAGGTCTCCGGTGAGGATGGCCGCCTGGATCATCTGCAATGTATAGCGCTTGCGGGTGGTAAATGCAAGCTAAATAGCTTGCGGAGGTGATGGGCAAGCTAAAAGGGTTGCGGCTGGCTCGTGCAAGCTAAATGGCTTGCGGATTGGGCAGCTTCAGGGCCTACATGAAGCCTAGTTCAAGGCGGGCCTCGTCAGACATCATCTCCATCCCCCAAGGCGGATCAAAGGTCATGTTCACCTCGACCTGATTGACGCCAGCGACCGAAGCCACGGCTTCCTGAACCCAGCCGGGCATCTCGCCCGCGACGGGGCAGCCGGGGGCGGTCAGGGTCATGGCGATGGCGATCTGGTTTTCGGTATTGATGTCAATGGTATAGACCAGCCCAAGGTCAAAGATATTGACCGGAATCTCCGGATCGAAAACGGTGCGGCAGGCCATGACCACATCGTCATATAGCGGATGGTCGGTGGTCGAAGGTGCAATCAACGGCGCGCCTTCGAGTTTTTCCTGAGGTTGGTTCATGGTCGGTCCCGGCCCGGAAATCGGGGTTGTTGACCGATTATATAGGGAATTATGGGCAAAGGTCCAGAGCGGGTGGGGATTTGGTCTTTGCAGCTGAAAGGCGCGCAAACGAAGGCCCCGGACCAACGAGGCCGGGGCCGAAAATCTTGGCAGCGCGGATCAGAACGGGATTTCGTCGTCCAGATCCGAGGTGCGCCCCGACCCGCCCGAAGCGCCGCCGCCGTAACCGCCGCGCGATGCCCCGCCGGAGGGCGCGCGGCTGGGTTCAGGCGCGCCGGACCCCGAGCCGTAATCATCATAACCGCCCCGTTCCTCGCCCGCGTTGCCGCCCGAGCCACCTTCGCGCCCGTCAAGCAGTGTCAACTCGCCCCGGAACGGGCGCAGAACGACCTCGGTCGTGTATTTCTCGGCCCCCGACTGGTCTTGCCATTTGCGGGTTTCAAGCTGGCCCTCGATATAGACCTTGGAGCCCTTTTTCAGATATTGCTCGGCGATTTTGGCCAAAGGCTCGTTCAGAATGGACACGCGGTGCCATTCGGTGCGCTCCTTGCGCTCGCCGCTGGCCTTGTCACGCCAGGTCTCGGAAGTAGCAATGTTCAGGTTCACCACCTTGCCACCATTGGCAAAACTGCGCACCTCGGGATCGCGCCCCAGATTGCCGATGATGATCACTTTGTTGACCGACCCTGCCATGACTTTCTCCCTGATTCCCTTCCCGCCAGTTTCGGTGGGATTGGTTAATAAAGTTCTATAATCGCCGGGGCACGTCCCTGCAACTCAGGTCTTATACTGGCCTGCTAGTGCCCAAGTGCAATAGCAGATTTGGCCCCCCTCGATCAGGTAATACCCATCCCGGCCAAGATGGCTGCGATGCATCAAACCTGTTGAAAAGGAACGAGCCTATGTATGTTTTTACCCGTTTTGCCCCGAAGGCTGCTCAGATTACGGCTCTGGGCTTTGCTTTGATGTCTGCGGGGGCAGCCTTTGCGGAAGGCGAGGCTGTGGATCCTGCGGTGCAGGAAACACTGACCGTGCAGATGACCTCGCAGGGCTATGAGGTCCGCAAGATGCAAATGGAAGAGGGCAAGATCGAGGTCTATGCGGTCAAGGATGGCGCGACCTATGAGATGTATTTTGGCGCGGATCTGGCCCTGATCAAATCATGCACCGATGGGATTTGCATCGATGCCAGCGGTGCCGAGGTTTCTGGCGACGAAGGCGAGAGCAACTAAGGGAGGCAGCATTTGGCCCCTCGGGACGCGTCCTGCAGGGGCCCGGCGCGCCGCATCGAAAGGACGACAAGATGAAAGTCTATGTGTGGGACCTCGCGGTCAGGATGTTTCATTGGGCGCTGGTGGCGGCATTTGCGGCCAACGCGTTCTATACGAACCCAGAGGCGAGGGCGCACCGCTGGGTGGGCTACGGCGTCGCGGGGTTGATTGCACTGCGGCTGATCTGGGGGCTGGTGGGCAGCCGCCACGCCCGCTTTGCCGATTTTCCGCCGTCAATCTCTGGGTCAATGGGACAAATGGCCGAGATGACAACCGGCCGGCGCCACGTACATGCCGGGCATTCCCCCTTGGGGGCCTTAAAGCGGTTCCAGCTTTTGTTGAATCGACAGGGATTCCCACGGGGCTTGGTTTGTGATTCATCCTGTTCAGGAGGATCACGCGATGCCCAAACCCTTGTCTGCCGATATTCGAGACCGCTTCCGGAGGCTTT
>CAIYZT010000438.1 GCA_903930735.1 uncultured Paracoccaceae bacterium | reverse complement strand
CGAGGCGCCGGACTTGGCGATGACAGTAAAATGATCGGCAAAAAAGGTGATCAGCCGTTCGCGCAGGGGCTGGGGCGTGTCGATGGCGCGGGCGAAGGCGGTGCGAAAGCCCAGCATCGCAAAGCCAACGACCTCGTTCAGCGCGGCGTCATGGGCGGCGGTGTTATTGACCCCGTCGTGGGCTTGTCGTTGCAAAACCTGCAGTTGGGCCACCTTGGGCGCGAAGATTTCAAGGCTGGGCAAGCGCCAGGTTTGTCCGGCCAGATCGGGGCCGGTTAGGCTGGCGATCACCGCCTCGAGCGCCGTTTGCGTGCCCGCGCTCAGAGGCAAGCCGTAGCCAAATCGCAGACCCAAGGTCTCTTTGGTCAAATCCACGCCTTGCCTCGTTCCCTGCCGTTCCTGATGCGCAACCTATCAGATAGGGACGGGGGGGCCGACTTGAAAGCATTGGACGGCCGCCAAGATAGCGACAAATCGCCGAAAGGGCCTAAAAGCGGAAATCAGCCGGATAGGCGTGCAGGCCATCGAAATCTTCCTTGCCCAGCGGTACTCCCGCGGCCCGCAAGGCGGCATAGCCCATGGTCAGATGGAAAAAGAAATTCGGCAGGCCAAAGAGATAGAGGAATTGCTCGGCGGTTTGGTCCAGCGTCGCAAAGCCCGCTTTGTGGGAGATGACACGGGCCCCCGCGCCCTCAAACTCCGCCGGTTTCATCGCGCCAAGGGTCGCGCGGACCACGGCCAGACGGGGGCCGAGCGCGCGCGGCAGGTCCGGCACCTCGCGCCCTGCAAGCAGGCAAGCGATGCGCAGGGCAAAGCCCGCGGCGGTGGCAAATTGCTGCACGGCGGGAAAGGCATCGGCGATTTGGGCGGCCATCATATCGGGGCCGGCCCGTTCGGCCATGTCCTGCGCGCGGCCAAGATAATGGCGGAACACCGGAACGGAGGCGGCGTAAAGGGGCGGCAGTGGTGTCACGGCGCGCCCCTCATGCTCAGGCGTCCTTTGGCACGACGCGCAGGCGCAATTCGCGCAGCTGCTCGTTCATCGGCTCGCTTGGTGCGCCCATCAGCAGGTCTTCGGCGCGCTGGTTCATTGGGAACATGATAACCTCGCGGATGTTGGCTTCGTCCGCCAGCAGCATCACCGCCCGGTCGATGCCCATCGCGCAGCCGCCATGCGGGGGCGCGCCGTATTTGAACGCCTTGACCATGCCGCCGAACCGCTTGTCGACCTCGGAATTGGGGTAACCGGCCAGCTCGAACGCCTTGTACATGATCTCGGGCTTGTGGTTGCGGATCCCCCCCGAGATCAGCTCGTAGCCGTTGCAGGCAAGATCATATTGATAGGCATAGACGCTCAAGGGATCGCCCTGCAACGCCTCAAGCCCCCCCTGAGGCATCGAGAACGGGTTGTGGGAAAAGTCGATCTTGCCCTCATCCGTCTTTTCAAACATCGGGAAATCGACGATCCAAGCAAAGCGGAAGCTATCGGTTTCGGCCAGATTGAGCTCCCGGCCAATCTCATTGCGGGCGCGGCCTGCGACCGACTGGAAGGCATCCGGCCTGCCGCCAAGGAAGAACGCCGCATCACCGAGTTTCAGCCCCAGCTGCTGGCGGATCGCCTCGGTCCGCTCTGGCCCGATGTTTTTGGCAAGCGGGCCGGCCGCTTCCATGCCCGATCCATCCTCGGCCTCGCGCCAGAAAATATATCCCATGCCCGGCAGGCCTTCCTTTTGGGCAAAGGCATTCATCCGGTCGCAGAATTTACGGCTGCCGCCCCCCGGCGCGGGAATGGCACGGATCTGGGTGCCCTCCTGCTCCAGCAATTTGGCGAAAACCGCAAAGCCGGAGCCGGCGAAATGGTCTGACACGATCTGCATCTTGATCGGATTGCGCAGGTCGGGCTTGTCCGAGCCGTACCACAAAAGCGAGTCGTTATAGGCGATCAGTGGCCAATCGGCGGGCACTTTCATCTCGGGGCGGAATTCCTGGAACACGCCTTGGATCACCGGCTGCACTGCGGCAAAGACGTCTTCTTGGGTCACGAACGACATCTCCACATCCAACTGGTAAAAGTCGGTGGGCGAGCGGTCGGCGCGCGGGTCTTCATCGCGGAAGCAGGGCGCGATCTGGAAATAGCGGTCAAAGCCCGAGACCATGATCAGCTGTTTGAACTGCTGGGGGGCCTGCGGCAGGGCATAAAACTTGCCCGGATGCAGGCGCGAGGGCACCAGAAAATCGCGCGCGCCTTCGGGGCTGCTCGCCGTGATAATAGGCGTCTGAAACTCGTTGAACCCCTGATCCCACATCCGGTTGCGCAAGGACCGCACGACGTTCGACCGCAACATCATGTTCTTGTGCAGCTTTTCGCGGCGCAGGTCCAAAAAGCGATAGGTCAGGCGGGTTTCTTCGGGGTATTCGACGTCGCCGAAGACTGGCATCGGCAGCTCTTCTGAGGCGCCCAGAACGCGGGCGGAGGTGACATAAACCTCGATCTCGCCGGTCGGAATCTTGGAATTGACCAGCGAGGCATCGCGCGCCTTGACCCGCCCATCAACCGAAATCACCCATTCGGCGCGCACCTTGTCCAGATCGGCAAAGGCTGGGCTGTCGCTGTCGGCAATCAGCTGCGTCATACCGTAATGGTCGCGCAGATCGATGAACAAGACCCCGCCATGGTCGCGCACGCGGTGCACCCAGCCGGACAAGCGGACGTCCTGACCAACGTGGGCGGTGTTCAGATCGGCGCATTTGTGGCTGCGATAGGCGTGCATGTGGCTTCCCCGGCAAGGCATCAATGGTTTCGCGCCATACAGCCCTACGGGGCCCAGAAGTCAAGCCGCCAGAGGGGGGGCCTAGCCCTGCCAGAGCGCCGGCATCAACCCGCGCAGGGAATTGCCGACCCAAAGGCGGACATGGGGCAGATCAGTGGCCAGCAATATCTCCTCGGGCGGGGCCATCTCGGCGCGCAAAACGCCGGGCAAGAGACCGCAAGTAAGGGGCGGCGTGCGCAGGCCCGCACCGCGATCAAAGAACAAGGTGGTGATGGTGCCGTCGCAAACCTCGCCGGCCTCGTTGCAGAAAATCACCTCGTCCAGATCAGGCGGCAGGCGCGCGCGCGCGGCGTCATAGGCGGGGCGGTGGGTGGATTTGACTTTCAACCAAGGATCGGTGGACAAAAGGCGCGCTTGGGCGAGCCCGAGCCGCCAAATGGCAGGGTTCGGCGGCAGCGGCGCTTGGCCAAGATCGAAAACCCCCGCCGAATCCAGCGTCAGGCGCAGGCGCGCGCCTTTTGCCGGATCAACCGCAGCAACAGCGCGATCAAAGGCCGCTGCCCGAAACGGCCAGCCCAATTCCCCCGCCCCCGCCACCATCCGGGCCCGGTGCAGCGCCAGCCGGGGCGAGCCCAGTGCAAAGGTTTCAATCAGCTTCAGCCCTGCGGCATCAGCCCCCGCGCGTAGCGTGCTTTCCACAGGGCCTCCTCCCATTCCGCCTCTTCGGTGCTGTCCTGCACGATGCCGCCGCCGACGTTCAGCGCCACCTCGTCGCCAAAGATCTGCAGCGTTCGGATTGCCACGTTGAACCGCGCCGCGCCGTCTGGCCCCATCCAGCCGATCGCACCGCAATAGGCGCCGCGCGGGGTCGGCTCCACCTCGCGGATGATCTGCATGGCACGGATTTTCGGCGCGCCGGTGATCGAGCCGCAAGGAAACAGCGCCGTCATCAGCGCGGCCAGGCTTGGCGGGGCCGCCAATTGGCCCACCACGGTCGAGACCATCTGATGCAGCGTCGCATAGCTTTCGATGGCAAAGAGTTTGGGCACCTTGACCGAGCCGACCTTGGCGATCCGGCTGATATCATTGCGCAAAAGATCGACGATCATCAGGTTTTCCGCCTGCCCCTTTTCGCTGGCGCGCAGCTCCTCAGCCAACTCGGCATCGCGCACCGGATCGGGGTCGCGCGGGGCGGTGCCCTTCATCGGGCGGGTTTCGATGCGGCCAGTGGCGTCGAGGCTGAGAAAAAGCTCGGGGCTGCGCGAGACCAGAACGGGCCCAATCCCAAGATCGACAAGGGCGCCATGCCGGACCTTTTGCCGCGCACTAAGGGCGGCGAAAAGCCCCAAAGCCGTGCCGGAGACAAGCCGCGCCCGCATCGGAAAGGTTAGATTGATCTGATAACAATCCCCCGCCGCGATATAGTCCTTGACCCGCCTGAAGGCCGCGCCGTAATCGGCCCGGCTCAGCATCGGTTCGGGCGCGGTCATCCGAACTGCGCCTGCCTGCGCCATCGCTTGGTCCAAAACTGGCCCCGCAGGCAGCGGCGCGGCGTAAATCCCCATGGCGAGCAGGGGCAGCAGCCGATCCTGCGGCATCAGCGCCGCCAGCGCTGGCTCGAGCGCGTAGCCGGCCTCATAGGACATATACCCGGCGATGAAACGGCCCTGCGACCGCGCAAGGTCTAGCCGGTCCAGGGCCGCACGCAGATCCTGCGGCTGCCAGACCACGATGGTTTCCACAGCGGCGTCAAACACCGCCGCCTGCCCCCCCGGTCCGTCCTCCAGCAGGATCACATCGCCCCCCTTTGCCGCATCCACGCGGCAGATCCTAGGTTTAGGGCCCAATGCCGCCCCCTGCCAGTGCCCTTGCGCCCCTGCTCATTGTTTTTGCGACCTGCTGAAATCGCGCGGACAAAGGGGCCCGAAATTTGTGACATTGTTGTAAATTTCTATTCAAAGCTTGCCAGACTGTAAAATTAAGGTTTCCATCCCGGCAGGGGCCGGAAACTGCCGGCTCACAACGATAAAAAACACAGAACCGAGCGTTCGAAGGGAGACAAAATGGCTGACGACTATACGGATAAGGACCAGCATGCGGACATGAAGGTCCTGCATGGCATGGGCTATGCTCAGGAGCTGTCGCGCTCCATGTCCAAATTCTCGAATTTCGCGATCTCGTTCTCGATCATCTGTATCCTGAGCGGCGGCATCAACTCCTTTGCTCAGGCGATCTCGTCGGTCGGCGGCGCGGGCGCGGGTATCGGCTGGCTGGTGGGCTGCCTCTTGTCGGGCATGTTCGCGCTCGCCATGGCGCAGATCGCCTCGGCCTTCCCAACGGCGGGCGGGCTCTACCACTGGGCGTCCATCCTGGGCGGCCGTTTCTGGGGCTGGCTGACGGCCTGGCTCAACCTTCTGGGCCTGATCACCGTTCTGGGCGCGATCAACATCGGCACCGCCTATTTCTTTGCCGGCACTTTCGGCTCCATGTTCGGCTTTACCGGCACGGATATGCAGGTTGTGGTGTTTGTGGCCGTGATCACCGCCATTCAGGCGATGTTCAACCACCTCGGCATCAAGGTCACCACGATGCTGACCGACCTGTCGGGCTATATCATCTTTGCAACGACCGCCGTTCTGGTCGTGGCCTGCCTGTACTACGCGCCCGCGATCGATATCTCGCGGCTCTGGACCTTTACCAACTACTCGGGCGAAGCGGGCGGCAACGTGTTCCCGCAGTCGGACAACATTGGCTACCTGTTCCTGCTGTGCCTGTTGTTGCCGGTCTATACGATCACCGGCTATGACGCCTCGGCGCATACTTCCGAGGAAACCAAGAACGCCGCCACCTCGGTGCCCAAGGGCATCATCAACGCGGTGATCTGGTCGTCGCTGATCGGCTGGGTCATGATCTGCGCCATCACTCTGGCGATCCCGGATATGGCTGTGGCCGCGG
>CAIYZT010000437.1 GCA_903930735.1 uncultured Paracoccaceae bacterium | reverse complement strand
CGATTACCCGATCAGCGCCTGACCAAGAAAAGCGCCCGCTAAAAGCCCGCAGATCACAGTGCCGACCGAGAACATCAGATCCCAGTTTACATTCACCAAAATGCGCGCGCCGCGAACCTGTTCCATGACCATTTGCATCATCAGCACTCCTAACTGCCCCTTGGCGACCAGCATCGGGGCCAAATGTGGCCAAGTTGTGACGAAACGGTGCCGAAGACAGGGTCAGACGCAAACCAGATCATTACTCAGGGCATAGGCCATCAGCCCAAGAACCAAGGTCAGGCCAATCAGGGTCAATCGTTCCAGCACTTTTGGCGACGGGGGTTTGCCCGAAATCGCCTCCCAGGCGTGAAAGACCAGATGCCCGCCGTCCAGCACTGGAATCGGGAAGAGATTCATGATGCCGATGCCCAAGGACAAGAGCGCCAACGTGCCCAGAAAGCTCTCCCAACCGGTCTGCGCCGCATCGCCCATCACCTGCGCCATCGTGATCGCGCCCGAGATGTTACAGGTCGAAATCTGACCGCGCGCGAGCGCGACCAACCCATTGACCGAGGTCTCCAGCGCCCGAACCGTACCGTCCCAGGCCAGGGTCAGGGTCTCCCAGGGCCCCGGCCGTATCGTCTCCAGTTCAAACACCAGCCCGCCAACCATGCCTATCAACAAGCGGGTCTTAAAGCTGCCGTCCGCCTGAGCAACATCGCGGCGCCGTGGCGTCAGGGTCAGATCAAAGCTTTCTCCAGCGCGCCAGACCGTCAGCGTAACTGGCTGGCCATTGGCGGCATCGACCACGATCGGGATCTCTTCAAAACTGCGGATCGGAACGCCGCCCACGAAGGTAATCACGTCACCCGATAGCAGGCCGGCATCCATCGCCGCCGATTTCGACATGACGGAGCCGACAACCGCCGGCAACAGATAGGGGCCCTGCACGGTCATTTCAGTGCCGTCGCGCAGCACCTGGTAGCTGATCTGATCGGCAACCGGCAGATCCTCGGCCAACTTATACAAGCTCTCGACATCAGGCGTCGGCGTGCCTGCCACGGCCAGAATCTGATCCCCCGGCAGCAGCGCTTGTTCGACCCCGGGCAAGGCATGGACCTTGCTGACGATCACCTTGTCCTGCGGCCCCGTCACCCCCCAGATCGAGATCATCAGGGCAAAAACCGCCATCGTCAGCAAGACATTGAACATCGGCCCCGCCAGAACCGTCGCCGCCCGTGCCCACAAAGGCGCGCCGTGCATGGCGTGGCGGCGTTCGGCCGGAGTAAGACGGGCCAGCGTTTCCTCGTCCGGATTGGCCGACGAGGCATTGGCATCGCCCAGAAACTTTACATAGCCGCCCAAAGGCACCGCGGCCACTTGCCACTTGGTGCCGTGTTTGTCCATGCGCGAAAACAGCGGCTTGCCAAAGCCGAGCGAGAAGATCTCAGCATGAATGCCCGACCAGCGGCCGACGATATAATGGCCAAATTCATGGACAAAGACGATGATCATGATCGAGATCAGGAAAAAGCCCAAAGTCCAGGCCCCATCGCCCACAAAGGCCAAAACACTCCCTAATGTCATCCTGTTTCCTCGACCCTTTACAACCCTGCGCCGACGGGATTTCCCGCCATTTTCGCGGCCAGATCACGCGAACGCCCGCGTGTCAACTCATCCATAGCGAGTACGTCGTCAAGCCCGGATACCGCATCACTTGGGCCAAATTCTGTGCAAACTGCGGCAAGACTGGCCTCTACCAGGTCCGACATCTGGGCAAAACCCAAAGTGCCGCCGATGAAACAATCCAGCGCAATCTCTTTGGCGGCATTAAAGGCCGCCCCGGCCAGACCGCGCGCCGCCATCGCCTCGCGCGCCAGACGCAGCGCGGGGTAGCGGGCCATGTCGGGTTCGGCAAAGCTCATCCGCGCCAGTTTCGCCAGATCCAGCCGCGCCACCGGCAGGGGCGCGCGTTCGGGCCAGTTCAGCGCGAAACCTATCGGGTGGCGCATGTCCGGCACGCCCATATGCGCGATGATCCCGCCGTCGCAAAAGCCGACCATGGAATGGATGATGCTTTCGGGATGGATGATCACTTCGATCTGATCCGGGCGCACACCAAACAATTCGCGCGCCTCGATCACTTCCATCGCCTTGTTGAACATCGAGGCGCTGTCGATGGTGATGCGCGGACCCATCGACCAGTTGGGGTGGTTCAGCGCGTCCTTTACCGTCGCGTTTTGCAGCGCCTCCAGCGGCCAATCGCGCAAGGCACCGCCCGAAGCGGTAAGGATGATGCGGTCAACGCGGGTCATATCTTCGGCCATAAGGCTCTGAAAAATCGCGGAATGTTCGCTATCGACCGGCAGGATGCGCGCGCCGTGCAGCTCCGCGGTCTGCATCATCAAAGGTCCAGCGGTCACCAGGCTTTCCTTGTTGGCCAGCGCCAGTGTCGTCCCCTGACGCAACGCGCAAAGCCCGGGCACCAGCCCGGCCGCCCCCACAATCGCCGACATAACCCAATCGGCCGGCCGCGCCGCCGCCTCGGCAATCGCCTCTGCACCCGCAGCAGCTTCGATCCCGCTGCCGGCAAGAAGCGCGCGCAGATCCGGCAAATGGGCCTCATGCGCTGTGATGGCAATCTCGGCCCGCAATTCGCGCGCCATTTCGGCCAGACGGGCGATGTTGTGCCCCCCGGTCAGCGCGACGGTATGATAGGTCTGCGCCCCGCCCGCCCGCCGGATCAAATCAAAGGTGCTTTCGCCAACCGATCCCGTGGCGCCAAAGACAGAGATGCGGCGCATGGCTCAGGCCCCCGTCGGCCAGCCCAGCAGGGGCGAGAGCACGAAAAACGCAACCGCCGCCCCGGTCAGCGCGTCAAAGCGGTCCAGGAATCCGCCGTGGCCGGGAATAAGCGCCGAGGAATCCTTGACCCCCGCCCGCCGCTTGATCCAGCTCTCAGCGATATCGCCCATCTGCCCGGCAAAGGCGATCAGCGGCGACAACACGATCAATTCCCAGCCGCCCGGCCCAAAAAACCAAAAGCCAAGGCCGATGAAAAAGGCCGAAACCCAGCCTGCAATCGTGCCAGACCAGGTTTTCTTGGGGCTGATCTGCGGCCAGAACTTCGGCCCGCCGAACTTTCGTCCGAAAAAGTAGCCCGCCGTATCCGCCGCCACAACGATGGCGATCAACCACAAGATGCCCGCTATGCCGCCTAGATCACGCAGCGCCAAAAGCGTATGGGCCGAGACCATCAGCGCCAAAGCGCAGAACCCCGCCAGCCGCGCATCGCGCCGCGGCGTCAAGGTCAGCGCCAGCGCAGGCAGCACCAGAAAGGCAAAGGTGATGCCCCCAAAAGCCGCCTCGATCATCACACAGAGCGCCGCGCCGAGGCCGAGACCAACCGCATCCAGCATCGCCATCGGGGCGGTCAGGCGCGCCAGCTCCCAGATCATGAGCCCGCTGACCAGCGCGACCAAAAGGGTCAATGGAAAGCCACCAATGATCAAATCGACGCCGCCAACGACGATCAAGACCACGGCCGAAATCATCCGGCTGCGCAGATCGCTCCAACCCTCGCCCCCGAAGGCATTCATGCGGTCCCGACCCCGCCAAAACGCCGCTCGCGGTTGCCGAACTGCGCGAGGATGGCGGCCAGCGCCGCGCGGTCGAAATCGGGCCAGAGCGTGGGGGTGAATTCATATTCGGCATAGGCCGCCTGCCAGGGCAGAAAATTCGAGGTCCGCGTTTCACCGCTGGTTCGAATGACCAAATCAGGATCGGGGAAACCCTTGGTATCCAGAAAGCCCGAAATGGTCTCTTCGGTGATATCCTCAGGCTTCAGCCGACCGGCGGCCACTTCAGCGGCCAGCGCCCGGGTCGCGCGCGCCATCTCGTCACGCCCGCCATAGTTCAGCGCCACCGTCAGATTCAGCCGCGACAAGGGCGCGGTGCGCGCTTCGATATCGACCATCAAGCGGCGCAGTTTATCGTTCAGCTGGGTCCGGTCGCCAATAAAACGCATCCGCACGCCTTCTGCCGCCATCCGGTCCGCCTCGCGTTCGATATAGCGGGCGAAGATCGACATCAGGCCCAAGACCTCTTCGGTCGAGCGTTTCCAGTTTTCTGTAGAAAAGGCGTAGATCGTCAGCCATTTGATGCCAAAATCGGGCGCAACACGCACGATTTCCTTGACCCGCTCCGCACCTTTTCGGTGCCCGACGAGCCTTGGCCAGCCTTTTTCGGTCGCCCAGCGCCCGTTGCCATCCATGATGATCGCAACATGCTCGGCCAAACGGGACGACTTTGGTTCTGATTTATGACCGGAGCCCACGCCAACCCTCGCTTGTCAAACTTTGACCAAAGTGACGGCCATAGCGGTTTTCACAAATAACGAAAAATGTCAAAACAGTTACGCAGGTAAAATGGGACATGCCCATCCTAGACCTGCATGATTTCTTGTTGCTTGTTTTCCAGCGCCTTGTCGATAGCGGCGATGGATTTGTCGGTCAAATCCTGCACCTCTTCAGACCACATCTTTTGATCATCCTCGCCCATGCCAGCGGCTTTGGCTTTCTTGATCTGGTCCATGCCGTCACGGCGCACATTGCGGATCGAAACCTTGGCGCTTTCGGCATATTGCGCCGCGACTTTGGACAATTGGCGCCGACGCTCTTCGTTCAACTCGGGGATCGGCAGGCGGATCAAAGGGCCGTCGCTGATCGGGTTGATGCCGATCCCGCTTTCGCGAATTGCCTTTTCCACCTTCGAAATCATGCCCTTGTCCCAGACGTTGATCACCACCATCCGCGGCTCGGGCACGTTGACGGTGCCAAGCTGGTTGATCGGCGTCATTGTGCCATAAGCATCCACCATAATCGGCTCCACGATCGAGGCCGAGGCCCGACCTGTGCGCAGCGAGGCAAACTCTCCGCGCAAAGAAGTCATCGCCCCATCCATGCGGCGCTGAATAGCATCCAAGTCAATTTCAAGATCATCAGCGGGCATCGGCGCAGTCCTTTTGGTCGTCTCGTCGGTTGGCGTAGGTATAGCAGAGGTTGCTTGCCCTGGTACAGAGCCGACAAACCGGCGCCGGGAGTCTGATTTTTCGAAGGAAAATCGTTGCCCGAACCGTCGCTGGCCACGAATTTCCTTCGAAAATTCTGATTAGTCCTGAACCCGTGTATAGGTGCCCTTGCCCGCTAGGACGCCTCTGAACCCGCCTGGCTCGTCCAAGGAAAACACGATGATCGGCAGGTTGTTATCCCGCGCCAGCGCAATAGCGCTCGCGTCCATAACGCCCAGATGCTTTTGCAGCACCTCGTCATAACTCACCATCTCATAGCGTTTGGCATCGGCGTGCTTCTTGGGGTCCTTGTCGTAGACGCCGTCCACCTTGGTGCCTTTAAAGATTGCCTGGCAGGCCATTTCACTGGCGCGAAGGGTCGCGGCGGTATCGGTCGTGAAATAGGGGTTTCCGGTGCCGGCGGCAAAGATGCAGACCCGCTTTTTTTCGAGGTGCCGCACGGCGCGGCGGCGGATATACGGCTCGCAGACCTGATCCATCGGTATGGCGCTGATCACGCGGGTATAGACCCCGATCTCCTCCAGCGCCGACTGCATCGCAAGCGCATTCATCACGGTGGCGAGCATGCCCATATAGTCGGCCGTGGTCCGCTCCATCCCCTGCGCCGATCCGGCCAAACCGCGAAAAATATTGCCGCCACCGATCACCATGCATATCTCGACCCCAAGATCGCGCACCGATTTCACCTCTTGGGCGATGCGCGCGACGGTTGGCGGGTGCAGCCCATAGCCCAGATCGCCCATCAGGGCTTCGCCCGAGATCTTCAGCATCACGCGGGTGTATTTGACCCCCGAATCGGTGGCTGGATATGGCATGGTAACCCCTGTATTTCGAGATGATGTTGGACGGGGAAAGTGTAGCAAAACGGCGTCAGTTTCAACTGGTGATGCGCGCGGGTTGTGGGGATAAGACTGTCATGGCCGATCTATCCAAAATCTCGCGCGAGCGTCCAGTTTTGCTGTTTGGGCCGACCGCGAGCGGCAAATCCGGGTTGGCGATGGAGTTGGCGGCGCGCGACG
Organism: uncultured Paracoccaceae bacterium; assembly: GCA_903930735.1. Lineage (GTDB taxonomy): Bacteria > Pseudomonadota > Alphaproteobacteria > Rhodobacterales > Rhodobacteraceae > CAIYZT01. The sequence continues at coordinate 4,080 of CAIYZT010000437.1, read as the reverse complement.
GCAGGCTGATCGTCAATGCCGATGCGCTGCAGGTCTATGGCAACTGGCGCCTTTTGACCGCGCGGCCGAGCGCGGCGGATGAGGCCGCCCTTCCCCATGCGCTTTATGGGCACCTCGCTCGCAGCGATGCCTATTCCGTGGGTGCGTGGCTTCGCGATCTGGCGCCGCATCTGACGCGGCCAGTGGTGATCGTGGGGGGCACGGGGCTCTACTTCACGGCGCTGACCCAAGGGCTGGCGCAGATCCCGGCGAGCCCGCCTGAGGTTCGGGCCGAGGCGGACGCCCTGCGCAGCACTGGCCGGCTTGCCGAAATGCTGTCGCAGATCGACCCGGAAACTCGGGCAAGGATCGACATTGCGAATCCGATGCGCGTGCAGCGGGCTTGGGAGGTTTGGCGCGCGACGGGCCGGGGTCTGGTCGCCTGGCAGGCCGAGACTGGCCCCGCGCTGATAGCCCTCGAACAAGCCGAAACTTTGGTTCTGCGCCCTGACGTCTCTTGGCTCGATTCCCTTATCACCCGCCGTTTTCATGCCATGATCGCGGCAGGTGCGCTCGATGAGGCGCGGGCCGAAGCGCCGTATTACGACCCCGCCCTGCCCTCGGCCAAGGCGATCGGGGCGGCCGAGTTGATCGGACATCTGCGGGGCGAATCGTCTTTGGATCAGGCGATCGCAGGTGCCATCCTCGCTTCCCGCCAATATGCCAAAAGGCAGCGCACATGGGGGCGATCGCGCATGGCCGAGTGGCGGGAAATCGCCATTTGAAGCCCGGTTTCGGCGCCCCTCTGCTCAATGCAATTCATCCACCGACTTATCCACCACTTTGTGGGCGGATCACCGAATCTGAACCACCACGGGCGATGATTCCGCTTGGGTTCGGAGTTCAGGGTTGATTAATTGACATAAACGAACAGAACGGACGCTCAGTGCCCCCTGCAATTATCCTTCCAACGCGGCCCAAAATCGCTGTCGGCGCGCAGATGCGTCTGGTCGCCATTCCGCGTCTGGCCGCTGGGGGGCGCTGGCGGGTCGAGGCGATGCGCACTCTGTCGGAATCCTGCCTGCTGTGGTTCACAAAGGGTCAGGGCCGCATTACTGTGGCCGGCGTCACGCGCGGCTATACGGCGCATAACGCGATTTTTATCCCCGCGGGCTTGATGCACGGCTTTGAGGTCGGGGCTCAGGTCTTTGGTTCTGCTGTATTTTTTGGCAAGGACACCGGTGTGACCCTGCCCAAAGATCCGCTTCATCTGCGCATCCGCGAGGTGCATGCCCAGCAAGAGGTCAACCAGACGCTCGACATGATTCAGCGCGAAATGGACAGCGACACGCCCGCGCATGAGCGCGCCGCGCTGCATTATCTGGGGCTGCTCGGGGTCTGGCTGGAGCGTCAGTCGCTGCGCGTTGCGGCCGATTCGGTGCGCCCGGATGCCGCCCGGCGGCTGGTGGCGCGCTATACCGCCCTGATGGAAACCCGGTTTCGCCAAGGCGCGGGCGTGGGCGAGATTGCCAGCGAACTCGGCGTGACCGCGACCCATCTGTCGCGCTGCTGCCGCGAGACTTGCAGCCGCTCGGCCATCGATCTGCTGCAGGACCGCCGCATCTTTGAGGCTTGCTCGTTGCTGAGCGAAACCAAGGCCCCCATCGGACGCATCGGCCAAAGCCTGGGCTTTTCCTCGGCGGCCTATTTTAGCCGCGCCTTTCAACACCACACTGGCCTGTCGCCCTCGGCGTTTCGGCGCGCGCAATAATCCAGAGCGTGTTGCGCTCAATCGGATTGACCCGATTGAGCGCAACCGCAATATTCCCGGCCTGTGCTGGCCTTGGATTGCCTTCTATCTGAATCAGATTGAAGGCACTACGCTCTAAGCCTGCCGGCAATCCGAATCGCTGCCAAAACCGAATCGTCCGCAAAGCTGGAAAGCCGTCCGGTATTCCCGGAAACCTCCATTTGGCCGAACCAGCCGATTCCCCATGCAAATGCGTCAAGATATGTCGCAAAAATTACACTCGCTGGTCTAACGAGACGTTGACGGATGCGAATAAATTGTGCCGAATGCGTCGGTGAGGATTTGACTGAACCGACGCTTGGGTGGGTGGTTTCGTGGGGACGAAATCATTCATCTGGTCGGTCAGCGGGCACGAACACGAACACGAATTAACAAAAGGCGAAAGCCTGTCAGGGAGAGACCAATGAAAGACACGCTCAATTCCGGGGAAATGCTGCACCCAGCCGCCGCCATGTACGCACAAGAAGTGCGCGATGGCCGCCTGAGCCGCCGCGAATTCCTCGTCCGCACCACCGCTCTCGGCCTCTCGGCCGTTGCGGCTTATGGCCTGATCGGCCTGGACGCTCCGGCAATGGCCGAAGCGCATGCCACCATGGGCGGCACGCTGCGCATGGCGATGGAAACCAAAGCGCTGAAAGATCCGCGCACCTTTGACTGGTCGGAACTGGCGAACTTTGCCCGTGGCTGGCTGGAATACCTCGTTGAATACAATGCCGACGGCTCGCTGCGCGGCATGCTGCTCGATTCCTGGACCGTCAACGACAACGCCACTGAGTACACTTTGAATGTCCGCCAGGGCATCACCTGGACCAATGGCGATGCTTTCACCGCGGCTGACGTGGCGTTCAACATCACCCGTTGGTGCGATGGCAATGTCGAAGGCAACTCGATGGCTGGACGTATGGCGGCTCTCGTGGACGCCGCTACCAAGATGGCCCGTGATGGCGCGATCACCGTGGTGGATGATGCAACCGTCAAGCTGACGCTGCTGGCCCCCGATATCACCGTGATCGTCGGTATGGCTGATTATCCGGCAGCTGTTGTGCACCAAACCTATGACGGCGGCGATCCGTCGGTGAACCCGATCGGCACTGGCCCGTACCTTCCGACCGCCAATGATGTTGGCATCAAGCAGGTTCTGACCAAGAACGCCGATCACGTTTGGTGGGGCACTGCCGTTTATGGCGGGCCGTACCTGGACAGCATCGAATACATCGACTTCGGCACCGATCCGGCCGCTGTTGTTGCTGCTGCCGGTTCGGGCGAAATCGATGCTTGCCACCAGTCCACCGGTGAATTCATCGACCAGCTGGCCGGCCTTGGCTGGACTACGTCTGAGGCTGTCACGGCCGCGACCATCGTCGTGCGCTTCAACCAGACCCAAGAGCCCTACACCGACGTTGCGGTTCGCCGCGCGCTGATCAAGGCCGTGGACAACAAGATAGTGCTGGAACTTGGCTATTCCAATCGTGGCACCGTGGCTGAAAACCACCACGTCTGCCCGATCCATCCGGAATATGCCGCTCTGGCTCCTCTGGTGGTCGATGCTGCTGCTGCCAAAGCCGAGATCGAGGCTGCTGGCCATAGCGCGACCGAGTTCGAACTGATCTCGATCGACGATGCTTGGCAGGCTGCAACCTGTGACGCGGTCGCCGCGCAAATCCGCGACGCTGGCATCAACATCAAGCGGACGGTTCTGCCGGGCTCGACCTTCTGGAACGACTGGACCAAATACCCGTTCTCGGCCACCGAATGGAACATGCGCCCGCTTGGCGTTCAGATTCTGGCACTGGCCTATCGCACGGGCGAAGCTTGGAACGAAGCTGGCATGTCGAATGCTGAATTCGATACCCTGCTGGCCGAAGCTCTGTCCATCGCTGACGCTGAAACGCGCCGCGCCGTGATGGCAAAGATCGAGGCGATCATGCAGGATACCGGCGTGATGGTTCAGCCCTACTGGCGCTCGATCTATCGTAACTTCGATCCGAAAGTCCAAGGTGCCGACATGCACCCGACGTTCGAGCATCACCACTACAACTGGTCGATCTCGGCCTGATCTTAGGATCTGTTGACGATCCGGGCGCGCGGTTAACCCCGCGCGCCCCTTCTGATCCCTGACCGCATGGTCTATCCGTCCGGTTTCTCCGGTCTGTGATGTCGTGCCTGAAGCCGGATGCAAAACCCATGCTCATGTTCATTCTACGACGTTTCGGGGTCATGATCCTGACAGCGCTCGCGCTGACTTTCATCGTCTTCATGTTGACGAACCTGCCGCCCAACCTGGAAAAGCT
>CAIYZT010000436.1 GCA_903930735.1 uncultured Paracoccaceae bacterium | reverse complement strand
TTGCCGAGGTGGACCGGATCTATCCCGGGCTGGAAAAGATGCGGCGGCGGCACGAGGCGCTGCGGCGGGTTTTCGGGCGGATGGTCGAGGATGTGATTGCGGTGGCGCAGGGGCGCCTGCAAGCCGCCCAGCCGCAATCGGCGCAAGAGGTCCGCGCGATGGGCACCACGGTGATCCGGTTTTCAAAGCCACTCTATCAGGACTTAAAGGCCGTCCGCTCGTTCCTCTTTCACCGCATGTACCGCGCGCCGAGCGTGATGATCGAACGCGCGCGGGTCACGCAGGTCATCGACGGGCTGTTCCCCCTGTTCATGGCCCAGCCCGCGCTTTTGCCGACTGAGTGGCGTCACGATATCGACGGTGCGCGGACCGATACGGAACTGGCGCGGTTCGTGGCTGATTATGTGGCGGGAATGACCGACCGCTTTGCGCTTGCCGAAGGCGCGCGGCTGCTAGGCTAAGGCGCGCGCGTTTAGCTGCGCGCTGCCTTGACCCAGACCCCGGCAAGGCCGAGCGATATCAGCATGTTATACCCGGCCATCGAAATGCCAAACAGGCTCCAGGCCGCCTGATCGCAGCGCACCGGCGCGCCGACATTGGTATCGGTGCTTAATAGATCGCCTGCCGAGACGCCCGCCAAGGCATTGGCCGTGCAAGAGGCGAGACCTTCCCACCAGGTCTGCTCGACCCCGACATGGAAAAGGCCGATGGCAGCCGTGGTCACCGCGGCAACCGCGCCGAGCATCAGCAACTCGCGGCGACCAGAAAGCAGCGCCAAGGCTCCGATCGCAATGGCCGCTACATGGGGCCAGCGCTGCCAAAGGCACAACTGGCAAGGTGCGTAGCCGAGGGCCTGAAAGACATAGGCCCCCGCCAGTAGCGCCGCCGAGCCGAAGCCCGCGATCAAGATCCATTGCTTTTGCGTCATGGGCATCCTCACAAATAGCTTGAACCAAGCCAGACAAGCACGCCGGCCGTCAGGATCGCCAGCATGACCCCGGCAAAGCGCCGCTCGACAAAATCTACCACGGCGGGGCCGTAGTGTTTCAGCGCCCAAGCGAGCAAAAAGAACCGCCCGCCGCGCGCCACGATGGCTGACAGGATAAACAAGGGCAGCGAAAAGGACACCAAGCCTGACAGGATTGTGACTACTTTCATCGGCGGCAGATGCGAAAATCCGGAGGTGACCAGCAGCAAAAGGATGGTCCAGGTGCCAGTAGCGTCCTTGAGCGCATCAAAAGCGCCCATTTTCCCGTAAAACTCCAGCAGCGGCTGCGCCAGCGCGGCAAAGGCGTAATGCCCGATCAGCCAGCCAAAGATGCCGCCCAGAACTGAAGTGACGCTGGCAATCATCGCCAAACGGTAGGCATGGGCGGGTTTCGCCAGCACCATCGGCACGAAAAGCACATCGGCCGGGATCGGAAAAACCGAGCTTTCGGTAAAGGAGATGGTCGCCAGCGCCGTCTCGGCATGGCGCGAGACGGACCAGCGCAGGGTCCAGTCGTATAGGCGGCGGAACATGTAATTTCCCTGGTTGTGCAGTCTCGCCCCTATGGGCACGAGGGCGGGGTGCAGGTCAAGGGCCAGAGCCGCCGGCGAGGTGCAGTCAGATTGCGCGGACGCACGATGCGGGTATTCTGAATGCGGGCTTGGGACAGGGGCATTCCATGGAATGGCGCGGCAGACGGCAAAGCAGCAATGTCGAAGACCGCCGCGCTGTCGGCGGCGGTGGGCGCGGCAAGTTGGCCGGACCTTTGGCGTGATCGAGGCGGGCGATTTCGACGAGGCGCTGAACGCGGCCAAGCAAATTGGCGATGACACTTTGCAGCGCAAGGCTGGTCAGCGCCCGAGGCCGCATACCTTCACCCATGGCACCTCTGTGCAGCGGCAGAAATGGTTCTTGATGGGCCTGAATTCGGGCCAGATGCGCGTTTGCG
>CAIYZT010000435.1 GCA_903930735.1 uncultured Paracoccaceae bacterium | reverse complement strand
GTCATGCGCGTGACCGCGCTCCGGACCCAAACTGAACGAAAGCGGCAAGACAGGTCCGCCCGCCGCGCTGAAAAACGGCGCCGCCGGGCCAGCACGGCAAGGATTCGCGGCCCGATCCAACCGACTCGGGGTGTTTGCGCGACCGCAGACACCGCGCGGGGCGGAAAAAGCTTGCTCAGCGGCGGATTCGGGCGACTATTTCATCAAGCGGCACGCCATTTGGGGAATTTCGGTTATAACAACGACCGCCCCAACATGGGGATTGGCTGCATAACACCCGCACAGAAACTGTTCCAGAAGGGGGCGCGAAGCGACAAAATGGCCGCGTAAGTTCTACGAATGCACCACGTTAAAAATGGGGGGATTACCCTTTCGGGGAGGAATACCCTGCGCCCGCCGTTGTGGGTGGTCTTTTCTATGAGGTACCGGCGGCCTTGGAAAAGGCCTTCGGTATACCCCTCGGGAATTGCGGCAAGGGCCTGCGTCAGATCGCTCAAACCTTTTTTGCACCGATCTTCGGCTCGGTTCCGGCCTTGATCCGCTCGATATTGGCCCAGTGGCGCAGATAGACCAAGATGGTCAGGATCAGCACCAGAAACAGCATCCGCCCCGAATTCAGTGCGAAGAGCCACAGGCCGGCGCTTGCCGCCGCCATCAAGGCGGCCAGCGAGGAGATGCGAAACAATGCTGCCGTCACGGCCCATGTAGCGCAGACACCAAGCCCGACCGGCCAGTTAAGCGCCAAGAGCACGCCCAGAAAAGTCGCCACGCCCTTGCCGCCCTTGAACCACAGCCAGACCGGGTAAAGATGACCCAGAAAGCTGGTCAGGGCGGCGGCTTGTGCAGCGTCTTCATGCCCGGTGACAGCCCGTGCGATCAGCACGGCGACCGCGCCCTTGGCCCCGTCCAGCACCAAGGTGGCAAGCGCCGCGCGCTTGTTTCCGGTGCGCAGCACATTGGTCGCCCCGATATTGCCCGACCCGATCTGGCGCAGATCACCCAGACCCATGACCCGCGTGATCACCAGGCCAAAGGGGATGGATCCGAGCAGATAGGCCAGGACGGCGACGATCAGCAGCGTGGTGGGTGAGGACAGGATTTCGGGCATGATGTCACTTTGCAGCATAGACCTGCGTGCCTCCCACCCAGGTTCCCAAGACTTTACCCTCCATTCGCGCGCCGTCAAATGGTGTGTTTTTGGATTTGGACAGCAAAGAGAAACGGTCCATCACAAAGGGCGCATCTGGGTCGAAAAGCATCAGATCGGCGGGGGCGCCCTCGGCCAGGCGGCCCTGTGGCAGGCCGAGCCTTTTGGCCGGATTCAGCGTCAGGGCGCGCAGCAGGGTCGGCAAATCAAGCTGTCCCGCGTGATAAAGACGCAGCGCGGCGGGCAGCAGGGTTTGCAGGCCAACGGCGCCGCTCGCCGCCTCCTCAAAGGGTAGGCGTTTGGATTCTTCGTCCGCCGGGGTGTGAAAGCTGCTGATACAGTCGATCAGCCCATCGGCCACAGCCTCGACCATCGCCAGCCGATCCTCTTCGCTGCGCAGCGGCGGGGTGAGCTTGAAGAAGGTGCGGTAATCGCCCACATCCAGCTCGTTCAGCGTCAGATGATGCACCGAAACACCCGCCGTCACGTCAAAGCCGTTCTTCTTGGCCCGCTCCAACGCCGGCAGGCTGCGCGCTGTGGTGATCTGGTCGATGTGATAACGCGCGCCTGTCATCTCGACCAATCCCAGATCACGGTCAAGCCCGATGCGTTCGGCCATCGCTGAAACGCCCGGCAGCCCGCGCAGCGAGGCAAATTTGCCGCTGGTGGCCGAGGCCCCCGCCGACAGCCCCGCCTCTTGCGTGTGACCAACCACCAGCGCGCCAAGCGCCTTGGCATAGACCAGCGCCCGGCTCAGTGCCTTGGTGTCGGTCACCACTTTCATGCCATCCGTAAAGGCGATGGCCCCGGCATCGAGCAAGAACCCGATCTCGGTCATCTCATGCCCCTCGCGCCCCTTGGTCAGGGCGGCCATGTGCCGGATCCGCACCGGCGAAGCATCGGCCGCGCGGCGGGTCACGAATTCCAGCATCTCGGGCGTGTCAATTGCGGGGTTGGTATCGGGCCGCGCGATGATCGTGGTGACCCCGCCCGCCGCCGCCGCCAGCCCCGCCGAGCGAAAGCTTTCCTTGTGCCGCTCGCCCGGCTCGCCAATCTTGACGCCCCAATCGACGATGCCGGGGGCAAGACACATCCCCCCGCAATCCACCTCCATCGCGCCGCCCGGGCGCGGGCCGTCGACCGCCACGATCCGGCCGCCCAGCACGGTCAGAGAGCCGGGGGCATCGGTGCCGGTTTCGGGGTTGATCAGACCGGCGTTGGTGAAGTGCAGGGTCATTTTGGGGCTCCACGCCGAACTATCTTAGGTTTCGAACCATATCGTGATGCACGCGATACAAACCTTCGATCTGTGGCTTTGCGCCCCTTCATATGGAAAAATCCCACTACACCATCCGGTGTTTCCACTAGATGGAATACGTTTTCAGATGGCCAGAACGCTTTGTCTACACATCGGGCATCCCAAAACTGGCTCAAGCTATTTGCAGTCTGTGCTGGCCCTAAGTAGTGTTGACC
>CAIYZT010000434.1 GCA_903930735.1 uncultured Paracoccaceae bacterium | reverse complement strand
CTGCGGTGCAAAACAATCTCGTGATGCCCAGCCACGGCGAGGATGGATCCATCAGGCGAAAAGGCGAGCGCGGGCACTGCGGGCAGCGCGTGGTAGAGTGGCAATTGCTCAGGACGGCGCGTGCCCAGTCCCTCGACTGGGGTGTCATCGACCGCACCTTCCGACACCCATCGCGAAAGGAGGTCTACTTCGGCGGCGGTGAGAGGAGCACCCTCCGGCGGCATTTCAGGTTCATCGCCGCTCACGACAGCCACGAGAGGGCTATCAGCGGGGGCGCCTTTGATGAGAACTTCCCCGTTTTCTCCCCCTCGGATCAAAGCGGCCATTGAGGTCAAATCCAACTGGCCTTTGAGCTTGCCTGGACGATGGCAGGAAACGCAATTGGCGCGCAGTATGGGCCAGACTTCACGGGAAAAACTCACACCGCCGGTTGGCTTGGATGATTCCGAAACGTCCACGTCTAACCGGTAGGAATGCCATTCGCTGCCAAAATCCAAGGCATCCTGTAGAACCAGAAAAACCGAACCATCCGCTGTCGGCGTCACAACAATGGCGGCGTCTTTACCCCCAATCGAAGCGTCGTCATGAGCAGCCAGCTGCTGTCCAGCGGCATCATACACGGTCAGTAGTGGATCCAGGAGCGAGGCCACCGCATGGGCCGTCACGGAAACCTTCAGCGGTTGCCCCGCTTTACCGGCCACGGTGAACACATCGACATCGCGTTGTCCATTGATCAGCCCGTTGACACGCTGTCCTGCCTCCAGTGTCATGGCGGAAGAAAATCCATTATTCGGTTCCTTTTCCTCCTGCAGTTGGGCTGGCGGCACGACCTGTAGCAGGACGGGAGCGGTCGGACGCCCCCCGACCAAGACCGACAGGGACATCGGCCCAAGCGGGAAATCGGCGGCCAAACCAAGATCAAGGATCACCTCGCTTTCACCCAAAGGATCTTTCTCCATGCCGGTAGGGGTCCCGGCATCCTTTTTTTCCTTCATGCCGATCTTGTCAGGTAGCGTGGATCCATCCACGCGGATCTCGGTCGCTTCCTTTAAATTGACGCCACGCATCCGAACGGTGCCAGAAAAACCTTGGGGCACGGAAAGTGGCACGAGGGCCGTGACCTTGGGGAGCGGTTCAGGTTTGTCCTCGGCCAGGCTGCATGGCGCCGCCAACACAAGACAACTCAAGGCTAAGCCACAAATCTGAGTAGAACGCATCACAGGAAACAGAAACGGAATCCAGGCTTTCAAGCGAACAACTCCTGCACGGAGGCTCCTTCAGAAAGAATCGAGACCGGCCGTCCCTCGGGCGTCACAATTTCTTGGTTAGGATCGATTCCGAGTGCTTCATAAACCGTCCAAGCGACGTCGGCCGGCCGGACCGGGCGGTTGGTGACGAAGGCCCCGTTTTTGTCCGTGGAACCTAGCACCAGTCCACGGTGCACCCCGGCCCCGGCGAAGATCAGGCTACCAGCGCGGCCCCAATGATCACGACCGCCTTTGTCATTAACCTTGGGCGTACGGCCAAACTCGCCCATGCAGACGACCAAGGTATCGGCGAGAAGACCGCGCTGGTCCATATCGCGGATAAGGGCGGAAAACCCCTGGTCGAACTCCGGCAGTTTCGCGTCGAGACCTTTAAAGATGTCGGCATGGTGATCCCAACCGGCATAATTCACGGTGACAAAACGCACTCCATTTTCTACGAGGCGGCGGGCCATGAGGCAGCTTTGTCCAAATTCGGTGTGGCCGTAATCGTCACGGGTGGTGGCCGTTTCTTTGTCGATGGCGAAGGCCTCCTGGGCTTGGGGCGCCAGGACCATCGACGCAGCCTTCTGTCCAAACTCGTCATAAGTGGCCACTTGG
>CAIYZT010000433.1 GCA_903930735.1 uncultured Paracoccaceae bacterium | reverse complement strand
CTACTTCCGCACCACGGACGTGACCGGCACGGTTGAGCTGCCCGAAGGCACCGAAATGGTGATGCCGGGCGACAACCTGAAGTTCAACGTCTCGCTGATCGCTCCGATCGCGATGGAAGAAAAACTGCGCTTCGCCATCCGCGAAGGCGGCCGCACCGTCGGTGCAGGCGTCGTCTCGAAAATCCTGGCGTAGTGGTTTTCGCGCCCAACCGGCGCGGGTAAGACACAAGGCGGGCGATCCCGGATCGCCCGCTTTTTTCATTCTGAAAGGCCGCCTGCCATGCCGCGTTCTGTTAACCTTTGGCGGCACCCAGACTTTTTGCGGCTTTGGGCGGCGCAGTTCGGCAGCGCCATCGGCTCGCGCATTACGCGCACCGTCCTGCCTATGCTGGCCCTCCTGATGGTAGAGGCGAGCCCGAGCCAGATCGCGATTCTTGCCGCTTGCGAGTTTACGCCGGGGCTGTTTGTCAGCCTGTTCGCGGGCGGGCTTGCGGACCGCCGGGCCAAAAGGCCGCTGCTGATCCGCGCCGATCTGTTCCGCGCCGCGCTGATCCTGACAATTCCGCTGCTTGCCGGTTTCGATCTGGTCCAGATCTGGCAACTCTATCTTGTCGCCTTTGGCATGGGGGCCGCCAGCACGTTGTTTGCAATCGTCGACAACACCTATCTGCCGGCCCTTTTGCCCCCCGAAGCGCTGACCGATGCCAATTCCAAACTCGTCGCCTCCGATGCGGTGGCCGAGGGCATCGGCCCCTGGCTCGGCGGGGTTCTGGTGCAGCTCATCGGCGCGCCGCTGGCGCTGGTGTTCGACGCGGTCAGCTACCTTTGGTCGGCGGCCCTGCTGTCCAAGATCAAAACACCCGAGACCCCCAGCACCGAGCCCGAGGCCGCCTCGCTATTCGCCGATGCCAAAGTGGGATTTCAGCGCTGCCGCAACCATCCTGCCTTGGCGCCGCTGCTGTCTATCGAACTGCTCGATGCGCTGGCTGCCGGATTTCTGATGGCCTTTTATCTGGTGATCGCGATCAGTCTTTTGGGCATCAGCCCGGCAATGATCGGGTTGATAATTGGCATCGGCGGGATAGGCGCCTTCTTGGGAACCTTGGCGACGGGCCCCCTCGAAAACCGCCTGGGCGAGGCGCGCGCCTTGCAGGCCTCTTTGATCGTCGGGCGGCTGGTGTCCCTGTGCATCCCGCTCGCGATCCATTTTCCAGACGCGGCGGTCTGGCTGCTGATCGCGGGGCAACTTGTCGGCGACGCGGCCCTGGTGACCTTCGCCATCCTCGCGCTCAGCCTGCGCCAGCGCGCCGCACCGCCCGAGGTTTTGGGCCGGATCAACGCCAGCTTTCAGCTGATCTCTCAGACGGCGCTGCTCGCAGGCACGGTTCTGGCCGCGATTCTGGCGCTATGGCTGCCCCTGCCGGTTCTGGTCTGGACCGGCGCGGTGATCGGACTTTTGACGATCCCACTGGCCTTTCGGCTGCCGCTAACAGCGCGCGAAAACGCCGACCTCCTGCCCTAGACCGGAATATTGTCGATCAGCCGCACCCCGTCCAACCATGCCGCCGCCAGCATACGGCGCGGGCGGCGCGGATCGTCTGAGGGCATCAGCGTTCTTGCATCGCGTAGTTCGATGTATTCCACCCGCTCAAAACCGGCGGCGCGCACCGCTTCAGCGGCTTCGCGGATCGCCATTCGGTCCGATTGCCCGGCGCGGATATCGGTCGCGGCGGTCGTCAGCGCGGCAAAAAGCACCCCGGCCTTTGCCCGCCCTTGGGGCGTCAGCCGGGCATTGCGCGAAGACATCGCCAGCCCGTCAGGATCGCGGATCGTCTCGCAGCCGACCACCGTCACCGGCAGGTTCAGATCGCGGACCAAGGCCCGAACCACCTGCAATTGCTGCCAGTCCTTTTGGCCAAAATAGCCGTGCTGCGCCTCGGTCATGCCGAAAAGCTTGGTCACCACGGTCGCCACGCCGTCAAAATGCCCCGGACGCATCCGCCCCTCCAAAGGCTCGGACACGCCACCGACCGAAACCGTGGTGGCAAAGCCGCTGGGATAGACCTCGTCCGGCTGCGGGATGAAAACCACATCCACCCCGACCGTTGCCAGCAGCGTCACATCGGCGGCCTCGGAGCGCGGGTATTGCTTCAGATCATCGGGATTGTTGAATTGCATCGGATTGACGAAGATTGTGGTCACGACCCTTTGGCAGTCTTTCTTGGCCGCGCGGGCCAGCGACAAATGCCCTTCATGCAGCGCGCCCATAGTCGGCACGACGCCGATTTG
>CAIYZT010000432.1 GCA_903930735.1 uncultured Paracoccaceae bacterium | reverse complement strand
TGGCAAACCAAAATTGCAGGGTTCTGAAGGAAATCATACGAAACCTTGCAGCAAACAGCGAGCAAAACCGAAGTGATCTCACGTAAAATCAATGAGATGCAGGGTGTTCAGGGCGAACTAGGTAAAGAGCTTAGTATTGAACTGTCAAAATGCAAAAAACCCCACCTTTCGGCAGGGCTTTTGTGCAAGAAAGGGTGAAGGACTAGCCGCGCTCTTCGATGATCGTCACAAGATGCGAGATCTTGTTGACCATGCCGCGCACGGAAGGCGTATCTTCCAGCTCGCGGGTACGGTTCATCTTGTTCAGGCCCAGACCGATCAGGGTGCGGGTCTGCTTGTCGGGGCGGCGGGCGGCAGAAGCCACCTGCTTGACCACGATGGTTTTGCGTGCGGCGGGCGCAGCAACTGCGACTTCGGGCTTCTTTGCCATGATCAGGCCTCCACGACTTCAGCGGCGGGCTTGTTCAGGATCTCAGCCACTTTCTTGCCACGGCGAGCCGCGACCTGACGAGGAGAGAATTCCTGCTTGAGCCCGTCAATGGTTGCCCGGATCATGTTGTAGGGGTTCTGCGAGCCGATCGACTTCGCAACAACATCCTGCAGACCCAGCATTTCAAAAACGGCACGCATCGGACCACCGGCGATGATCCCGGTACCTGCGACGGCTGCCCGCATCACCACTTTACCGGCGCCATGACGGCCTTCCATATCGTGGTGCAGGGTACGCGCGTCCTTCAGCGGCACACGAATAAGCTGGCGCTTGGCCTGCTCGGTCGCCTTTCGGATCGCCTCGGGCACTTCTTTGGCCTTGCCCTTGCCAAAGCCAACGCGGCCGCGCTGGTCACCCACAACGACGAGAGCTGCAAAGCCAAAGCGCTTGCCGCCTTTGACGGTTTTGGACACGCGGTTGATGGCGACCAGACGGTCAGCAAATTCCGGCGTCTCTTCGGGACGGTTGTCGCGGCGGTCATTGCCCCCACGGCTGTCCCGACGATTGTCACGTTCTGCCATGAGGCAATCCTTTTTAGCTGGCGCAGCCTGCGCCGATTGAGCCAATCTTGGTGGGCGCACCTATGGTGCAGGACCCCCGGATCATCGGGGCGGCGCTAACGCCGCCCGCTGTTGATTTAGAACTTCAAGCCGCCTTCACGTGCAGCCTCGGCCAAAGCCTTGATCTTGCCGTGAAACAGGAAACCGCCACGATCGAAATAGCACACTTCGACGCCAGCCTTGAGAGCCCGCTCCGCAATGGCTGTGCCGATTTTGGCCGCCGCTTCGACGTTGTTCTTGCCCACAACGCCGAACTCTTTTTCCATCGTCGAAGCCGCCGCAATCGTCACGCCCTTGACGTCGTCGATCAACTGGACCGAGATGTTTTTGGACGAGCGATGGACCGACAGACGCAGGCGCCCATGCGAGGTCGCCTTGATCTTGTTCCGAACGCGCATGCGCCGTTTCAGGAACAAATCTCTTTTTGTGTTCGCCATGATTTGCTCCCTTACTTCTTCTTGCCTTCTTTGCGGAACACGAACTCACCCTTGTAGCGGATGCCCTTGCCCTTGTAGGGCTCCGGCTTTTTCCACTCGCGGATGTTCGCGGCGACCTGACCAACAAGCTGTTGATCAATGCCTTCCACAATGATTTCGGTTTGCTTTGGTGCCGTGACGGTCACGCCGGCGGGTGGTTCAAAGTTGACCTCATGGCTATAACCAAGAGACAGCTTCAACACATTGCCGGTGATGGCCGCACGATAGCCAACGCCTTGAATTTCCATTTCCTTGCGGAAACCGACAGTCACGCCGGTAACCAGGTTCTGGATCATCGAGCGCGACATGCCCCACTGCTGACGGGCCCGCTTGGACGACCCGCGCGGGGTCACCTTGACGGTCTCAGCGTCGATCGTCAGCGTGACGTCGTCGCCAGCGGTAAAGCTGCGGGTGCCTTTCGGACCCTTCACTTCGATGGTTTGCCCGGTGATTGAGGCGGAAACGCCTGGAACCAGAGCGACGGGTTTTTTGCCAATACGAGACATCAGACCCTCCTTAGAATACGGTGCAAAGCACTTCGCCGCCAACATTGGCCGCGCGTGCATTTGCATCCGACATAACGCCTTTAGGCGTCGAAACGATAGACACACCCAGGCCATTGCGGACCGTAGGGATATCCTTGACGCCCATGTACACACGGCGGCCCGGCTTGGATACGCGCTTGATTTCGCGGATCACAGGGGTGCCTTCGTAGTACTTGAGGCTGATCACAAATTCGCCCTGGCCGTTGTCGGTGGGCTTTTTCTCGTAGCCGCGGATGTAGCCCTCGGACAAGAGCACGTCCAGAACGCGGGCGCGCATCGTCGAAGCGGGGGTCATCACGGTGGATTTGCCGCGCATCTGGCTGTTGCGGATGCGTGTCAGCATATCGCCGATCGGATCGTTCATCATCATTGCCTGTGCTCCTTACCAGCTCGACTTAACCATGCCGGGGATCTGACCGAAGGAGGCCAGTTCGCGCAGCATGATCCGCGAGAGTTTGAGCTTGCGATAGAACGCATGCGGACGACCCGTCAACTGGCAGCGATTGTGCAGCCGAGTGGCGGAGGAGTTGCGGGGCAGTGCAGCCAATGCTTGCGTCGCTTTAAAGCGCAGCTCGATCGGCTTGGTCTGGTCGGTGATCACCACTTTCAGCGCGGCACGCTTGGAAGCATACTGCTTCACCAGCTTTGCCCGCTTCACTTCGCGGTTCACCATGGATTTTTTAGCCATATCTGAGGTTCCTCGCGATTAAGATGTGAAAGGCATGTTGAAATGCTTCAACAGCGCCTTGGCTTCTGCATCGGTTTTCGCCGTGGTGCAGATGATGATGTCCATGCCCAGAACTTCGTCGACTTTGTCGAAGTTGATCTCGGTAAAGACGATCTGTTCCTTCAGGCCCATGGCGTAGTTGCCGTGGCCGTCAAAGGACGAACCCTTCACTCCGCGGAAGTCGCGGACACGCGGCAGAGCCACGTTGATCAGGCGGTCCAGGAATTCGTACATCTTGTCGCCGCGCAAGGTAACCTTGCAGCCCAGCGGCATCAGTTCCCGAACGCGAAAGCCGGCAATCGACTTTTTCGCATGGGTGATGACCGCTTTTTGGCCTGCAATCTGGCTGAGTTCTTCGGCTGCCTGCTTCACCTTCTTGGTGTCCTTGACGGCCTCGCCGACACCCATGTTCAGGACGATCTTGTCCAAACGGGGGATCTGCATCACGTTCTTGTAAGCGAATTCTTCTTTCATCGCGGCCTTGATCTTGGTCTGGAACTCAGACTTCAGGCGCGGCGTGTAGGCGGCTTGGTCAAGCATCAGATCGCCTCCCCGGTGGTCTTGGCGAAACGAACCTTCTTGCCCTCTTCCATGCGGAAGCCGACACGGGTTGCCTTGCCGTTTGCATCGATCAGCGCCAGGTTCGACAGGTCGATCGGCATTGCCTTGGCAATACGGCCGCCTTGCGTGGACGCGGATTGTTTGGTGTGGCGGATGGCCATATTGGCGCCGTCCACGATGGCCTTGCAAGCGGTCGGGGACACCGAGAGGATTTCGCCCTCTTTGCCCTTGTCCTTGCCGGCCAGCAGCACGACCTTGTCGCCCTTGCGGAGTTTAGCAGCCATTACAGCACCTCCGGCGCGAGCGAGATGATCTTCATGAAATTCTTCGCGCGCAATTCGCGCACCACGGGTCCGAAGATACGCGTGCCGACCGGTTCGCCCTGATTGTTCAGGATAACGGCAGCGTTGCGGTCAAAACGGATGGCGGTGCCATCTTCGCGGCGAACTTCCTTGGCGGTGCGAACAACAACGGCCTTGCGGACGTCGCCTTTCTTCACACGGCCTTTGGGAATGGCTTCCTTGACCGACACCACGATGATGTCACCCACGGAAGCATAACGGCGGTGCGAACCGCCAAGAACCTTGATGCACTGAACTCGGCGAGCGCCTGAGTTGTCAGCTACATCCAGATTCGTCTGCATCTGGATCATTTGGTTTCTCCCGACCTTTGGGCACGCAGCCCAGGGTTTCGATTGTCGTTATGGGGTTCAGACGGTCGCCTTGGCTTCCGTCACAACCGTCCAACGCTTGGTTTTGGAAATCGGCGCACATTCTTCGATGCGCACGGTCTGCCCGATCTTGAACGCGTTGTTCTCGTCGTGAGCCCGGTACTTCTTGGACTTGCGGACGGTTTTTTGCAGCAGCGGGTGCTTGAAGCGACGCTCGACCAGAACCGTGATGGTCTGCTCGTTCTTGTCGGAGGTCACAACACCCTGAAGAGTACGTTTCGGCATGGCTGTTCCCTCTTATTTCGCAGCTTCAGCAGCTTTTTGGACAAGCACGGTCTTGATGCGCGCGACATCCTTGCGGACGTTGCGCATGCGGGCCGTGTTTTCCAGCTGATTGGTCGCTTGTTGAAAGCGCAGATTGAACGCTTCCTTCTTGAGTGCCACGAGAGAATCCCGCAGCTGATCGGGGGTTTGCCCCAACAGTTCCTTGGCGTTCATGCGCCATCTCCTTTTCAGTCACCAGACGGCCCCGAGGGTAACCGTTGACCCGGTGGATAAATACTAAACCAACGATTCGCTGGATGCCCGCAATCGCTGGATGGGGCCGTATAGGGGATGGGGGAAGGCGGGGCAAGGGGGAAGATGTAGCGAGTGTGCCTAGAACATAGCGATGTGTCAGTCTTTGGCCGCGACTGTCCTGCTGATCTCCGACGCGATACCAAAAGCCACTCCGATCGCGATTCCCTCGAAAAAAGTTCCGGATGATGCCAAAAACCTAGGTCCCATTGCTTCGGCGAGGTCGGGCAGTTTTCCGGAAATTGCTGCAACCTGAATGACTGTATAGCAAACGACACTAGGAACAAAAATTAGCCAGGCCAGTATAGAGCCCGCTTTGGTGAAGAACATCGGCACATTCCTATTCTATTAATGGTTTACAATTTAAGGTCGTCCAATCTGATCGGTAGGCCAAGGTTTTCCTCACGCCCAGCCATAATTGAAACTCACCGAAATCCGGTCATCTTCCGCCATGTTCATCGGCACCTCGTGGCGCAGCCAGCTTTCCCACAGCAGCACCTCGCCCACGACAGGCTTTACATAGACAAACCGCTGCAATTCCTGTGCGGCCTTCTTCTCCACCAGCGGGGCCGTCATCATCATCGGCAGGCGGGGGTCTTCGAGTTTCAGGGCCGAGGCGCCTTTGGGCATGGCGACGTAGGTGGTGCCCGAGATCACCGAATGGGTGTGGATATGGCTGGCATGCATGCCGCCCTGAGGCAGGATGTTGATCCAGATGCTATCACATTTCAGCTTTTTGCCCTGCAGATCAAAGCCCATGTCCTTGACGAAAGCCGCCACATGCTTGTCCAAAGCCTTTACCAGATCGGCGAATATGGGCGAGCGCCAGGGCAGATCGTTCAGCGAGGCATAGGAGGTATAGCCGGGATAGCCCTGCTTTTCGCACCAGTTCTGCCCGGCCTCGTCATCCTCTGCAATGCCAAGGCAGGCGTCCTCAAGCTCGGCATAATCGACCTTTTTCTTGGCCAGATCATTCAGCGCGGCGCGGTAGAGGCGGGTGACGAAGAGGTTGACGATATCGGCCATGACGGGGGTTCCGGGTGCTGGGAATCTAACCCTCCCCCTCCCACAACTGTCCCTATGGCGCAAGTCTTTCGGGCAGCGGGGCCGCAAACGCAAAACCCCTCGCTGTTTCCAGCGAGGGGTCTGATATTTTTCTAGGTGACGGCCCGCAAATTTCAGGGAAATTCGCTACACCGCACTGCTCGCGATGGCGCGAGCCTACCAGTCTTCCTTCACGACGACCCGGGTGGTCACCGGCAGCTTCATCGCGCCGAGGCGCAGAGCTTCGCGGGCGATTTCTTCGGAGACGCCGTCAATTTCGAACAGGATACGGCCCGGCTTGACCTTGGCTGCCCAATAGTCGGTGCCGCCCTTGCCCTTACCCATACGAACTTCGATCGGCTTGGCCGATACCGGAACGTCAGGGAAAATCCGGATCCATACACGGCCCTGACGCTTCATGCAGCGGGTGATCGCGCGGCGGGCCGCTTCGATCTGGCGGGCGGTGACACGCTCCGGCTCGGTCGCCTTCAGGGCGAAGGAGCCGAAGTTCAGCAGGAAACCGCCTTTTGCTTCGCCGTGGATACGGCCCTTGTGCATCTTGCGGAATTTAGTGCGCTTTGGTTGCAACATTTCTAAAGCTCCTTACGCGCGTTCGCGGTCGCGGCGAGGCTGGCGCGGCGCGGGGCCGTCTGCAGCTTCGGCCAACCGGCGATCATGGGCCTGCGGATCATGCTCAAGGATTTCGCCTTTGAAGATCCAGACTTTCACGCCAATGATCCCATAGGCGGTCATGGCTTCGGACAGGGCATAGTCGATGTCCGCACGCAGGGTGTGCAGCGGCACGCGGCCTTCGCGGTACCATTCGGTACGGGCAATCTCGGCGCCGCCAAGACGGCCGGCGACATTGACCCGGATCCCGAGCGCCCCCATGCGCATCGCGTTCTGAACGCCGCGCTTCATGGCGCGGCGGAAAGAAACCCGGCGCTCCATCTGCTGGGCGATCGATTCTGCGACCAGCTGAGCATCAATCTCGGGCTTGCGCACTTCGACGATGTTCAGGTGCAGTTCGGACTTGGTGAACACGGTCAGCTTCTTGCGAAGCGTCTCGATATCCGCGCCTTTTTTGCCGATGATCACGCCCGGACGGGCGGTATAGATCGTCACGCGGCACTTTTTGTGCGGACGTTCGATGATCACACGGCTGATGCCAGCCTGCTTGCAATCTTCGTGGATGAACTCGCGCATGCGCAGGTCTTCCAGCAGCAGATTGCCGTAGTCTTTCGACTCCGCAAACCAGCGGCTGTCCCAGGTACGGTTGACCTGCAGACGCATCCCGATGGGGTTAACCTTCTGACCCATTATGCAGACTCCCCGACTTGACGCACCTTGATGGTGATTTCGCTGAACGGCTTCATGATCTTGCCAAACCGGCCCCGAGCACGCGGACGGCCGCGCTTCATCACCAGGTTTTTGCCAACCCAGGCTTCGGCGACGACAAGGCTGTCTACGTCCAGGCCATGGTTATTTTCAGCGTTAGCGATCGCAGACTGCAGGACTTTCTTCACTTCGCCCGCGATACGGCGCTTGGAGAAGGTCAGATCGGCCAAAGCCTTTGCCACGGTCTTGCCGCGGATCAGGCCCGCAACAAGGTTGAGTTTCTGCGGGCTGGTGCGGAGCATACGAGCCACGGCCATCGCCTCGTTGTCGGCAACCCGACGCGGATTCTTTTCGGTTCCCATGGCTTACTTCCGTTTCGCTTTTTTGTCGGCTGCGTGACCATAATAGGTCCGCGTCGGCGAATATTCACCGAACTTCTGGCCGATCATTTCTTCGGACACCGCAACCGGGATGTGCTTTTTGCCGTTATAAACGCCAAAAGTCAGACCCACAAACTGCGGAAGGATGGTGGAGCGACGCGACCAGATCTTGATCACTTCGTTCTTGCCCGAAGCGCGCGAAACTTCTGCTTTTTTCAGCAGATAGCCATCGACGAAGGGGCCTTTCCAGATAGAACGTGCCATGGATTAGCGCCCTTTCTTCGAATGACGCGAGCGGACAATATACTGGTCCGTCTTCTTGTTCGACCGGGTCTTGTTGCCCTTGGTCCCTTTGCCCCACGGTGTAACGGGGTGACGGCCACCAGAGGTGCGGCCTTCGCCGCCGCCATGCGGGTGATCGATCGGGTTCATTGCAACACCGCGAACCGTCGGACGGATGCCCATGTGACGGCGGCGGCCGGCCTTGCCGAGGTTTTGGTTGGAGTTGTCGGGGTTCGACACAGCACCGATGGTGGCCATGCATTCTTGCCGGACCATACGCAGTTCGCCAGAGGACAAGCGGATCTGCGCGTAGGAGCCGTCACGACCGACGAACTGCGCGTAGGTGCCTGCAGCGCGGGCCAATTGGCCGCCTTTGCCGGGCTTCAATTCAACGTTGTGCACGATCGTACCGATCGGCATGCCCGAGAACGGCATCGCGTTGCCTGGCTTGACGTCAGTCTTTGCGCCAGCAACGACGCTATCCCCAATCGCCAGACGCTGCGGCGCCAGGATATAGGCCACCTCGCCATCCGAGTATTTCACAAGCGCGATGAACGCGGTGCGGTTCGGA
Organism: uncultured Paracoccaceae bacterium; assembly: GCA_903930735.1. Lineage (GTDB taxonomy): Bacteria > Pseudomonadota > Alphaproteobacteria > Rhodobacterales > Rhodobacteraceae > CAIYZT01. The sequence goes on along the minus strand of CAIYZT010000432.1, from coordinate 2,635 downwards.
TCGTATTCGATCCGCTCGACGACCGCGGGCATATCCCACTTGCGACGCTTGAAATCCACAATGCGGTACAGACGCTTTGCGCCGCCGCCCTTGTGCCACATCGTGATACGTCCGGTGTTGTTCCGGCCACCAGTTCCGATCAAGCCTTCAGTGAGGGCTTTGACCGGGCGGCCTTTCCACAGCTCCGAACGGTCGATCAGAACCAACCCACGTTGGCCTGGCGTCGTCGGTTTGTACGACTTAAGTGCCATGTTCTCTGTCTTCCGTCAGCTATTGGGTCCTGCTTGACCCAGGTTATAGGGCTCCGAAGATCCCCGGCGTAAGAAGCGTTTTCCGGGCAAAAATCCCAATGTTTTCGCTTCGATTCTTCAAAAATTCCACGACCCCGGAAAGCCGGGGCCGTGAGATTCCGCGCTTAGTATCAGAGGCCCGTGGAGACGTCGATAGTGTTCCCGGCTTCCAGCATGACATAAGCTTTTTTCTTGTCGCTCCGCTCGCCCTGACGGCCGCGGAACTTTTTGGATTTGCCCTTGGTGATCGTGGTGTTGACCGCTTTCACTTTGACGCCAAAGATCGCCTCAACGGCCTCTTTGATCATCGGCTTGGTCGCATCCATGGCAACCTGGAAAACCACGGCACCGGCCTCAGAGGCCATGGTGGCCTTTTCGGTGATGATCGGCTTCTTGATCAGGTCGTAATGTTCGGGTTTCGCGTTCATTTAAGACGGGCCTCCAGTGCTTCGATCCCAGCTTTGGTGATCACCAAGGTGTCACGCTTCAGGATGTCATAGACGTTAGCGCCCATCGTCGGCAGAATATCGATGCCTTCGATATTGCGAGCAGCAAGCGCGAAATTCGCGTCAACCGTGCCATCGATGATCAGCACGCGCTTCCAGCCGCGCTCGGACAGGGTCTTGGCCAGCATGCCGGTCTTGGCCATGGCAAGCGATGCCGCGTCCAGGATAACAAGCTCGCCCGCCTTGAACTTGGCCGACAACGCATGGCGCAGGCCGAGCGCGCGGAACTTCTTGGGCAGATCATGGGCATGGCTGCGCGGGGTCGGACCCTTTACAACACCGCCGTGCCGAAAGATCGGCGCCTTCTTGGAGCCGTGGCGCGCACCGCCGGTGCCCTTTTGGCGATAGATCTTTTTGGTCGAGTAAGACACTTCGGCGCGCGTCAGCACCGAGTGCGTACCGGCCTGAGCCTTGGCCCGCTGCCAGCGCACAACGCGGTGCAGAATGTCGGCGCGCGGCTCGAGGCCGAAAAGCGCTTCGTTCAGATCGATCGTGCCGGCCTTGTCGCCGTCAAGCGTGATGACATCAAGTTTCATGCTTCACCTCCAACGGCCATACGGACCGCAGCCGGCGTGGGCACATCGGCCATAGCGGGCTTTTTCACGGCGTCCTTGACAGTCACCCAGCCACCAGCGGATCCCGGGACAGCGCCCTTGATCATGATCAGGCCGCGCTCTGCGTCGGTGCGCACAACTTGCAGGTTCTGGGTGGTCACGCGGACCGCGCCCATATGGCCTGCCATTTTCTTGCCTTTGAACACCTTGCCGGGGTCCTGGCACTGGCCGGTCGAACCGTGCGAACGGTGCGACACGGAAACACCGTGCGAGGCGCGAAGACCACCAAAGTTGTGACGCTTCATAGCGCCCTGAAAACCCTTGCCGTTGGTTGTACCGGCGACGTCAACGAATTGACCCGCCAGGTAGTGTTCGGCAGTGATTTCAGCGCCCACGTCGATCATGCAATCGGGCGTGACGCGGAATTCCGCGATCTTGCGCTTGGGGGCCACGTTTGCCTTGGCAAAGTGACCGCGCTGCGCCGCCGTCGTGCGTTTCGCCTTGGCCGTGCCAGCACCCAGCTGAACGGCGTTATAGCCGTCCTTGTCAGCGGTGCGCTGCGCTACAACCTGCAGGCTGTCCAGTTGAAGAACGGTCACAGGAACTTGGCGGCCGTCCGCGAGGAAAAGCCGGGTCATGCCGAGCTTCTTTGCAATAACTCCAGAGCGCATCTTGTTTGCTCCTTACACTTTGATTTCGACATCAACGCCGGCAGCGAGATCGAGCTTCATCAGCGCGTCCACGGTCTGCGGGGTTGGGTCGACGATGTCGAGAAGACGCTTGTGCGTCCGGATTTCCCACTGGTCGCGCGACTTCTTGTCGATGTGCGGGCCGCGCAGAACGGTGAATTTCTCGATCTTGTTCGGCAGGGGAATCGGGCCGCGCACAGTAGCGCCGGTCCGTTTCGCGGTGCTGACGATTTCCGCGGTGCTGGCATCCAGTACACGGTAATCGAAGGCTTTCAGCCGAATGCGAATGGTTTGACCTTGCATTTGTTCTTCCTCTTGAACGTAGACGGAGCAATGGCCCGGCCCATAGGTTCACATTATTGACAGGGAACGGCGCACCTTTTGAGGGCGCGCCGGGAGTTGATTACGCCAGGATTTTCGAGACGACGCCTGCACCGACGGTGCGGCCGCCTTCACGGATGGCGAAGCGCAGTTTTTCTTCCATCGCGATCGGAGCGATCAGCGAGACGTTGAACTTCAGGTTGTCGCCCGGCATCACCATTTCGGTGCCTTCGGGCAGCTCAACCGTGCCGGTCACGTCCGTGGTGCGGAAGTAG
>CAIYZT010000431.1 GCA_903930735.1 uncultured Paracoccaceae bacterium | reverse complement strand
GCCCTCGAGCAGATCGTTGCCGCCTTCGCCGTCAAGGCGGTCATTGCCGGAATAGCCAAGGATATCGTAATCCCCCTCGGTGCCCATCAGCGCATTATCGGTGTCGTCGCCTTCAATCGGCGGGTTTTCTTCTTCCTCGACCTCATCATCGCTGCCATCCGGCAGGGCGAGGGCCAAGAACAATCCGCCCAGAAGCAAAAGCGCGATCGGCAGTATGATAAATCCCGGTTCAAATGTCAGAGACCGGAATATTGGGCAACAGGTTGCGGGCGCGAGTCAAGCCACTTTGCGCGGGGCCTATTCGCCGCGCGGAAAGCGTTTGCTGTCTTCAAGGGTGTTCAGATCCAGATGGTTGCGCATGTAGCGTTCCGAGGCGGCGCGGAGCGGCTGGTAGTCCCAAGGGTAGTAGGCGCCGTTGCGCAGGGCCTCGTAAACCACCCATCGGCGGGCCTGACTGGCGCGCACTTCGGCGTCATAGGCGACAAGATCCCAGCGCGTGTCGGCCATCAGTTGGAAATGGGCGAGGACTTCGGCAGCGCGGGGGTCGGCGGCGAGATTGGTGGTTTCCTGCGGATCATTCGCGAGGTCGAAAAGTTGATCGGGGTCAGCCGGGCAGCGGATGTATTTCCACGCTCCTTCGCGCAGCGCGATCATTGGGGTGATCGAGCCTTCGGCTGCGTATTCCATCGCGACGGGCGCACGGCGGCTTTCGCCCTGCATCTGGGGCACTAGGCTTATCCCATCGGTCCAAGGCATGACTTCGGCCATGTCCACGCCGGCCAGCGCGCAGATCGTGGGCAGAATGTCGATGGTTGAGACCGGATCGCTGACCAAGGCGCCCGCCTGACCGGGGACCGAAACCATCAGCGGAACCCGCGCAGCGCCTTCGAAAAAGTTCATCTTGAACCACAGACCACGGCGGCCCAGCATCTCGCCATGATCGGAGAGAAAAACGATGATCGCTTCCTGCCTTGTGGCCTCCAGCACATCCAGGATCTCGCCGATCTTGTCATCGACATAAGAAATATTTGCGAAATAGCCCTGACGCGCGCGGGAGATATGATGCGGCTGCACCTCAAGACCCTTCCAGTCGCAGGCGTCGAGCAGGCGTTTGGAATGGGGGTCTTGGGCGTCGTAGGGGACGGGGTCGGGCGGGGTCAGTTCGGGGTGGCCTTCGTAAAGGTCCCAGTATTTGCGGCGGGCGACGAAGGGATCGTGCGGATGGGTAAACGAGGCGGTCAGGCACCACGGGCGAGGGTCGGTGCCGCGCGACAGATCATAGAGTTTCTGGCAGGCCTGATGGGCGACGTCATCGTCATATTCCAGCTGGTTGGTGATCTCGGCCACGCCCGCGCCGGTGACCGAGCCGAGGTTGTGGTACCACCAGTCGATCCGCTGCCCAGGTTTGCGGTAATCGGGCGTCCAGCCGAAATCGGCGGGGTAGATATCGGTGGTCAGGCGCTGCTCAAAGCCGTGCATCTGGTCGGGGCCGACGAAATGCATCTTGCCCGACAGCGCCGTCTGGTACCCTGCGCGGCGCAAATGGTGTGCATAGGTGGGAATATCCGAGGCAAATTCGGCGGCATTGTCATAAACGCGGGTGCGGCGTGGCAATTGGCCCGACATGAAGGCAGCGCGGGCCGGCGCGCAGAGTGGCGATGCGGTATAGCTATTGGCAAAGCGCGTTGAGGCGGCGGCAAGGCGGCGCAGGTTGGGCGTATGCAGAAACTCGGCCGGGCCATCGGGGAACAGCGTACCGGTCAGCTGATCGACCATCAGGATCAGGATATTGGGGCGTTTGGCGGTCATCATGCTCTCCTCAGGCGGCTTAGGGGGCAACATAGTCGGCGGAAGCGCGCGCTCACAAGGGCCGGTTGGGATGGGCGGGGGCCGGCGTCGCTTTTGGCTGCAAAACGCCGTTTTCCCTTTGCGTATTTGGGCCGGATTGAGGAGGAATAAGCGGAGCCTTGGGGGAGAGATGAGATGAAGACGATTAAGGACTTCCCCTGCAAGATTGTCGAGACCGAAGATATGGGTATCGTCCTTTTGGACGGCTGCCGCCTGTCGGCGCGGGTCTGGATGCCGGAAGGTGCGGCAAGCAATCCGGTGCCGGCGGTTCTGGAATACATCCCCTATCGAAAGCGTGACGGCACCACGCCGCGCGATGAGATGATGCATCCTTATGTGGCCGGGCATGGCTATGCGACTGTTCGGGTCGATATGCGCGGCAATGGCGACAGCGACGGGCTGATGGCGGATGAATATACTGAGCAGGAGCTGAGCGATGCCTGCGAGGTGATTGCCTGGCTTGGCGCGCAGGACTGGTGCACGGGCGCGGTGGGGATGATGGGCAAGAGCTGGGGCGGGTTCAACTGCCTGCAGACGGCGTTTTTGCAGCCGCCCGCGTTGAAGGCTGTGATCACGGTCTGCTCGACGACGGACCGGTTTGCTTCGGATATCCATTACCGGGGCGGCTGTCTGCTCGGCGAGAATTTTGGCTGGGGGGCGGTGATGCTGTCTTACTCCAGTCGCCCGCCGGACCCCATGCTGCGGGCCGACTGGCGCGAGGAGTGGTTGAAGCGGCTGGAGGCGGAGCCTTGGTTGGCGCCGCGCTGGGCGGCATTGCAGGAAAAGGGCGATTATTGGAAGCATGGCTCGGTCAGCGAGGACTATTCCCGCATAACGGTTCCGGTGCTCGCCTTTGGCGGCTGGGCTGACAATTACATGAACGCGGTCGGGGAATTGGCGGCCAATGTTCCCGCGCCTGCCAAGGGGATCGTTGGGCCTTGGGTGCACCAATATCCGCATACGGCGGTGCCGGGGCCGGCGATCGGATTTTTGCAACTGGCGCTGCGCTGGTGGGACCGCTGGTTGAAGGGCATTCAGAATGGGGCAGAGGGGGATCCGGCGTATCGGGCCTATATGATGCACTCTGCGGCCCCGGATGCGAGTGCCAAACACCGGGCGGGGCATTGGGTGGCGGAGGCCGTTTGGCCCTCGGCGCGGGTGACGCGGCAGGTTTTGAATTTGGGTTTTGCGGCATCTAAGGCCGGGGGTTTTCCACCCCCGGGCCCCCGAGGATATTTGGGTCAAGATGAAGGGGAGATGGCGGTCAAGATTGCCACGCCGCAGCATTTGGGGATGCATACGGGCGAGTTTTTTCCGATGGGGCTGAATGCGGAGATGCCGGGGGATCAGCGCGGCGATGATGCGATGTCGGTGTGTTTTGACACAGGCCCGTTGACGGATGCGATGGATCTGTTGGGCGGGGCGCGGCTGCAGTTGCGTCTGTCGAGTGACAATCCTTTGGGCTTTGTCGTGGCGCGGCTTTGTGACGTGGGGCCGGATGGGGCGAGCGTGCGGATCGCGCATGGGATGCTGAACCTGTGCCACCGCGATAGCATGGAGCAGCCTGCGCAGATGGTGCCGGGGCAAGGGGTCACGGTCTCGGTGCAGATCGACGATATGGCCTACCGGCTGGCGCCCGGGCATCGGCTACGGCTTGCCCTGTCAAATTCTTATTGGCCATTTGTCTGGCCTTCGCCTGAGGCGGGGGTCTTGACGCTGACCGGGGGGGCATTGGACCTGCCGGTTCATCAAGGCAGCGCGGATGAATGGCAGCCGCCGGAGTCTGAACGGGCCACGCCCTGGGCGCATCGGATCTTGCGAAAGGGCGGTGCGGCGCGGCGGATAGAGACGGATCTGATCTCGGGGCAGGTAACGCTGATCTGCAGTGATGACGGGGGCGATATCGAAAACCTCGCTCATGGTCTGGTCAGCGGCGAGACGATGCATGAGGTTTGGGCGATCCATCCGGATGATCCGCTTTGTGCCCGCGCCGAGCACAGCTGGGAGCAAAGGCTGTCGCGCGGCGATTGGCAGGTGCGCACGCTTGCCGAGGCCGAGATGACCGGCACGCCCAGCCATCTGGTGATGAAGGCGCGGCTGCGGGCCTGGGAGGGCGAGGCGCTGATTTTTGAACGCAGCTTTGAAGATCGGGTCGCCAGACGCTTTGTCTGAGCAATAATATTACCAAGGCGCGAAAAAACTACTTTAGTTTACCAAAGAATCGGGTTTTATTGACTGGTGAATCAAGAAACGGCGCAGGGGACGCTGCGACCTTATGGGAGAAGACAATGGCTGATCAACTAAACAAAATGGCGAGCATGGTTGCCAAAGGCGCGATGTCGCGCCGGGAATTCAACACGCGTGCGGCGGCTTTGGGCGCCTCGAGCGTGCTGGCATCCAGCATGCTGGCAAGCGCCGCGCGCGCTGACACTCCGGTCAAGGGCGGCACGCTGATTGCGGGCATTCAGGGCGGCGAAAGCACCAACTCGCTCGACCCGGCGCTGGCCGCCTCGGACGTGCCTTTCATGGTCAACTCGACCTGGGGCGAGATGCTGGTCGACGTGGACAATGGCGAGCTGAAAATGCGCATGGCCGAGGAGGTTTCCTCGAACGCCGATGCGACGCAGTGGATGTTCAAGATCCGTCAGGGCGTTGAATTCCATGACGGCAAGACGATGACGGCTGAGGATGTTGTGGCCACGCTGATGCGCCACACCGGGGACGAAGCCGCGTCGGGCGCGCAGGGCATCGTCAAGGGCATCAAGGAAATGAAGGCCGAAGGCGACATGGTGACGCTGACGCTGGAATCGGCGAATGCGGATCTGCCTTTCCTGATGGCGGACTACCATCTTGTCATCCAGCCGGGTGGCGGCGTGGACAATCCGGCCGCCGGCAATGGAACCGGCGCCTACAAGATCGTCGCGAATGAGCCCGGCGTGCGCCACACCTTTGAGCGCCATGCGAACTACTGGGACAGCGAAAGCGCCCATGCGGACAATGTGGAAATCTTTGTCATCAACGACAACACCGCGCGGACGGCTGCCCTGCAATCGGGCCAGATCCACATGATGAACCGCGTCGATCCAAAGATCGCGGAGCTGCTGAAAGGCACCGAAGGCGTCACGATCGAGCGCGCAGCGGGTCCCGGCCACTATGTTTTCATCATGCGCTGCGATGCGGCTCCTTTTGACAACAACGATCTGCGCATGGCGCTTAAGCTGGGGATCAACCGGGCTGAGCTGGTCGAAAAGGTTCTGGGCGGCATGGGCTCGCCGGGCAACGACTTCCCGATCAACGCGGCCTATCCATTGTTCGACAGCAGCATTGCGCAGCGCGAATACGATCCGGCGGCAGCGGCGGAGTTCTATAAGAAGTCCGGCCATGATGGCTCGCCCATCGTGCTGCAGGTCGCTCCGGGCGCTTTCCCGGGCGCGGTTGATGCGGCCAACCTGTTCGCGGCCTCGGCCAATGCAGCAGGCATCCCGCTGACGATCAAGCTGGAGCCCGATGACGGCTACTGGTCGAACGTCTGGAACGTCGCGCCTTTCTGCGCCTCGTATTGGGGCGGCCGTCCGGTGCAGGACCAGATGTATTCGACCGCCTATCTGTCGAGCGCTGAATGGAACGACACCGCCTACCGCGACCCGGCGTTTGACGCGCTCCTGGTGGCAGGACGCGGCGAGCTGGATTCGGCAAAGCGCAAGGGGATCTATTCCCAGGCGGCGAACATGCTGCGCGACAATGGCGGCCTGATCTGCCCGATGTTCAACGATTGGGTCGAAGCGCGCTCGAACACTGTCGGCGGCTGGATCTCAAATCCGGCTGGCACTTTGATGGACGGCAAGGCTCTGCGCCGTTGCTGGGTAATGGCCTAAGTCTTTGGCCAAAGTGCACCCCGTTCTGAAACTCGTGGTCCAGCGCCTAGCGCTGGGCCTCGTCCTTTTGTTGGCGGTCTCGGCCGTCATCTTTTTGGGCATCGAGGCGCTGCCGGGGGACACAGCGCAGGCCATTCTGGGGCAGGCGGCGACCGAGGTGTCGCTGGCCAACCTGCGCGAAAAGCTGGGGCTGAACGAGCCGGCCCTGACACGTTATTTCGTCTGGCTTTGGGCCGCGCTGCACGGCGATCTGGGCGTGGCGCTGACCAATGGCGTGGATATTGCGACGGCCATTGGCCAGCGTTTCGGCAATACCCTGTTTCTGGCGGGCTGCGCGGCGGTGATTTCGGTGCCGCTGGCGATTACCCTTGGGCTGGTCGCGGCGCGCTACAACGGGCGCTGGCCGGACAAGGTAATCTCGGGGTTAACCCTGACGACAATCAGCCTGCCCGAGTTTGTGGCGGCCTATTTCGTCATCTTCCTGCTGACGCAGGTTTTTCCGATCTTTCAACCAGTTGCCATGGTCTTTCCGGGCATGAGTTTCTGGGCCAAGCTGAACGCGGTGGCGCTGCCGGTGATCGTTCTGGTCATGGTGGTTCTGGCGCATATGATGCGCATGACGCGGGCGGCGATTTTGAACGTGATGCAATCGGCCTATATCGAGACGGCCGAGTTGAAGGGCCTGACGCCGATGCAGGTCATCTGGCGCCATGCCTTTCCCAATGCCATCGCGCCGATCGTTTCGGTGGTTATCCTGAACCTGGCCTATCTGGTGGTGGGCGTGGTCGTGGTCGAGGTGGTGTTTGGATATAATGCGCTCGGCCAATACCTTGTGGATCATGTGACCAAACGCGATCTGCCGGTTGTGCAGGCCGTGGGCATGATCTTTGCCGCCGTCTATATCGGGCTGAATATTCTGGCCGATGTGATTTCCATCGGCGCCAATCCGCGCCTGAGGCACCCAAAATGAAAATGCCATTTTCCGCGATGCTGGGCATCTTCCTGACCTCTTCTTTTGTGTTTCTGGCGGTTTTCGCGCAGTTTCTGGCCCCCTACTCGATCACCGAGGCTTCGGGCGGGGTCTGGGAAGGGCCATCGGCCACCCATTGGCTGGGCACCGACACCATCGGCCGTGATATCTTTTCGCGGCTGATCTATGGCGGGCAGATCACGATTTTCGTGGCGCTGGCCTCTTCGGTTCTGGCCTTTTCGGTTGGCTCGTTCTTCGGCTTCATGGCGGCGGTCCGGGGCGGCTGGGCCGATCAGATCATGTCGCGCATCGTCGATCTGATGATGGCAATCCCCTCGCTGATCGTGGCGCTGGTGATCCTGTCGGTCCTGCCGCTGAACCTGACCGTGCTGATCCTGGTGATCGGCCTTCTGGACAGCACGCGCGTGTTCCGCCTTAGCCGGGCGGTGGCGATGGACATTGCGGTGATGGACTATGTAGAGGCCGCCAAGCTGCGCGGCGAGCGGCAAACCTGGGTGATCTTCCGCGAGATCCTGCCCAACGCGCTGTCGCCGCTGGTCGCGGAATTTGGGCTGCGCTTCATCTTTGCGGTGCTTTTCATCTCGACCCTTTCCTTCCTCGGCCTTGGCATCCAGCCGCCGCTCGCGGATTGGGGCGGCATGGTAAAGGAAAACAAGGACGGGCTGGTTTACGGCAAATCCGCCGCCTTGATGCCGGCCTTTGCGATTGCCGCGCTGGCCATTTCGGTAAACCTGGTGGCCGACTGGATCTTGTCGCGCACGACCAGCCTGAAAGGGGGGCGTGGTGGCTGAGATTTTGCTTGAGTTCAAGGATCTTCGGATCGAGGCGACCTCTTATCCTCCCGGCGAGCCACCCCGGCATGTTGTGCTGGTCGATGGTGTTTCGGTCGCCGTCGAAAAGGGGAAAGTGCTGGGGCTGATCGGCGAGTCCGGGGCGGGGAAATCCACCATCGGCCTGTCTGCCATGGCCTTTGGCCGTGGCGGTGTGCGCCTGACCGGCGGGCAGATCCTGCTGAACGGCCGCGAGATTCGCACCGCGGATGCCGCCGGTTTGCGCGCCCTGCGCGGACGCGAGGTGACCTATGTCAGCCAATCCGCGGCGGCCAGTTTCAACCCGGCGCGGCGGATCATGGAACAGGTGATCGAAACCTCGATCAGCCATGGCTTGATGAACAAGTCCGACGCCGAAGCGCGCGCGGTGGATCTTTTCCGCCAGCTGGGCCTGCCCAAGCCCGAAAGCTTTGGCACCCGCTATCCGCATCAGGTTTCGGGCGGGCAATTGCAGCGCGCGATGACCGCGATGGCGCTGTGCCCCAAGCCTGATCTGGTGATCTTTGACGAGCCGACGACGGCGCTGGACGTTACCACGCAGATCGAGGTTCTGGCGGCGATCAAGCTGGCCATCGTGCAGACCGGGGTTGCGGCCTTGTACATCACCCATGATCTGGCGGTCGTGGCGCAGGTCGCGGATCATATCCTTGTGCTGCGCGGCGGCAAAAAGGTTGAATACGGCACCACAGATCAGATCATCAACGATCCGCGCGAGGATTATACCCGCGCGCTGGTGTCGGTCCGCTCGATTGAGCATGCCGAAAAGTCCGAAGCGCGGGCGCTGCTAAGCGTGGCCTCGGTGACCGCGCGCTATCGGGGTACGGATTTCGATGTGCTCAAGAATGTGACTGTCGATCTTGCGCCGGGCCAGACGCTGGCCATCGTGGGCGAGAGTGGGTCGGGCAAATCGACGCTGGCGCGGGTGATCACCGGGCTGCTTCCGGCCGCGCAGGGGCGTATTACCTTTGCAGGACGGGTGCTGAGCCCGGATCTGCTGGGGCGCAGCAAAGAGGATCTGCGCGAGTTGCAGATGATCTATCAGATGGCTGATACCGCGATGAACCCGCGTCAGACCGTGGGCACGATCATCGGGCGGCCCTTGGAGTTTTACTTTGGCCTGAAGGGCGAGGCGAAACGCCAGCGGATCCAAGAATTGCTGGACCAGATCGAGATGGGCAAGGGCTATATCGACCGTTATCCGGCGGAATTGTCGGGCGGGCAAAAACAGCGGGTCTGTATCGCGCGGGCGCTGGCGGCCAAGCCAAAGCTGATCATCTGCGATGAGGTAACCTCGGCGCTGGACCCACTTGTGGCCGACGGGATCCTGAAGCTGCTCTTGAACCTGCAGGCCGAGGCGCAGGTGGCCTATCTGTTCATAACCCATGATATCGCGACTGTGCGGGCAATTGCCGATCGGATCGCGGTGATGTTCAAGGGGCAGGTCGTGCGCTACGGGCAGAAGTCGGACGTTCTGGCCCCGCCCTATGATGATTACACCGATCTTTTGCTGTCCTCGGTGCCCGAGATGAAGCTGGGATGGCTTGAGGGTGTGATCGCTGGGCGCAAGATGGAATCGGCGGGGAACTAAACAAAAGGGGGGTTGCACACCCCCGCGCCGGGCAAGCCCGGCGTCCCCCCCGTGGGATATTTTCGGACAGATGAAAGCCGCAAGGGGTTGGGCCGGGTTGAACAGTGTCTGGCCGTTTTTGCAATAGGGTGGAGACGAAAATGCGGGCATGGATGGGCGTTGCGGTTTTGATGGCGGGGCCAGCTTTTGCCGAGAGTTTCACCATTGTTCCCGGGCCGGAGGCGGAGGCGGCGCTGCAAGAGGCGCTTATTCTGGCCGCGCCGGGGGATGAGGTGGTGCTGGCGCCGGGGATCTATCAGATCACCGGGCAATTGTCGCTCGCAGGAGAGGATGTGACCCTGCGCGGGGCGGGGATAGCGGCCTCGGTTTTGTCCTTCAAGGGGCAGACCAGCGGGGCTGAGGGGCTGATCGTGACGGGCAATGGCGCGATCCTGAAGGATTTCGCCGTTGAGGATACCAAGGGCGATGCGATCAAGTCCAAGGGGGTGGACGGGTTCGCGGTGATCCGGGTGCGGGCGGAATGGACCGGCGGGCCCAAGGCGGAGAACGGCAGCTATGGGTTTTATCCGGTGCAATCGAGCAATGTGCTCTTGGACGGGGTGGTGGCCATTGGCGCATCGGATGCCGGGATCTATGTCGGGCAAAGCCGACAGATCATCGTTCGCAACGCGCGGGCCGAGTTCAACGTGGCCGGCCTGGAGATTGAGAATTGCTATTACGCCGATGTTTACGGCAACACGCTGACCAATAACACCGGCGGGATTCTGATCTTTGATCTGCCCGATCTGCCGCAGCAGGGCGGGCATGATATTCGGGTGTTTTCAAACAGGTCGACGGGTAACAACACGGACAATTTCGCGCCTGAGGGTAACATTGTGGGGCTGGTTCCGGCGGGCACAGGCATGCTGATCATGGCCAATGCGGATGTCGAGGTTTTCGACAATGATTTTAGCGACAACCGCACCACGAACATGATCATTACCTCTTATGTCAACGAGACCGAGGATGAAGCCTATAACAAGGCGCCGCGCCGGATAAGTGTGCATGGCAACCGTTTTGGCATTTCCGGCACCGATCCTGCCGACAGCGATTTTGGCAATATCCTGCGCGAAATCTTTGGCGTTCCGGTGCCTGATATCGTCTGGGACGGCGTGGTGCCGATCTGGCGTTGGTTCACCATCGGGATGGCGGATGCGGATCAATTCGGGGTCCACGACAACGAACATGCCAGCGCCGTGCCCTACGGCAATGCTGATTTTGTCGGCTACTTCGGGCTGACCTGGCTACATTCGGTGGGCCAGGATATGGCCGAGCATTCCGCCGATCTGGCGCCCTTGCCCCCCGTTCAGGTGATCATCCGTGGCCGCGATGTCAGCCATGAAGGTGCCTGGTCGGAGCTGTCGAAGTGAGAGTTTTGGTCTTTCTGGCTTTGCTTGCCGGACCGGCACTGGCAGAGGTGAGCTCAGCCACGATTTTGGCGCAAAGGCCACCCAAGACGCTGGCGGAGTTCGGGTTTTTCGGTGATCCGGGAGCGAATGCTCCGGTGGTTGGTGTCGTGCCCTATACGCTGAATTCGCCCTTGTTCAGCGATTATGCCGAAAAGGACAGGTTTATCTATACGCCCGAACCGGCCCCCGCAGTGGCGACGGGGGCGTTGGACTTTCCGGTTGGGGCGGCGATCATCAAGACCTTTCGCTATGGCGCACGAAAGATGGAAACCCGCGTACTTTTGCATCAGGCGGCGGGATGGAAGGGCTATGCCTATCTGTGGAACGACGAAGGGACCGAGGCCAAACTGGCGCTCGCGGGGGCCGACCTCAGCCTGGAGACCGAGCACGGAACCATCGCCTATCATGTGCCCAACGCCAATCAATGCAAGGCCTGCCATATCGGGCCGGACAAGGCGATGGTACCGATCGGGCCCAAGCTGCGCAATCTGAACAGGGCCGCGCAATTGGCTGATCTGGTGGCGGCAGGGGTGATCGGCGCCTTGCCGCAAGAGGTGCCGCTAGTGCCCGATTACCGGGATGAGAGCTTGGCCGATGAGAGGCGTGCGCGGGCCTATCTGGATATCAACTGCGGCCATTGCCATGCGCCGGGGCTGCCGGCCGATACATCGGGTCTGTTCCTGAATTGGGAGGAGCAGAACCCCTTGCGGCTGGGGGTGAACAAGCGCCCGGTGGCGGCGGGCAAAGGGTCGAGCCATTTGCAGTTTGATGTGGTGCCGGGCGATCCGGAGGCCTCGATCCTGCTGTTCCGGATGAGCACCCTGGACCCGGGGGCGATGATGCCCGAGATAGGGCGTTCAACGATCGATGCGGAGGGCGCCGCGTTGATCCGGACTTGGATTGCCGGGCTGGAGGAGTAGGCGATGAAGCGTAAACTGCTGTTGATTTTGCTGGACGGCGTGCCTTACCGCAATTGGCGGCGGCTTTTTGGCAATCTGGAGGGCTGGGTGGCGGACGGACAGGCGCGGGTCTGGAAAATGCGCTCGGTTCTGCCCTCGACCTCGGGCAGCTGCTATGCCTCGATCCATACCGGGGTGCCGCCGCAGGTACATCAGATCTGGGGCAATGGGGTGCGGCGGCGGCTGGAATTGCCGGATCTGTTTTCGGAAATCACGCGGGCCGGGGGTAAAACCGGGGCCGTGACGCATAGCTTTTGGTCGGAGTTTTTCAACCGTTACCCTTTCGATCCGGTGCGCGATATCGAATATGACGAGCCGGAAGGGCCGATAACCCATGGTCGGTTTCACACCATGACCGGCGATAGCGGCTACAATCAGATGACGCCGTCGGATGTCGATCTGTTCGCCACCTTGACGATGCTTTGCTCGCGAAAAGGCATTGATTACGGTATCTTGCACACCTGTACGCTGGACAGTATGGGGCATCGGTTCTTTCACGAATGTGAGGAAATGGATGACGCCTGCTACAAGATGGACGAGATGCTGGCGCATTTCCTGCCGATGTGGCGTGAGGCCGGTTATGAGGTGATCGTCACCGCCGATCATGGACAGGACGAGCGCGGGCATCATGGCGGGGCAGGGGCCCTGCAGCAGGAGTTTGCGTTTTACTATTTTGGCGACGCAGTAATGCCGGCGGAAGATGTGGTCTTGGATCAGCTAGCACTGGCGCCGTCGATCCTGACCAGGCTGGGGGTCGAGGTGCCACCAAGTATGCAGGCGAAACCCTTCATGGGCGCCTGAATTTTCGAAGGAAATTCGGAGGCGATAGCGCTGGCCCACGATTTTCCTTCGAAAAATCTGGGCTCAGTGGGCGTAGTCGGATCCGCGGACGTCCAGAAGCGCCCTGATCTCGCGCAGATGGGCCTCGGCATAGCCGGGGTAGGTTTCCCATTCCTGAGCGGTTTTTTCGGCAATGGCATCGGGCAGCACCCGCAAGGGCTGTCCTGTCTGCAGCGCGCGGATATAGGTTTCGGCGGCGCGCTCGAAATAGGTCAGGCGGTTGAAAGCCTCGGCCACCGTTCGGCCAATGATCAAGACCCCATGATTGCCCATGATCATCGTGGTGACCTTGGGATCCTGAAGCATCTCGGCGCAGCGCATGCCTTCGTCGCCAAAGGCCATGCCGCCGTAATGGTCATCGACGACATGGCGCCCAAAGAACATCGCGGTGTTCTGGTCGATCGCGGGCAGTCTGCTGTCGGCGAGGCTGGCCAGAACCGTGGCATGGATGGAATGGACATGGCAGATGCAGCGCGCATGGGGCAGCGCGCGGTGGATCGAGCCGTGCAGGCCCCAAGCCGTGGGGTCGGGCGCATCGGGTCGGTTCATGGTTTCAGGGTCGTTTGCATCCAGCTCCAACAGGTCGCTGGCTCGGATACGGCCGAAATGGCGGCCATTGGGATTGATCAAGAACCGCGTGCCTTCGGGGTTCACCGCCAGCGAGAAGTGGTTGGACACCGCCTCATGCAGGTTCAACTCGACTGTCCAACGGAAAGCGGCAGCCATATCGACCCGTTCGGCCCAATGGGTAAGGTTTTGAAGGGGGGCGTTCATCGGGGCTCCTCGAAGGGCCATGCGCTGTTGGCGAAGGCTGAGATGGTTTCAACGATAAGTGTAAACGACTGCGCGGCCCTTGGCACCATTTTTCGCGCGCGCAGGTAGCCATGCACCAGGCCCTTGGCATTTGACCAACGGGCGCGGCCGCCGGCGCGGATGATCTTGTCGGTGTAAAGCCTCGCATCATCGGCCAGCGGGTCGCATTCGGCGCTGATCGCAAGTGTGGGCGGCAATTGGGTGAAGTCGGGGTCGCACAGCGGGGTCACGCTTGGCTCGTCCTGCGGGGCGGGGCGGCCGTGGCGGATATCCTTGTAGAAAAGCACATCGGCAAGGGTCAGCATCGGGGCATGAGCATGGGTCTGGTAGCTGCCCGAGGTCGGATC
>CAIYZT010000430.1 GCA_903930735.1 uncultured Paracoccaceae bacterium | reverse complement strand
GCATGAGGGTTATTACGGGAATCGCTGCGGATTGGTTTTTTTAACCTATGCCGTCATGCCGAGAGCGGCAACCACTTCGTTGAATTGCGCGAAGATGCGCACGCCACTGCGCGTGGATTGTCCGCCGCCGTTTTGATTGCCGCCGTAGGGCGGATTTTCAATGGAGCGCAAGGGCCACCCAATCCTCCATCAAGCGATCGCCAGTAGCAAATGCCCGACAGCCCGGGAGGCGGGTTTCAACTTGATTTCGATGTCGTAGCCGAGCCGATTCAAGCAATCCATCAGCTTGCGTTCGGACAGATTGGAGAAGTCGCCCCGCAGCATGTCTGACACCTTCGGCTGCGTGATCCCCATGCGTTTTGCCGCTTCTTGTTGAGTCAGCCCGATGCGGCGAATAGCCTTTCTGATCTCAATGACCAAGCCCGTCTTGATCTTGAGTTTTTCCGCGTCAGGCAGGCCAAGATCGGCATACACATTGCCAGAACTGCGCTTCACCTCAACACCGTCAATGAGTCGTTTTTTCATTTTGTAGCTCCTTTGCAATTGCCGCGGCCACTTTCAGCCTGGCGCGAATGATGTCCATGTCTTTCTTCGGTGTGGCGATCCCGTGCTTGCTCTTCTTCTGGAAGCAGTGCAGGACGAACACAGCCTCCGCGAACTTCACAGTGTAGACGGCGCGATAGGTTCCACCTGCATCGTTTTCTACAACCGCAAGCACACCCGCACTTCCGAAGTTCTTCAGCACCTTTGTCGTCTCGTGCTGATCGCCCGCTTGCGCAAGGGAAAGTGCATAGCCGAAGAAGCGCCGCACGTTGGTTGGCAATTCCATTAAATCCCGGTGGCTGCTCCCGATCCACTCAAGCGGTTTTTCCTGTTCGGCCATGGTTTAATTATATCTGAACAGGGATATTTTGAAAATATGACAACAGCCCCGTAGGGCGCAATAAGCGCAGCGCAATGCGCCGCATGTCAGTTGAACGCGTGGGCAGCAAGCTGCCCACCCTATGAAACTTTCTTACCCCACGGCTTCATGCAGAGCGTCAACCGCTTCGTTGAAGTGCGAGAAGATGCGCACGCCCTTGGGAGGCTTTCTGATCCCCGCCACGCCGCCCCCCCCCCCGCCCAAATCTGCATTGGGCTCGGCAGCAAACGTCGCAAATGCTTCAATGTCGGCACAACCTTGCGCGCCGGATAAGCGAAACTGAAGGATAGCGCGACCACCTCTGCCTTGCATGAAATGGCGGCCAGCGTCAGATTATGCAGAGGAATATCCGCTCCCATGCTGATCGTTCTGGCGCCCCGCTCTGCCATTACGGCCTCGGTCATCAGCAGTCCGATCAAATGATGCTCTCCCGGCGGCAGCGCAAACAAGACACTCGGCAAACCATGCTTTGGTTTTAACTTCTCGATCTCCGCTTGCAAATAGCGTTCGATGCAGGCGGTGCAAAGGTGCTCATGATGAATTTCTATTTCCTTGCGCCGCCAGGCTTCACCAATATGGGTCAGCAGGGGGGCGACCGTATCACGGACAAAATCAGCCAGCGTTCCCCTGGCTCTGCGCCCATCCAATAACAATCGAAATCCCGCCATGTCCGTACGCTTGAGTAACTCGATGAAGGGCGCAGTCAATTCATCGCGGCAAACGAGCGGAACCGACAGCACCAGTCCAAGTTCCAGCTTTTCAAGTACCGTGGTGGTCATGCCCACCACCTGGCGGGGCCGAAAACCGGCTTCGAGCAGGCGTTTGATCAAAAGCAACTGATCGACGGTTTGGCGCGAATAGGCGGCCTTGCCGTTAGCCTTTGATTTCAAAAGCGGAAAGCAGAAGCGCTGGCGCCACTTTCGCAGTTGATCTTTGCCAAAGCCCGTTTCATGCTCGATGTCTGACGGTGAAACAAAGTCGGCAGCAGTGGGCATAGCCAGTCAAGGTAGCAGCTAAATAAACACTTGTCCGATCTGTTTTGTCACGGACAAATGCAGTATTCTGGTTTT
>CAIYZT010000429.1 GCA_903930735.1 uncultured Paracoccaceae bacterium | reverse complement strand
CGGCACCGGCCTGCCCTTTGAGGTCGAGCTTGCGGCTTCGGGCAAAAAGATCACCGTCGGCCCAGCGCAATCCTTGCTGGAGGCGATGGAGGCGGCGGGAGTCGATGCGCCGTATCTCTGCCGGGGCGGCGCCTGCGGGCAGTGCGAGACGACGGTTCTGCGCTGCGATGGGCAGCTGTTGCACCGCGATCATTGGCTGACGCCCGATGAGCAGGCCTCTGACCAGAAAATCATGCCCTGCGTGTCCCGCTTCGAGGGTCGCAGCCTTACGATTGACCGATAGGATCTGCCGATGAGCCTCAATTTCAAACCGAGTTTTGAGCCGGGCGCGCTCGGCGGCTATTTCCGCGACGAGACCTTTCGCGGCAATTTCACCTATGCCAATTCGCCCGAGGGGATCCGCCGGTTTCCCTTTCCCTTTGACCGTGACGATTACATGTATTCGGTCAACATGGAGCCGCACAAGCCGGGCCGCAAAGGGTCGGTTTTTGAGCATGCCTTTGATGTGGATGAACATTACGTCTCGGAAATGATCGACCGGGCAGCGGTTTTGGCGGATGATCCGCTGCGCTGCCAATCTCTGCCGCATATGGCGCTGGCCGGCTGGGACCTGCTGGAACTGATCATGCAGAGCAAGGCCCGCGACTATCCGCAGTGGTTTTCGCTGACCACAAACGGCGATCAGTGGCATTGGGTCAACCGCCCGCTGGGGATTGATCACCACTTCACCTTTCTGGACGAGGCGAGCCTGCCTTGCGGGCCGTTTGAATATATCACCCGGCAGACTCAGGGCGATTTTTCGCTGCAGGACGAGCGGGATAATGACCTGTGGATGGACGCGGGCATGATCACCAGCCAAGCCGATTGGTCGCTGGATTTCGATATCGGGATGAGCTTCATGGAATGGCACGCCCCGGTGCCGCTGGCGCATGAAAAGGGCATTTTCGACCGCGCGCTGAAATTTTTGCTGAAGCTGCAGCATGGCGCGCCCGTGCGGCGTTTCAACTGGACGATGACGGTCAACCCGCTGCTGGATACCGCGCCCGAGACTTATCCGGTTTGGGGCCCGACCAAGACCACGCTGACGCCGGAGAATTTAGGCGCTAAACAGCATCTTAGGGTCGAATTGCAGGCTCTGTTCCGGCTGCCGCGCTCTAATGCGGTGGCGTTTTCGATCCGCTGTTATCTGGGTGCATTTCAGGATCTGGTAACGGTGCCGAAATGGGGCCGCCGTCTGCACCGCGTGGTGCGCGATCTGCCGTCCGAGCTAGCGGCCTACAAGGGGTTTCTGCGCAACCGCGATGCGATGACCGCTTGGCTGTCGGCCTATGATGACGGCGCGCCGACCTCGGCTGGCGGATGGCCCGAAGATTAGAATGACCGCATCCGTTCCCCTGCGGCTTGGCTTTTTGATGTTCGACGGCTTTCCCATGGCCTGTCTGACCTCGGCGATTGAGCCCCTTCGCGCGGCGAATGAGATTATGGGCGTCCGGCATTTTGACTGGGTCCTGATCGGCGAGGCGCCGGGATCGGTGCGCTCGTCGGCCGAGGTGCGGTTCGAGGCGGATGTGACGTTGACTGATTGCGGCCCCTTGGATCAGCTTTATCTTTTGTCGCCGCCGACCGCCCAATTCATCGATCCGCGCAGCAGCCCGGCTCGTCTGCGCTGGCTGGAACGGACTGGCACTACGCTGGGCGCGTTTTCGGGCGGGATCTTTCCGCTGGCCCGCGCCGGGCTGATGGAGGGGCAGGGTTGTTCGGTGCATTGGTGCTATGAGGCGGCCTTTACCGCCGAGTTTCCCAAGGTGCAGGCCTCGCAGGCCGCAATCCTGCGCGCGGGCCGGCGCACCACGGTTTCGGGCGCGGGTGCGGTCTTTGATCTGATGCTGAAACTGATCGAGGAGCGGCTGGGCCGCCCCTGCATGACCGAGGTTGCCTGCTGGTTCCAGCACCCCTTTGTCCGCGACGAGGATGCGCGGCAAAAGGTGCCGGTGGCGCGCGGAACCGGCACCAACGATGCCCTGCCCGAGGCGATCCGGCGGGCGATCACGCTGTTCGACACTCATATCGAGGATCCTTTGCGCATCCCCGATGTGGCGGCGGCGGTTTCGATGTCCGAGCGTCATTTTGAGCGGCTCTTCAAACGCGAAACCGGGCAAAGCCCGTTGCGATATTACCGGCTTTTGCGCCTGTCGACGGCGCGGCAACGGGTTTTGTATTCCAATGATAAGCTGTCCGAAATCGCGGCTGCGGTCGGCTATCCAAGGTCCGCCCCGATGGCCCGCCATTATGCCGAGGCCTTTGGCGTCAGCCCGCAGGCCGAAAGGCGGCTTTCGGCGGGACTGCGGGGCCTGAACTCTGCCGAGTAATCAGCCCTGCGCGGACAGCAGACCGATCCCGGCAAAAACCACCCCGACGCCGATCCATTGCACCGGGCGCAGCTTTTCATTCAGGAAAAACGAGGCGAGCAGGATGGTGCCGACCCCGAAAAGGGAGGAGGCGACAGTGGCGTATTCGGCGAAAGCCAGCCGCCCCGAAAGGGTGACGAGCGACAGGGCAAGGGCGTCAAACGCGCCCATCAGGCAGACAAGCGTCCAGTTGCCGCGCAACGCGCCAAAGCTGGACCGATGGATCGCAAAGAGCCCGCCGATCACGGCAAGCGCGGTGATCCGCGTGATCAGGATTACCGGCAATTCAGAGCCTTGCCGCGCCGCCTCTTGGCCTAGCGCAAAGGTCATGGCAAAGCCGCAGGCGCTGAGAAAAGACCAGCCCATGGCGGGCAACGGCGAGGGGTCTTTGGCCGATGCCTGCCATTGGCTGGTCAATGACACCACCGCAATTCCGGCCACGACGGCCAGCACCGACAGCCAATCCCAAGCCGTGACCGCACGGCCCTGCGCCACCGCAATGGCCAGAGACAGCATTGGATAGGCCCCGATAATCGGCGAGACGATGCGCGCCGGGGCGATGCTGAAGGCGCGGTAGAGCGTGCCGATCGCCAAAGCGAAAGCCAGACCGGCCGCCAAAGCCAGACGCAGCGCCGCGCCGCTCAGCGCGCTCCAGTCGCCCAGCACCATCACCGGACCGATCAGCGCCAGCGTCCCCGCCCCCAGAACCACCAAAACAATAGGCAACAGCGCCGCGCCTTGCGACAGCTTGCGCGCCAGCAGGTCATGCACCGCCCAGATCAGCGCCGCCGTCAGTCCAAGCCCCAGTGCCAGCATTTTCGTCTCTTTCCGCCTCAGCCCGCTTGTGCCATGATTTTCGCCAGTCTATTCTTCTGAATTAAGAAGTTTAACCCAAATGAAACGAGGGTAGCACGATAGCCATGCTGGACACCCCCTATCCGACGGTAATCTCTGGCCCCCCGCGCCCTAGCCGTATCCTGACACCGCAAAGCCTGCAACCGCGCCATGGCCGCGAGCGGCAAACGATCGCGGGCGGCGGTGCTTGGCTGTTGCAACTGGGGCAGGGCGATGTGATCACCCTGATCAATGACGAAGGCGGTCAGCCGGTGGAGTTGATTGCCGCCACGAAAACCGGCCAGATCAACGCCGCCCTCCTCGGCCATGCGGCCAATTCCGATGCGGGCGGGCTCAAGGCGATGCTGGCCCATCCCTATGCCCCCAGCCTCGCGCGGCTGCGCCTTGGCCTCACCCGGCGCGGCATTGATCTGGCCAAAGCCGGCGCGATCCGGCTGTTTGATGCCGCAACCCCGGCGCGCAGCACCCAAACCTTTACCGCGCAGGGCGACGGTTGGCTGATCATCGCCGCGCCCGGCCTACCGATGGCCCCCGATGGACAAGACCCGGCCACGCCGATCACCGCCGAGATTCTGCGCGCCGCCCCGCGCCTGATCGGCAAGTTTGACCTGCCCGACCCCTTGGCGGACCCGGTCCTTGATCTGCGCGTGCATTCCGCAACGGCGGAATCCTATTTCGTCAAGGCCGGGGACTATATCCAGATCCTCGATGTCGATGGCCGCCAATGCACCGATTTTCAATGCTTTGACGCCCGCAAGCTGGACCGCGGTTTGCAGCGGCCTTTGGATGTGACCACGTCGCGCACCTTGATGGGCAATGCCTATTCGATGCCGGGGCTGCATTCGAAATATTACGATCAGGACTGGCTGCCGCTGGTCGAGGTGGTGCAGGACACCGTCGGCCGCCATGACGCTTTTGCCATGGCCTGCGCCTCGAAATATTACGACGACATCGGCTATCCCGGTCATTCGAATTGCTCGGACAATTTCAACCATGCGCTCGCCCGCCACGGCGTCGATGCGCGGCCGGGCTGGATGGCGGTCAACCTGTTCTTCAACACCAATATCGACGCGCATGGCGTGCTGATTTCGGACGAGCCTTGGTCCCGTCCCGGCGACTATGTGCTGATGCGCGCGCTGACCGATCTTGTCTGCGTCAACTCTGCCTGCCCCGATGATACCTCGCCGGCGAATGGCTGGTATCTGTCCGATATCCACGTCCGCACCTATTCCGGGGCCGAGG
>CAIYZT010000428.1 GCA_903930735.1 uncultured Paracoccaceae bacterium | reverse complement strand
TCATCACGACGGCCATGACGACCATGAGCATGATGATTTCGCCTCGGTTGTGATCGAGTTGCCCGAGATCACCTCGCCCGAGGCGCTGGCCGAAGCCGTGCAGCGTCTGGCGCGCGCGCATCAAATCCTGCGGGTCAAGGGCTATGTCGCGGTCAAGGGCAAGCCAATGCGCCTCTTGCTGCAAGCTGTTGGAGAGCGGGTGCGCCATCAGTTTGACCGCCCTTGGGGAACGGATGCGCGCGTCAGCCGACTGGTCGTGATCGCCGAGCATCACCATATCGACGCCGCCGCCCTGCGCGCGGTGCTGCTGACCGGGGTCTGATATGATCCGGGCCGCCTTTTTCAGCCCGTCCATGGCGCCGCGCTTAAATGCGTGCGGCGGCATTGGCGGCTTGGGCTTGGGCGGCTGAGATGCATATTCTGTTCACCGAAACCCATGGGCTTGAGGCGCAGGAACAGGCCTTTGATCTGGGTCAGGATCCCGCAGACCTCATCGTTCTGTCCTTTTCCGACAGCGATCTGGGTGCGTTTGAGGCCGGTTGGAAGCGGGCCAAGGGCGCGCTGCCAACCCTGCGCCTTGCCAATATCATCGCGCTGAAACATCCGCTTTCAGTCGATCTTTGGGTGGAAAAGACCCTGCCTGGCACCCGCGCGATCCTTGTGCGCCTGATCGGCGGCGAGGCTTATTGGCCTTACGGGCTCGCCACTTTGCAAGACATGGCCCGCCGCCGCGGGATCGCGCTGGCGGTCTTGCCCGCAGATGGCCGCCCTGATGAACGCTTGGACGCGCTCTCGACCCTGCCGGTTTCCACGCTGCGGCGGCTGCAATCCTTGTGCGATGCGGGTGGGGCGGTGGCGGCGCAGGCGGCGCTGGCGCAGCTCGCGCTTGCGGCGGGGATCTATGCGGGGCCGGTCGCGGGCGAGAAAACCGTGCCGGACATGGGATTTTATGATCCCGATCAAGGCGTGATCGCGGGACCGGGCCAAACCGGCCAGATCCTAGTGACCTTTTACCGCTCCTATCTGACCGCCGCCGATACCGCGCCCGTCGATGCCCTGATCCGCGCCTTCCGGGCCAGGGGAATGCCCGCCATCGGCGCCTTTGCCGCCTCATTGAAAGCACCCGGCGTATCCAGCTGGCTTAGTGCCGCGATGCAGGCCCATCCGCCCGCCGCCGTGGTCAATGCCACCGCCTTTTCCGCCCGCGATGACCGGGGCGCCACGCCCTTTGACGCTGCGTCTTGCCCCGTGTTCCAAATCGCCCTGTCCACCGCGCGCCGCCGCGATTGGGCCGCCTCCAGCCGGGGCCTGTCGCCCGCCGATCTGGCCATGCATGTCGTGCTGCCCGAGGTGGATGGCCGCCTTTTCGCGGGGCTTGCCAGCTTCAAATCGCCCGGCAAGCGCGACCCCGACCTGCAATTCTCCCGCTTTTCCCACCGCCCCGATGGCCCCCGCATCGCGGCCATTGTGGAGCGGGTCACCGGCTGGCTGCGGCTGGCCGATGCAGCGCCGGCGCATAAAAATCTGGCTGTCGTTCTGTCCAGTTATCCGGGCAAAGAGCATCAGCTTGCCCATGCCGTCGGCCTTGATGCGCTGGCCTCGACAGAGGCTTTGCTGCGCGATCTGTCCGGCGCAGGCTATCAGGCCGAAACGCCCGAGGATCTGGCCAAGTCCCTTGGCACCAGCCGGATCTCCTGGTCATTGCAGGCCTATGAGGCCGCCCTTTCCCGCCTGCCGCAGCCTCTACGCGACGATCTGAGCACCACTTGGGGCGCCCCCGAGGCCGACGGCGCCGTTCACGACGCGGCTTTCCACTTTACCGCCCTGCGCGCCGGAAACGTGCTGATCGCCGCCCAGCCCGAACGCGGTAATCCTTCGCGCCGCTCGGACGAATACCACGATATCAGCCGCGTCCCCTGCCATTCCTACGTCGCTTTTTACCTTTGGCTTCAATCGCTTGGCACCCATGCCATGATCCATATGGGCGCACATGGCACGCTCGAATGGCTGCCCGGCAAATCGGTGGCCCTGTCGCATCAATGCTGGCCCGAGGCGCTGACCCAAGGGCTGCCGGTCATCTATCCCTTCATCGTCAACGATCCGGGCGAGGCCGCGCAGGCCAAAAGACGGATCGGCGCGCTGACCCTTGGCCATTTGCCCCCCCCCCTCGCCGCCTCAGCCGTGCCCCCCGCCTTACTGCGGCTGGAACGGCTGCTGGATGAATATTCCAACGCCGATGGCCTTGATCCCGCCCGGCAGATCCGCCTGATCACCGCGATCCGTGAAGAGGCCGCTGCCTCGGGCGTGGCGCAGGATCTGGACCTGCCGCCCGGCGCTTCGGCCGCCGAAGCGATCACCCGGATCGACCGTTTCGTCTGCGATATCAAGGAAAGCCAGTTTGGTGAGGGCCTGCATATCTATGGGCAGGGGGCCTGCGCCGACGCGGAACGCAAGGGCCTGCTGACCGCGCTGGCGGGCCAACATGTCGCGCCCGGACCCTCAGGCTCGCCCAATCGGGGCCGCAGCGATGTTCTGCCCACCGGCCGCAACATGTATTCGGTTGATCCGCGCGCCGTCCCCTCGCGCGCCGCTCATGCGCAGGGCGTCAAAATGGCCGAAGAGCTGATCCGCCGCCACCTGCAGGATCAGGGCGATTATCCGCGCGGGCTGGTGGTCGATCTTTGGGGCTCGGCGACGATGCGCACCTCGGGCGAGGATTTCGCCATGGCGCTGCATCTTGCGGGCCTCGCACCCAAATGGGACGAAGGTTCGGGCCGGGTTTGCGGCTTTGATATCCTGCCGTTGGCGCTGATGGGCCGCCCGCGCATCGACGTAACCTTGCGCGTCTCGGGCCTGTTCCGGGATATCTTTCCGGGCCTTGCGGCGCTGTACGAATCCGGCATTGCAGCGTTGGCGCAGCGCGAGGAAGCCGCGACGGACAACCCCTATCTCGGCGGTGATGCGCGCGTCTATGCGCCTGAACCGGGGCAATATGGGCTGGGCATGGGCACCGCGCTGGAGGATTTCAGCGAAGCCGCCCGCGCCGCCGCGGGCGAGGCCTGGCTTTCCGCTTCCAGCTGGGCATTCAGCCCGGACGGCACCCTGCGCGCCGACCGCAGCGGCATCGAGGCGCGCCTGAAGGCCGCCGACAGCTTTGTCCATGCACAGGATCTACCCGAAACCGATGTCTTGATGGCTGCCGATTACGCTGCGCATGAGGCGGGTTTCGCCGCCGCCATGGCCACCCTCGGCGCGGATAACCCGGTGCTGTATCATCTGGACGCGACCCGCCCCGATGCCCTGCGCCTGCGCACCCTGCCCGAAGAGATTGCCCGCGTGGTACGCGCTCGCGCCGCCAATCCGGCCTGGGCGGACGGCATGATGCGCCACGGCTTTCGCGGCGGCGCCGAGATCGCCGCCACGCTGGACCATATGGCGGCCTTTGCCCATCTGGCGCAGGCCGTGCCGGCGCATCTGTTTGACCTCTACCACGAAGCAACGCTGGGCCGTGCCGATCTGCGCGCCTTTCTGCTGCGCGAAAACCCCGACGCGCTGGCGGCCATGCAAGATATGTTCCGCAAACTGGCCGAGGCCGGCCTTTGGACCACGCGGCGCAATTCGATCGCCGCCGCCATGGCCGGAGAGCGGCTATGAGCTTTGAGGTCAAAGGCTGGTGCCCCGGCGCGCTGCGCCCGATGGTGTCGGGCGATGGTCTGGTGGTGCGGGTGCGCCTGCCCCTTTGCCAGATGACGCCGCTGCAGGCGGCTGGGCTGGCCCGCGCCGCCCAGCGTCATGGCAATGGGCAGCTGGCAATCTCGAACCGCGCCAATCTTCAATTGCGCGGCGTGACCGAGGCCAGTCACCGCGCCTTGCTGGACGATCTGGCGACGCTGGGCCTTTTGGACGCCGATCTGACGGCCGAAGCGCGCCGCAACATCCTGATCTCGCCGTTTTGGGCTACGGGCGATGGCAGCACGGACTTGGCGCAGGATCTGACGGCGCGGTTGATGGACCTGCCCGATCTGCCCAGCAAATTCGGTCATGTCATCGACATCGGCGCTACCCGTGTTTTGGCCGAGGCTTCGGGTGATCTGCGGCTTGAACGCGGGATCACGGGCGGGCTGATCCTGCGCGCGGATGGCGCGGATTTGGGCCAGCCGGTCACGAAGCAAACCGCCATCCCCGCGCTGATCGCACTGGCCCATTGGTTCGTCGATAATGGCGGCATCATCCAAGGCCGGGGCCGGATGCGCGCGCTGATCCAGCGCGGCATCGCCCCCCCCGGCGCCAGCGAAGCGCCTGCCGCCGCAGTCCCGCCACCTACGCTGGGCCAGACCGAAACGGGCACCCTTACGGCCTTTGAGTACGGCAGCTTTCCGTCCGACACCCTGGCCGCGCTTGCCGCTCTGGGCCATCCCCTCCGCCTGACCCCCTGGCGCATGATGCTGATCGAACGGCTATCCGGCCCCGCCGCCCTGTCCTCAATTCCGGGCCTGATCACCGATCCCGCCCATCCCCTGCTGCGCCTGCGTGCCTGCCCAGGCGCTCCCTTTTGCCCGCAAGCTCTCGCCCCGACACGCCCCCTGGCGCACAGACTTTCCGCCCTTGTCCCGCCGGGCCTGACCCTGCATGTCTCGGGCTGCGCCAAGGGCTGCGCCCACCCGCAGGCCGCCGATCTGACGCTGGTGGCGGGGCTTGGCGGCTTTGCAATCGGCATTGCGGCCAGCGCCCCTGACGTCACCGGCCCCTTCCACCCCGCTGAAGACCTTTTGACCAATTCCAACCTTTTCGACCAAAACGGAGCCGCCTGATGCCGCATTTTTATGAAAAGGACGGTGCGGCGATCTATCTGGCCAGTTTCGCAACCATCCGCGCCGAGGCCGATCTGGCCCGCTTCACCCCCGAGGAAGAGGTAGTTGCCGTGCGCATGATCCATGCCGCCGGCATGGTCGGGCTGGAGCATCACGTCCGCTTTACCCCCGGCATGGCGATCGCGGCCCGCGCAGCGTTGGAGGCCGGTGCGCCTATCCTGTGTGATGTGCGCATGGTCTCCGAAGGCATCACGCGGCCGCGCCTGCCGGCGAGCAATCAGATCATCTGCACCCTGCAAGACCCCGCCGTGCCGGAGCTGGCGCGCGCCATGGGAAACACCCGCTCTGCCGCCGCGGTCGAGCTGTGGCGGCCCCATCTTGCCGGCGCCGTTGTGGCGATCGGCAATGCGCCCACCGCGCTGTTTCATCTGCTCAACATGCTCGAAGACCCGGATTGCCCGCGCCCTGCGGCCATCATCGGCTGCCCGGTCGGCTTTATCGGCGCTGCTGAATCCAAAGAGGCCCTGATGCAGGCGGCCCCGGTCCCTTCGATGGCGGTGGCGGGCAGGCTGGGCGGATCGGCCATCACCGTGGCGGCGCTGAACGCGCTGGCCAGCCGAAAGGAATGACCATGCCAGAACAGGCGAAAGGCCCCGACCTAGCGAAAGGCCCAGACCTGGCGAAAGGCCCATATCTGGCGAAAGGCCCATATCTGGCGAAAGGCAAAGTCATTTGTGCGGGTCTGGGCCCCGGCGATCCGGATTTGATGTCGGTCAAATCCGACCGCATCGTTCGGGCCGCGCGGCATGTGGCCTATTTCCGCAAACCCGGTCGCCCCGGCATGGCCCGCCAGATCGTCGAGGGGATGCTGCGCGCGGATGCCGTTGAATACCCGATGGAATATCCCATCACTACCGAGGTCCCGGTCGACAGCCCCGAGTACAACTTTCAACTCGCGCAGTTCTATGACCTGTGGGCGCAGCGCCTTGCCGCGCTCGCCCTGACCGAAGAAGTCGTGGTTTTATGCGAAGGCGATCCCTTTTTGTATGGCTCGTTTCAGCACCTTTGGTCGCGCCTCAAGGCGCAAACCGAGGTCGAGGTTGTCGCCGGAATTCCGGGCATGGTCGGCTGCTGGAACCGCGCTGGGCTGCCGATCACCTGGGGCGATGATATCCTGACGGTTCTGGCCGGAACCTTGCCCGAGGCGGAACTGCTCGCGCAGATGCAGTCCTCGGACGCGTTGGTGGTCATGAAAACCGGTCGCAACCTGCCGAAAGTCGCCCGCGCGCTGGCAGCGGCGGGGCGGCTGGAGGATGCGGTTTTGGTCGAACGTGGCACCATGAGCGGCGAGCGGATCCGCCCGCTCGCGGGCCTTGATGCCGCCGATTGCCCCTATTTCGCAATCGTTCTGGTGCATGGCCATGGGCGGCGTCCGCAGATCGGGGGACCGGAATGACCGCGCCCTCCGCTGGCTGGCTGGTGGTGGTCGGGCTTGGCCCCGGCGATGATGCCTTGGTGACCGATCAGGTGCGCGGCGTGCTGGCTGAGGCGACGGATGTGCTCGGCTACATCCCTTACGTCGCCCGCATTGCCCCGCGCCCGGGCCTGACCCTGCACCCCACCGATAACCGCGAAGAGCTGCAGCGCGCTGACCATGCCCTTGATCTGGCTCAACAAGGCCGCCGGGTCGTGATCGTCTCTTCGGGTGATCCGGGCGTTTTCGCCATGGCCTCGGCCCTGTTCGAGGCCTGCGAGGGGCGCGAAAGCCTGCCCGATATCCGCGTCATGCCGGGGATCACCGCCATGCTTGCCGCCGCCGCCCGCGCAGGCGCGCCTTTGGGCCATGACTTTTGCTCGATAAACCTGTCGGACAATCTAAAACCCGCCGCACTGATCGAAAAGCGGGTGCGTCTGGCGGCCGAGGCGGATTTCGCGATGGCATTCTACAACCCTCGCTCCGCCTCGCGCCCCGAAACCTTTGGCCGCGTGCTGGCGGTTTTGCGGGCCCATTGCGAGCCGTCGCGCCTGATCATTTTCGCCCGCAACGTCAGCCTGCCGGACGAGCGTTTGCTGACCGTCACCCTTGCCGATGCGCGCGAGGAGATGGCTGATATGCGCACTCTGGTGATCGTCGGCAATTCCGCCACCCGCCGCGTCGGCCCCTATGTCTATACCCCAAGAGCCGCCGGATGAGCCTCCAGCCATGCCATCACCTTGGTCACATCTTCCGCGCGCGGGCGCTGCGGGATCTGGGGGCGATCCGCCAGCCAGACCGGCAGCCCGAGGGTTCTTGCCGCGTCCAGCTTGGCCCGCGCCGCCTCGCCGCCGGCGTTTTTGGCGATGACCAATGCCGTGTGATGCGCCCGCATCAGGGCCAGATCGCCGGCAAGCGTAAAGGGACCTTTGCTGATCACGACTTCGCAGCGGGGCAGGGGCAGATCGCTAGGAGCGTCCACAAGGCGCAGCAGATATTGGTGCTGGGGGGCGCGGGCGAAATCGGCCAGATTTTGGCGGCCGATGGCCAGAAAGACCCTTGTTTTCTCGGTGGGCAGGGCGGCCGCCATGGATGGGATGTCGTTGAAAAATCGCCAGTTATCGCCCGCGATCGGCGCCCAGGGCGCGCGTTCCAGCGCGATCAGCGGCAGGCTCAGATCGGCGCATGCCGTAGCGGCATTCCGGCTCATCTGCGCGGCAAAGGGATGGGTGGCGTCGATCACATGCGTGATCTGCTCGGCCTTCAGATAGGCCGTGAGCCCTTCCGTGCCGCCAAAACCGCCCCTTCGGTGGGGCAGGGCGGGCAGGTTTGGTGCCTCAGTGCGCCCGGCCACCGAATAGATCGCCGCAAGCCCAGCCTGCGCCAAAGCGCCCGCCATGCGCATCGCATCCGCGGTGCCGCCCAGCAGCAAGATCTTGGGAGCGCGCGTCATGGCTGAGCCCTGGCTTTCCATCATTGGTCTGGGCGAGAATGGACCAGAAGGCATGACACCCGCAAGCCGTGCCGCGCTTGTTGCGGCCGAGGTGATCTTTGGCGGCCCGCGCCATCTGGCGCTGGTGGATGCGGGGTTGCGCGGGCAGCCCTGGCCCCAGCCCTTTGACATCGCTCCGGTTCTGGCGCTGCGGGGCCGCCGCGTCGCAGTTCTGTCCAGCGGGGATCCGTTCTGGCACGGGGCGGGCGGCAGTTTGACCCAAGTCCTTAGCGCCGGCGAATGGCAGGCTTTTCCCGGCACTTCGGTGTTTTCCCTCGCCGCTGCGTATCTGGGCTGGCGGCTGGAGGCGGTCACCTGCCTTGGCCTGCACGCCGCGCCGATATCGGGGCTGCGGGGCCAATTGCACCCCTCCGCCCGGCTGATCGTGACCCTGCGAGACGGGGCGGCAGTGGCGGAATTGGCGGGCTGGCTGACCGCCGCAGGCCACGGCGCGGCGCAGATCTGGGTGATGGAGGCGCTGGGCGGCCCGCGCGCCCGCATCCGCCAAACCAGCGCTGCGAGCTGCGATCTGGCCGATATCGGCCCGCTTGTCGTGGCGGCGCTGCACATGCCCGCGCAGGGCCCGTATTTGCCGAACACGGCAGGCCGTCCAGATGCGATTTTCGCTCATGACGGCCAGATCACCAAATCCCCGGTACGCGCTGTAACGCTCGCGGCCCTCGCGCCCAGACAGAACGCGCTGCTTTGGGATCTTGGCGCGGGCTCGGGCTCGATTTCGGTGGAATGGTGTCTGGCGGGGGGGCGCGCGATTGCGGTCGAGGCGCGGGCGGACCGCATGGCCAATATCCTGTCCAATATCAACAACTTTGGGTTGGCTGGCCGGATGCGCGCCGTTCACGGCGCTTTGCCCGAGGCGATCTCGGACCTTGAACCTCCGGATGCCGTCTTTGTCGGTGGCGGGTTTTCGGCTGCCCTGATGGGCCGCCTAACCACCCTGCCCAAGGGCACGCGGCTGGTGGTCAATACCGTGACTTTGGAGACGGAATCGCTGGTGAGCGCGCTGCAGACCCGCCATGGAGGCAGCCTGTTGCGGATGGATTTCGCGCAGGCCGAGCCTTTGGGATCGCTGCGCGGCTGGCAGGCGGCGCGGCCCGTCGTGCAGTGGAGCGTGATTCTGGGAAGTGTGGTGCTGGGATGACAAAGCCCAGGTCAAGGGTGGCGGGCATCGGGATGCGGAGCGGGGCTGGGCTGGAAAGCCTGCGCGCGGCTTTGGAGCTTGCCTCGGGCGGGGCAATCACAGCGCTTGCGACCATTGAAGCGCGCGCCAATGCCCTGCGCCCCCTTGCGGCGGAATTGGGCCTGCCGATGAGGGTGGTGCCAGTGGCGGGCGTGGTCACGCCAACGCAATCGAGCCGGGTTCAGGCCCGTTTTGGCACCGGATCCGTCGCCGAGGCGGCGGCGCTTGTGG
>CAIYZT010000427.1 GCA_903930735.1 uncultured Paracoccaceae bacterium | reverse complement strand
GGGCGATACCGGCGTCGCCTGGCTTTACATCGACCCCGGCAAGCCGCAGCAGAACGGCTTGATTGAAAGCTTCAACGGCAGCCTTCGTGATGAGTGCCTGAATGAGGAGATCTTCGACAGCCTGGCGGATGCCCGCCAAAAACTGGCCATCTGGCGCTATGACTATAACAATGTCAGGCCGCATTCTTCGCTGGGCAACCTGACACCCGCCGAAGCGCGCCGGGCGCTTGGGTAATCCCCCCCGCAAGTAAGGGGCTGCGGAAGTAGAATTTTCTCGCCAAGATGAACGAGGAGATTTTGAATGAAGATGACGAGATACAATGAGCCGCAGATCCTTGCGATCCTGCGCCAAGCCGAAGGCGGCATGCCTGTGGCCGAGTTGTGCCGGGCGCATGGCATGAGTAATGCGTCGTTTTACAAGTGGCGGGCAAAGTATGGCGGGATGGACGCTTCGATGATCGCCCAGACCAAGGCGCTTGAAGACGAGAACCGACGATTGAAGAAGATGTTCGCCGAACTCAGCATGCAGAACGAGCTGTTGAAGGAAGCTCTCGGAAAAAAGTGACACGGCCATCTCAACGCCGGGAGATGGCCGTAGCGGCGGTGGAACGATGCAGGGTCAGTGTCGCTGTGGCCTGCCGCACCTTTGGCGTCAGTGAGACCTGCTATCGCTACAGCCCGCTTCTGAGCGACGAGAACGAACAGATTGCTGATCTGTTGGTCGGGCTGACAGATGCGAGGAAGACATGGGGGTTCGGGCTGTGCTTTTTGCACCTGCGCAACGTCAAAGGTCACCCGTGGAACCACAAACGCGTCTATCGCATCTATTGCGAGTTGGAACTGAACCTGCGGATCAAACCCCGCAAGCGGCTGAAGCGGGACAAACCCGACGCTCTTGCGGTGCCGGAGGCGCCCAACATGACCTGGTCGATGGATTTCATGGCCGACCGGCTGGGTGATGGTCGGGCATTCCGGCTGCTGAACGTGCTCGACGATTTCAACCGAGAAGGACTGGGCATCGAGATCGAATTTTCATTGCCAGCTGAACGCGTGATCCGGAGCCTTGATCGTATCATTGAATGGCGGGGAAAACCTGGCACGATAAGGGTGGATAACGGCCCTGAATACATCAGCACTAAGTTGCTGGAATGGGCTGAGAAACAAGGGGTTATCATCCAGCATATCCAACCCGGCCAGCCGCAGCAGAACGCTTATATTGAGCGCTACAACCGCACGGTCAGGCACGAATGGCTGGACCAATCCATCATTGAAACCATCGAGGAGGCTCAGGATTTCGCCACACAATGGCTCTGGACTTACAACAACGACCGCCCGAACATGGGCATCGGCGGCATAACACCCGCTCAGAAACTGAAAATGGCCGCATGAGTTCTACGACCGCACCCCGTTAAGAATGGGGGGATTACCCTTGAGCAATCTGACGGCAACGCAACCGGCGCGCTTGCCC
Organism: uncultured Paracoccaceae bacterium; assembly: GCA_903930735.1. GTDB lineage: Bacteria > Pseudomonadota > Alphaproteobacteria > Rhodobacterales > Rhodobacteraceae > CAIYZT01. Next base: position 6,634 of record CAIYZT010000427.1, on the reverse strand, counting down.
AACCCGAAACCGACGACTTCAACAAGCCAGACTCTCGTTATGAACGAGGGACGACCGGGGGGCAGGTCAGAGCCCGGCTGCTCGTGTTGGTCCTATCTGATTGTAGAACGAACAGGAGAACTGTTCTTGTGGAGGGTGTGGAAGTCGACTCGGGTCAACAGCCGTAGTTCGAACCTAATTGAAGGTTTGGCGCTGACCTGCCCCTCGGTCGTCCCTCCGTCCCTAAAGGAGGCCTGCATAATGCTTGAGATCGCCCAACCAGGGGGCTGGCGACGGCGCGGGCCGCAACAACGCGACCTGAGTCCGCAGGGCCACGGTTTTCAACTTTCTGGCCCGCGATAGGTCCAGATCGGATCAAGGTTTGACATCGCATTGCGGGGCGCGCAAGGCTTGGTAAAACAGGCTTAACCCCCCAAGTTCCCACATGCTCCAGCTGTACCTCCCGATTGCCGAGGTTTCGGTGAACGCCCTGCTCATCCTCGGATTGGGCGGGATTGTCGGGTTTTTGTCGGGGATGTTCGGGGTCGGCGGCGGGTTTTTGATCACGCCTTTGCTGCTGTTCATGGGCATTCCGCCGGGCGTGGCCGTGGCGACCGGGGCCAATCAGGTGGTGGCCTCGTCGATTTCCGGGGTGCTGGCGCAGGTCAAGCGCAAGGTGGTGGATTTTCGGATGGGCGGCGTGCTGCTGGCGGGGGGCATGGTGGGGTCCTGGGCGGGGGTTTCGCTGTTTTCCTATATGTCGGCTTTGGGGCAGGTCGATCTGTTCGTGCAACTGTCTTATGTGATTTTTCTGGGGCTGATCGGCGGGCTGATGTTCACCGAAAGCCTGCGCAGTCTGCTGCGGGCGCGCAATGTTGCGCGCGGGGCGGCACCGGCGCCGATCCGGCGCAGCCATGTGCACAACTGGATCCATGGCCTGCCGTTCAAGATGCGGTTTCGCGCCTCAGGCCTCTACATCTCGGTCTTGCCGCCCCTCGCGGTGGGCGCGCTGGTGGGCGTTCTTGCGGGGATCATGGGGGTGGGCGGCGGGTTCATTCTGGTGCCGGCGATGATCTATGTGCTGGGCATGCCGACCAAAGTGGTGATCGGTACCTCCTTGTTTCAAATCATCTTTGTCACCGGCTTTACCACCATCGTCCATGCGATAAACAGCCATACTGTGGATATGCTGCTGGCCCTGCTGCTGATCATCGGCGGGGTGATCGGCGCGCAGATCGGGGCCATCGCCGGAACCCGGCTAAAGGCCGAGCAATTGCGGATTCTGCTCGCGCTTTTGGTGCTGTCGGTGTCGATCAAGATAGCCTTTGATCTGTTTTTGCAGCCTGACGAGCTGTATTCCATTGCCGCCGGGGTGCTGCCATGAGGTTGCTCCTGCTGCTCCTCGCGCTCGCCGGCCCTGTTGCGGCCGAAGAGACCATCGTCACCGGCCTGTCGCAAAACCGGGTGGCTATCACCGCCAATTACAACGGCTCCGAAATCCTGATTTACGGCGCGGTCAAGCGCGATGCCCCTGCGCCCAGCCCCCTGCCCGTCGAGGTGATCATCACCGTCGAGGGTCCCTCGACCCCGCTGACCATCCGCCGCAAGGAATGGGTGGCGGGTCTGTGGATCAACCGGGACACGATCCTGGTCGATGCGGCGCCCAGCTTTTATGCCGTAGCCAGCAGCGGCCCGATGGACGAGATCCTGACCCAGACCGAAGATCTGCGCTACAAGATCACCATCCACCATGCGATCCGCGCCGTGGGCATCACCTCCGAAGCTGTCGATTCCGAAGAGTTTATCGCGGCTTTGCAGCGGCTTCAGGGGACGGCGGACCGCTATCGTCTGGAAGAAGGATCGGTTCAGTTGACCGACCAGACCCTGTTTCGCGCCGATGTGATCTTGCCCTCGAACCTGACCGAGGGCGACTACCGGGTGCGCCTGTTCCTGCTGCGCGGCGGCAAGGTGATCGACGATCAGGAGCGGGTCATCGGCGTGCGCAAGGCCGGGCTGGAGCGGTTCCTGTTCAACCTCGCGCATCAGCAGCCGCTGCTTTACGGGGTGATCTCGCTTTTGTTGGCGGTGGCGGCGGGGTGGGCGGCCTCGGCCGGGGCGCAGTTATTGCGGCGGTGAGTGGCGGCTGTAGCTATCAAGCACCTAGGAATGTCAGGGGCGGTTTTTGTCTGGGGAGCGATTGAAATGGTCCTAGCGCAAGGCGCCGCGAAATGACGTCAGCGAAATCCGTGGCGCCTTTGAAGCTTTATCGGTTTGAAGCGCCGTATGATCAGTATTTCGACTAAGCTTTCGTTCCATCGATCCAATTGGCGTTTCTTGGGATATCGACGCTTATTATCCCGGTTGGCAGACGCCTTCTTGGGATGTGCCTTTCGATCCGATGAACCTCCGGAACACATTTTATCCAAAGCCGAAGCGAAAGAAGATCCCCACCTTTCCGCATTCGCTGGTCCCGATCATGTGCCCAAAAAGTGTCTGGGAGGCGCATTTCGCCGCGCTGTTTGACGGCCATGTCATCGCCTTTCCCTGCAAGATTGACGAGGATGACTATGTCGAGGTGATCGTGACCACGATTGTCGATCTGATTGACATGGAGAAGTCCTTGTTCCGCCGCAACACAGCCAACCAGATCTACTGTTTCAACAATATCGTTCTGCGGCGCCCGACCGACGAGACACCCCCGATCTTGCTGTGTGGGCAAGAGAACCGGCTTCGGGGGGATCCGATTGTTGATCACCGCTTCGTCGATATCTGCAAGGAGCGGAAATTGACCGGGCTGCAGTTTACGGAAGTTGAGGTTCTTTAGCCGACGGTCGGTTATTGGCGAGGTATGCCTTCAGGGCTCCGCTTTGCCGGCATTGGGTTGCACTGCTTCGGGCCGACCGCTGTCAAATTCAACCGAACCAACGGTCCGCCGGAAACCCCCTGTTGGCATTCGCGGCGAATTGGGTGATGTTATGGCCCCGTCACACCTTGCATAGGAGATTGGTCATGCGCACCCTCGCGGCTTTGGTTTTTCCGGGATTTCAGACGCTCGATTTCTTTGGTCCGATGGAGATGCTGGGCGGGTTGGGCAAGGAGATCGAGATTGTTACCGTCGCGGTGGGCCGGGGTCCGGTGCCGAGTGTGCATGGTCAAAGCATCGTCGTGGACCGGACGATTTTTGAGAAGGACGACTATGACCTGCTGTTCATCCCGGGCGGCGATACGGCCTTGATCGCGGGGCAGGATGCGGGGCTTTTGGCTTGGCTGCGCGCGGCTTCGGCCAAGGCGGAGCGGATTATGACGGTCTGCACCGGCTCGGTTCTGTTGGGGATGACGGGGGTTTTGGACGGCCGCCGGGCGACGACCAACAAGATGGATTTCACCAAGACGGTGCCGCTTGCCCCCCGCGTGGATTGGGTGCGCGAGGCGCGGTGGGTGGAGGATGGCAAGTTTTTCACCTCCTCCGGGGTTTCGGCGGGCATGGATATGGCGCTGGCGGTGATCGCGGATTTGTACGGGATCGAGGCGGCAGAGCGGCAGGCCAAGGGCTGTGAATATGAATGGCACAAGGATGCGGGACGCGATCCTTTTGCAAAGCTGGCCGGGCTGGTCTGATTAGCCCCGCGCCTTGGCGGCGATTGCCGGGGAGGCGCGCCACAGGGTCAGGGCGCGGGCGATAAACAGGATCATCAGCGCGCCCCACAGGCCATGGTTGCCGTAGGCGGGGATCAGCAGGACGAGGGCGGCGGCGTAGATTGCCACCGACAGGACCATGGCGCGCAGCATTTGGCGGGTTAAAAGCGCGCCGATATAGATGCCGTCATAGATCCAGCTGGCGACCCCGAGCAGGGGCGTCGCGATCAGCCAGGGCACGAATTGGCGGGCCTCGGCGCGGACCTCGGGCGAGGTGGTCATCAGATCGATCAGGGGGCCGGAGCCGAGCAGGAAGGCGAGCGACAGGATCGCTGCGCCGATGAAGCCCCATTGAAAGGACAACAGGCAGGCGCGGCGCACTTCGGATACGGCGCGGGCGCCGATGGCTTGGCCGACCAGCGCCTCGGCCGCAAAGGCGATACCGTCGAGGGCATAGGCGGTGATTTCGAGGAACTGCATCAGGACGTGGTTGGCGGCCAGGGTGACCGTGCCAAAACGCGCGCCGATGAAGACGAAGGCGGTGAAGGACAGTTGCAGGACGACCGAGCGGGCCATGATGTCTCGGCTGACGGAAAAAGTCTGGGCGATGGCGGCGGCGTTGGGCACGCGGGCCAAGGCCGCGCGCAGGATCAGGCCAAAGGCGGCACGGGCGAGATAGAGGCCCAGCAGCAGCCCGCTCCATTCGGCAATCAGCGTGGCCGAGGCGACCCCGGCGATGCCCCAGCCAAGGTGTAGCACAAACCAGATGTCGAGCGCGATGTTCAGCCCGTTTTGCCATAGCTGAAGGATCAGCACGGCGCGCGTCCGCTCCATCGCGATCAGCCAGCCGGTGAGCGAGTAAAGCGCGATGGTGGCGGGCGCGCCCCAGATGCGAAAGGACAGATAGGTGCGGGCGAAACCCTCGACCTCGGGGGTGGCGGGGGCGATCTGAAAAGCGCCCCAGAGCAGCGGGATTTGCAAAAGGACAAGGCCCAAGCCCGCGACACCGCCAACGATGAGGGCGCGCAGCAGGGTGGCCGAAACCTCGGCGGCGTCGCCTGCGCCCTTTGCTTGCGCGGCAAGGCCCGAGGTGGACATGCGCAGAAAGCCGAAGATCCAGTATAGCGTGCCCAGGATGATCGCGCCAAGGCCGACCGCGCCGAGTTGGGCCGCATCGCCCAATTGGCCGATCACGGCGGTATCGACGGCCCCCAGCAGCGGCACGGTGGCGTTGGACAAGATGATCGGCCCCGCGACCCGCAGCAGGCGGGAATGGGTGATCTCGGTCATGGCGCGGGCGAGCCTTGGGGCGCGCTCGGCGGCATCAGCAGATGCACCAGCCCCAGCGCATAGGGCCGCGCCACGTTATCCTGCCACGCCTCGACCTGAACCGAAGCAAAGCGGCGGCCCGAGCGCATGATCCGTGCCCGTGCATAGGCTTCGCGCGGCAGGCCGGTGCGCAGGTAATCGACGGTAAAGTTGATGGTCTTTGGCAGGCTCGGCAGGGCGCCGGGGGCCAAAGTCTTGGGGTCGATGCGGCCCGCCTCGATGTCTTCCCAGAGCGTCGCCCATGACAGCGCAATGATCGCGCTTACCTCCAGAAAGGCCGAGGTGACGCCGCCATGCAGCGCCGGGATCATCGGGTTGCCGACATTCTGGCTGGCAAAGGGCAGAACGGCGGTCAATTCATCGCCGCGCCGTTCAAATTCGATGCCCAGAAACCCGATATAGGGAATTCCTGAGGTGAGCCAAGCCAGCGCATCATCGCGGCGCGAGGTGACGACATGGGCGGGATCGGGGGCACTGCGCTTCACCGGAACCATTCCTGTGACTGTTCGATCGAGAAGGATCCGGTGGCTGTGGCGACCGGGCTGGCGGCGTCCTCATCGGTCGCAGTGACGCGGATGAAGGCGACCGAACGGGTGACATGATAGCATTCGGCGCGGGCGGTGATGGTCTGGCCGGGGGTCGCGGCGCGCATATAGTCGATGCGCAGGTCCAGCGTCGCGGTCGAGGTTGGCGCGGCCGGATGGCACATCACCGCCGCCCCGCCCGCCGTATCCATCAGCGCCGAAACCGCTCCGCCATGCACAACCCGGCTGACCGGATCGCCGATCAACTTTTCGGAATAGGGCATGATGATGGTCGCTTGCCCGCCGCCCAGATCGGTCAGCACCATGCCAAGGGTTTTGGCATGGGGGATGGCCTCGATAAACTGGCGGGCGATGGCGACATTTGCGGTCATGATCGCCCCCTTATTCCGGGCGACGGGCGCTGGCGCAAGGGGCTGCGCCTAATTCTTGCGCAAAGGCAGCAATGATGGTTAGGCTGGCCTTCCAAAGAGGGGCCCATGACCGACGTCCGACACTCCTTCAAAGAAATGTGCGCCAAGTTCGATGTCACGCCTCGGACCCTGCGCTATTATGAATACATCGAGCTCTTGGACCCCGAAAAAGAGGGCCGCGCCCGGTTTTACGGCGCGCGCGAGGTGGCGAGGCTGACGCTGATCCTGCGCGGGCGGCGGTTTGGATTCTCGCTCGAGGAGATCCGGCAATGGCTGCTGATCTACCGCAAACAGGGCACCCGGACGCAGATGGAGGCGATGATGCAGCTGGCCGACCGGCAATTGGCCGAGTTGGAGCGGCAAAGTACCGAGCTTGAGGCATCGATCATCGATCTAAAGGCGCTGCGGGCGACGGCGGCGCAGGAGATAGCCAAACTGGACCGGGCACCGGGTGACGGGGCCTGACGGGACGAGAATAGAGGTCGCGAGCCCCGATTTGGGGCGGCTCGGGGCCCTGTGCAAAATCGCCGAAGATATCTCCGCGTCCTTTTCCCGCCCTTTCGGGCAATCGCCGCAAGTCGAGCCCTCGGGGGTCATCGTCGCTTAGGAATTCCTTAACCGGGACCGGCGAGTGTTCGCCACGCACAGCCTTTATCCCTTCTGATAACTCAGGTCCCCAAAACCAAACCAACGGCACCAAACATGCCAGCATCCATTGCCATCGAGCGCAACAAT
>CAIYZT010000426.1 GCA_903930735.1 uncultured Paracoccaceae bacterium | reverse complement strand
TCCGCCTCGGCAAAGACCGCGTCGTCGCGGTCGCGGGCGTCGATCGGGTCGATGGTGACCAGGGCCAGATCGCGCAGATCGGTCCGCTTGCCCAAGGGCGCGCCGACCTGTGCATCGGCCTCGGCGATCACGTTATCGGGGAATTGATCGGGAATGCCGTGCTGGTGAATGGCGATCAGGCTGACCGCGCGCGGCCCCGAAGGATCGCCCAGCCTTTCGGTGATCTTGGCCTGCGGCAAGCCCATGCGGCGACCGCCGATAGCTTCGCCCTCGACCAGCTCGCCGTCCTTGGCATCCAGCGTCGCGCCGCGCGCCACCCGCCATTCCTTGTCGCCGCCCTTGTCGATTGGCACGATCCGCCCGCCCTCGGCCCCGGCACGAAACACGCCCAAGACCTTGACCGCGTTGGAGCCAAGCTGACGGATCAGCCGCGCCTCGTATTGGTAGTCTTCCAGATCGACCTTTGCGAGCCGGACAAGGATCTTGTCGCCCGCGCCTAGCGCCGGATCGCCTTTTTGCGGAATGATCAGGATGCGCGGGCCGTCTTCGCCGGGCACGCCGCCTTCGAGCGCTACGGCGTAAAGATCGCCGCTCGCATCGGGCGCAAGGACTTGGGCTACCGAAACCGGGGGCAGATCCCCCGCCGTCTGATAGCGCCGCGCACGCCGTTCCAGGGCGCCGCTTTCGTCCAGCTCTTTGAGCAGCCGTTTCAGGTCGATCTTGGCATCGCCCTTGATGCCAAAGGCCTTGGCGATATCACGTTTGGCCAGAAGGCCGGGATTATCTGCGATCCATGTCAGGATCTGTTCTTTTGTAGGTAAAGGATTCATGGGCCCCTCCTACCGCAAAAGGCGGAGGGAATAAACCCATGGGCCTAACGCTTCACCGAAGCCGTCACATAGTTGCACGACATATCCCGCGCGGACAGCGACCAGCTCCATTTCAACGGGTTGAACACCATGCCTTTGACATCGACCGGGTCCAGTCCCGCGCGACGGATCAGCGCGGAAAGCTCGTCCGGGGTGATGAATTTGGCCCAGTCATGCGTGCCTTTTGGCAGCCAGCGCATCACCCATTCCGCCCCGATGATCGCCATCCCAAAGCTCTTCGTGGTACGGTTAAGTGTCGAGCATATCATCAGCCCGCCCGGCCGCAGCAGCTGTTGGCAGGCGGTCAGATAGGCCAGCGGATCGGCCACATGTTCGACCACCTCCATGTTCAGAACCACATCAAACTGCTCGCCCGCCGCCGCCAGATCCTCGGCCGTGGTGAAACGGTAGTCGATCACCAGCCCAGCCTGTTCAGCATGAAGCGCTGCCACAGGGATGTTGCGCGGCGCGGCATCGGCGCCAAGAACATCCGCGCCCAGCCGCGCCATCGGTTCGGACAACAGCCCGCCTCCGCAGCCGATATCCAGGATCCGCAGCCCCTTGAACGGCAGGGGCGCGGTCAGATCCCGGTCAAATTCGGCCGCGATCTGGGTGGTGATATAGTCCAGCCGGCAGGGGTTCATCAGATGCAGCGGCTTGAACTTGCCGTTCGGATCCCACCATTCGCTGGCCATCGCCTGAAATTTGGCCACTTCGCCTGGATCAATGGTTGTTGTCATGGTCCCAGCTTGCTCCTTGCGTCCGCGATCAAGGCGGTTCAGTCTGGCCATGTAATACAGGTTTGCGATGGATCAAAGGTCAGGGCAAAAGCGCGCAGTCGATTTCCTGTACCCGCCGGTCGAACCCTTCGATCAGCGGCAATTGGCCGTGGGCGATGGCCATACCCTTTATATGGAACAGTGCGGCAACCCCGAGGGTGCGCCGGTTCTGGTTTTGCACGGCGGTCCGGGGGGCGGGTGCAGCCCGGCCATGCGCCGCTATTTCGACCCGGCCCATTACCGCATCATCCTGTTTGATCAGCGCGGCTGTGGCCGCTCGCGCCCTCATTCGAGCGTTGAGGCCAATACGACCTGGCATCTGGTGCGCGATATCGAGGTGATCCGGACCGCGTTGCAGATCGAAAAGATGGTGCTTTTCGGCGGGTCCTGGGGGGCAACGCTGGCGCTGATCTATGCCATCACGCACCCGCAGCGGGTGAACCATCTGGTGCTGCGCGGGGTGTTTTTGTCCGAGCAGTCCGAATTGGACTGGTTCTACGGCGGCGGCGTGGGCGCCTTTTTCCCTGATCTTTGGCAGAGATTCATGGCCCCCCTCGCGCCTGAGGACCGCCATCAGCCGATTGCCGCCTATCACCGCCTCTTGTTCTGTGGCGATCTGGCGACCGAGACCCGCGCCGCCCGCGCCTGGTCGGCTTGGGAAAACGCCTTGGCCTCGGTGTTCAATCAGGGTCAGTGGAGTGAGGGCCCGCAGGAGTATTCCCGGGCCTTTGCCCGGCTGGAAAACCACTACTTCTTTAATCATGGCTTTCTGGAGCAGGACGGCTGGATCGTAAAAAACCGTGCCCGGATTGAGGGCATTGGCGCCACGATTGTGCAGGGGCGTTATGACATGGTATGCCCGCCGGTCTCGTCCTGGAAATTGGCGCAGGGATGGGATCTGGCAGACTTGCAGATCGTTCCTTTGGCCGGACATGCCCTGTCGGAGCCGGGGATTTCCGAGCGGCTGGTGGCGGCGACGAACCGTCTGCGGGACGAGGCGGAAAGCTAGCGCTTTTAACCGGGCCTCTTTTCAAAGCCCGCTGGACGCGGCACATAGACTTGGCCAAACCAATCGGGGGACACAGATGACTGACCTTTCCGCCTTTCTTGCCCTCGCGCAAACCCCGCTGGGCCCTTTCGCGCCCAAGCCCACGACGTTGGAAGGCGATCAGCAGGAGGCTGCGGTCTCGCTCTGGACCTCGGATGATGGCCGGGTAGATATCGGGATTTGGGAATGCACGCCGGGGCGGTTTTCGGCAGATCGGACCAAGTCCTCGGAGTTTTGTCATTTCCTGTCGGGCGAGATCGAGATGACCCATGCCGATGGTTCCAAGGTGCGGCTGGGTCCCGGCGATGCGATCAACCTGCCCTTGGGCTGGAAGGGCGAATGGCGGGTGATCAGTCAGGTCCGCAAGATTTATGTGATTACGAAGGGCTAGGGCGGGGGTCTCGCCCCGGACCGATCTGGAAACGCTGTGGGACAGCGTTTCTAGGTCCGTTGGCTGGAGGCGGAACGCCGCAGGCCAAGGGACTATCCGCAATCCGGCCGATCGGGCGAATTGGGCAAGAATACGAGGGAGCGGGGCCGGGTATACTGACTCCGCTTGCATTCCTTCCCGCTCCCTCCTATACCGCCTGTAACAGCAGCTTCAGGGTCCAAACCTGAAGCGACCGATAAAACTGTCCGGGCCGCTTGGCCCGTTTTTCATTTTTGGAAACCTGATGTCTGATCTGATCGCCAAATCCGCCATCGACCGCCGCCTTGCCGATATCGTGACCCCGGTCATCGAGGGCCTGGGCTTTGAGCTGGTGCGAATCCGTCTGATGGGTGGCAAGACCCGTATCCTGCAGATCATGGCCGAGCGCCCCGATGGCGGCATTGGCGTGGATGAATGCGGCGATATCTCGACCGCGGTTTCCGCCGTTCTGGATGTCGAAGATCCGGTTGAAGACAATTATGTGCTCGAGGTTTCGTCGCCCGGCATCGACCGCCCGCTGACCCGCCTGAAGGATTTCGAGGTATGGAAGGGCTGGGAAGCCCGGATCGAGACCACCGAGCTGATTGACGGGCGCCGCCGCTTTAAGGGCGGACTTGCGGGCGTTGAGGGCGACGAGGTTTTGATCGACATCGCCGAGGGCGGCGAGGAAATGATCATCGGCCTGAAATTCGACTGGCTTTCGGATGCCAAACTGATCCTCACCGATCAGCTGATCGCCGAAATGCTGCGGCAAAAGAAAGTTTCCGGCAATTTTGACGAGTCCATGTTCGACGAGGTTGAAACCTCGGAGTCGAGCGAGGATGACGAGACTGACGCCGAGACAACCTCTGAGACCAAACCCAATTCTGATACCAGACACTGAGCCGGGAGAGACCGAAAATGGCGATTACTTCTGCCAACCAGCTTGAACTGTTGCAAACGGCCGAAGCCGTTGCCCGCGAAAAGATGATCGACCCCGAACTGGTGATCCAGGCGATGGAAGACAGCCTTTCGCGCGCGGCAAAGTCGCGTTACGGTGCCGATAATGACATTCGCGTCAAGATCGACCGCAAGTCCGGCCGCGCCACCTTTGCGCGGGTGCGCACGGTGGTCGAAGATGATGCGGTGGAAAATCATCACGCGCAGCTGACCGTCAAGCAGGCCAAGGGCTATCTTGCCGAGCCGAAGATTGGCGACGAGATCATCGACGATCTGCCGCCCGTCGATCTGGGCCGCATCGCCGCACAATCGGCCAAGCAGGTGATCTTGCAAAAGGTCCGTGAGGCCGAGCGTGACCGTCAGTTCGAAGAATTCGTGGACCGCAAGGGCACGATCATCAACGGCGTCGTCAAGCGCGAGGAATACGGCAATCTTATCGTCGATATCGGACGCGGCGAAGCCATCCTGCGCCGCAACGAAAAGATCGGCCGCGAGGCTTACCGCCCCAACGACCGCATCCGCTGCTACATCAAGGACGTGCGCCGCGAAGCGCGCGGCCCGCAGGTTTTCTTGTCGCGGACCGACCCGCAGTTCATGGCCGAACTGTTCAAGATGGAAGTGCCCGAGATCTATGACGGCATCATCGAGATCAAAGCAGTCGCCCGCGATCCGGGCAGCCGCGCCAAGATCGCCGTGATCTCTTATGATAATTCGATCGACCCGGTCGGCGCCTGCGTGGGTATGCGCGGCAGCCGTGTGCAGGCCGTCGTGAACGAATTGCAGGGCGAAAAGATCGACATCATTCCGTGGAATCAAGACCAGGCGACCTTCCTCGTGAACGCTTTGCAGCCCGCTGAGGTCAGCAAGGTCGTGATCGACGAAGAGGGCGGCAAGATCGAGGTTGTGGTGCCCGATGAGCAGCTGTCGCTGGCCATTGGACGGCGCGGCCAGAACGTGCGTCTGGCCAGCCAGCTGACCGGCCTTGATATCTACATCGTCACCGAATCCGACGAATCAGCCCGCCGTCAGGCCGAATTCGCCGAGCGGACCAAGCTGTTCATGGACACGCTGGATGTCGACGAGATGATGGCGCAGCTGCTGGTCGCCGAAGGCTTTACCAATCTCGAAGAGGTGGCCTATGTCGAGATGGACGAGCTGACCTCGATCGACGGCTTTGACGAGGGCACGGCAGGCGAGTTGCAGGCCCGCGCCCGCGACCATCTGGAAGAGCTGACCCGCAAGGCGCTGGAAAATGCCCGTGCTTTGGGCGTCGAAGATAGCCTGGTAAACTTCGAAGGCCTGACCCCCCAGATGCTGGAAGCGCTGGCTCTGGACGGAGTCAAGACTTTGGAAGATTTCGCAACCTGCGCCGATTGGGAATTGGCAGGCGGCTGGACCACGGAAAATGGTCAGCGCAAAAAGGACGAGGGCGTGCTCGAGAAATTCGACATGAGCCTTGAAGAGGCGCAAAATCTGGTGATGACCGCG
>CAIYZT010000425.1 GCA_903930735.1 uncultured Paracoccaceae bacterium | reverse complement strand
GCCAGCTCAGCTGCCGCATCTGCCGCTAAGAAAAAGAAGGAGACAACACACAGCTTGACCACAGCATGACACGAAATCCATAATCAGAGGTGGCTCACTTCTCGGTGAAAAACCCGGCTCAGTTCTGGGTGAAAATCAACAGGCAGGTCACTTAGGCTCGTGATTTGCTGTCCCACGCTGATCACGAGCCGGTCCAGCGGAATGTTATACAATACTTATTGTATAACATTTCCTCGTCGCGCTGCTTTCTCCCTTGATAACTGCGCAGCTGGGACAAACACAGTTGCTATGAAATTCAAGGCCTAATCTGTGCAGGCTTAAAACTTTTGCCACAACGTCGAGCTCAGACATTCCCTCGTCAGGTGCACCGATACTTTCCAGACCAAAGGCTGATTGAGTGTCTTAACTGACGCAAGGCGGTTTGGTCTTGGAACTTCCAAACGTTTGGACAGCAGCAGTATCGCTCTGAAATTGCTCGCAAGGCAATCTCTTCATATCGGTTGTCCACCAATCTCTTTGACCACAAAATCTTGAATATGACGTTATTTCAGGAACTTAATGATGAGCGATGCCGGAAAGATCAAAGCGTTGAATGATGCTGCTCGAACCTTGTTCACTGGTTGTAAGGTGCTATTCATACGGGGCGTGAAGGCATTGCCGATGCTCAACAAATTAATCAAACTGGTCCGAAATTACGACAGGTTCAGCGCCGACAGCAATCCCTATGGCGAACATGACTTCGACAGTTTGCAGTATGCGATCAAGTTAGTCGAACTTTAAGTAGCTTAAAGTTCGCGCTTGCGTTCTTGGCCGCGCCGCCGACGCCGCATTACTGCGGTCGCTTCTTCCTCTTCTGCCTCGTCGTCGTCCTCGGCCACATAGTCGATACCGATTTCCTTGGCCAAGTTGTTGACCATCTCATAACGTTCGTCTCGGATCGAACGCTCGGCATCCACGAATGCACTGCCCATATACAGCACACTCTTGACGTGAGAGCCGTAGAAGCGACGGATCATGTCGGAACTGGTCCGAGCGTTTGCGGCGATCATTTCAAGGGGCAGCCCCTTCTGGATCGACTTTACTATAGCAGTGTGCCGCAAGCTGTAGAGTGTTCGAGGTTTGCCTTCCTCATCGCGACGCAGTCCAGACAGTTCCAACAAAGCAGTAAACTGGCTGGCAAGCGCATCAAGCGCCGTTTCCCTGTTCTCCTGTTCGGGCATGAACAGATAATTGTCGGGCCCAGCCAGCCCATTTGCCGCATGATAGGCCTTCAGCTCAAGATAGCGTCCGCGAGCTAGCTCACTGCCCAGCATGAAGTTCTTGTGCCGCTTGGTGCTCGGGTGTCGCAGTTCTATAAATTTGATCCGCTCCCTCAGGACTTCGTGCACATGCTTGTGCTTGAGCACAGCGATATCGGTCGGTCGCACGTAGGTGTTGACCATGAATTTGATCAAATGCAACAGCTCTTCGGTCAGCGTCACTTTGCGGTAAACAACTCCATCACCGCTCTTGAAACCATAGCGGTGGCCGAGGCGATCCAGGCCAGTAGTGATCAGCTTGCTGAACGCTTCCCCATCGAAATATCCGCGAGCTTCGTCATCCACTCGGAACTTGGGTTTGGGGGGCAGATGCGTGATGTATCGCTTAATCTGCGCCTGTTTCAGCACCGTCATCACCAGATTTATATAGCTGAGCTGTGTGGCAGGGCTGAGGTCTTTGTTGGCGAGGTAGGTCTTGAACTCCTCCAACATGTCTGTGTCGATACGCTTGATATCCGTGCCACCAAAAAACGGTCGAACATGCCGATCGAACACGTACTTGTCCTTGCTGACCTTGTCTTTGTGCAGTTCACCGTTCTTGATGCGTGTTTCGTTCTTGACCCACAATGAGTTGGCGACCAGCAGCAAAGTTTTCTGTGTGGTTGGCTGGGCTGTGGTTTCTTCGGCGTGCACGGACAGCAGCATCTCAGCATAGATCACCTTGGCAGCGTCTTTGGCCTTAAGTAACTCAACTTGTTTGGTTGAGCGTTTGCGCGGCTTGCCTTCAAGGAACACACGAAACTGCCAATAGGAGCTTGCCGCACATTTATAGACGATGGCGGATGCGGGCAGACCAGTGATTTTTGAGATGGTTTCAGCAATGGGTGTTGTACGGAATTTGTCCGTGATCACCGTTTCATGATCCATCAACGCGGGTTTTGCCTGTTTGCCCATGTTTCACCTCAAGCCACAGCTACAATGCGCTCAAGAGTAGCATATGTCTATGGTATGCTACTTTTGACGAAGTCAGTTTTGCAAACCGTTGGTTTTATTGGGATAAATGGTGCTGCAAGAGAGGATTGAACTCTCGACCTCTCCCTTACCAAGGGAGTGCTCTACCACTGAGCTACTGCAGCAGCTTGCAAGTTCGGGCTAAGGCTTGGAGCCGTTCCGCCGCTTGCGTTGAGGGTGATTAAAGGGAAACCCGGCCCCTTGCAACCCCCTTTGCGCCCAAAGACTTCCACCCGCGCTGGACCCGGCGGCAAAGCTGCGGTAGGAAACGGCGATGAGTGACGAGACCCCGCCAACCCCCGCAAAACAAGTCCGCAAAGCGGTTCTTGAGGCACGGGAAAAGCGGCTGAAGGCGGCGTTGAAAGACAATATGGCCAAACGCAAGGCCCAGATCAAAGCGCGCAATGCCCCCGGGGCGGAGCCGCAAACTGACAAGTGAGGCAGCATGGATTCGATTCTGGTACGGGGTAATGGGGCATTGTCGGGAGCAATTCCGATTGCGGGGGCAAAGAACGCTTGCCTGACACTGATGCCGGCGACGCTACTGAGTGAAGAGCCCCTGACGCTGACCAACGCGCCGCGTTTGTCGGACATCGCGACCATGACCCAGCTTTTGGGCTCGCTCGGGGCCGAGGTCGCGAGTTTGCAGGATGGGCAGGTGCTTACCATGTCGTCGCACAAGATCACCAACCACACCGCCGATTATGACATCGTGCGCAAGATGCGGGCTTCGATCCTGGTGCTGGGGCCGATGCTGGCGCGGGATGGCCATGCCATCGTGTCGCTGCCCGGCGGCTGCGCCATTGGCGCGCGCCCCGTCGATCTGCATCTGCAGGCGCTGGAGGCGATGGGGGCGCAGCTGGATCTGCGCGATGGCTATATTCATGCCAAGGCGCCGGGCGGTCGGCTGCGCGGCGCGGCAGTGAGTTTTCCGTTCGTATCGGTCGGGGCGACCGAAAATGCGCTGATGGCAGCGACGCTCGCAAAGGGCACGACGGTGCTGAACAATGCCGCGCGGGAGCCGGAGATCGTCGATCTGGCACAATGCCTGCGCAAGATGGGCGCGCAGATTGACGGCGAGGGTACGAGCACGATCACCATTCAGGGCGTGGACCGGCTGAACGGCGCCACCCATCCGGTGGTGACGGACCGGATTGAACTCGGGACCTATATGCTGGTCCCGGCCATCGTCGGCGGCGAGATTGAATGTATTGGCGGGCGGATGTCCCTTGTCGGAGCCTTTGCGGAAAAGCTGGATGCGGCGGGGGTTTCGGTGACCGAGACCGAGCGCGGGCTAAGGGTAAAGCGCAACGGCGACCGCGTGCGGGCGGTGAATGTGGTGACTGAGCCCTTTCCAGGCTTTCCGACCGATCTGCAGGCGCAGATGATGGCGCTTTTGTGCACGGCGCAGGGCACCTCGGTTCTAGAAGAACGGATCTTTGAAAACCGCTTCATGCATGCGCCCGAACTGATCCGGATGGGGGCAAAGATCGAGGTGCATGGCGGCACGGCCACCGTGACCGGGGTCGAGCGGCTGAAGGGCGCGCGGGTCATGGCGACCGACCTGCGGGCCTCGGTGTCCTTGATCCTCGCGGCGCTGGCTGCCGAGGGCGAGACGGTGGTGAGCCGGGTTTATCACCTGGACCGCGGCTATGAGCGGGTCGAGGAAAAGCTGCGGGCCTGCGGCGCGCAGATCGAGCGTATCTCGGCATGACCGACGCCCGGTTCGAGGATGGCGCAGAGGAGGCACCGCTGCGGCTTTTGGCGCGCGAGGTGTCGGATCTGGCAGTAATGTCGGCGCTGGTTCAGGACGCGGTGCTGACGCCCGGCAAGCTGCTTTATGCGGCCAAGCGGCGGCGTTTTGCGTTGGGGCTCAACCGGTTCCGCTGGGAAGATGCGGCGCGCGCGCAAAAGGCCGGGCGCGGCTATGAGCGGGTGCAGAGCCTTCTGGTGATCGAAGAGGTTTTGGCGGTGCAATCCTCGGGTCTGGACCGGGCAAACGGCACGCTAGCGCTTCAGCTGCTGATGCTGTCCTTTGACGCTGCGGACGCGCCCGGCGGCTGGCTCAACCTGCACCTGTCGGGCGAGGCGAAGCTTCGGCTGAAAATCGAGGCGCTTGACGTCAGCCTGCGCGATCTTTCGCGGCCCTATCTCGCGCCATCAGGCAAGATGCCCGGCCACGGCGAGGTCTGAGGCGGTTGATCCCAAGGAGCGCGTAGCGCGCGCTTTTACCTCGTCGGAGGGCTTGCGCCCTTCTCCTCAGGGCTGGGCCCGGCGAGCAAGCCCGCCCGGCCCAGCAAATGGACTCCGCTTGGGGCCAGTGCGATTGTCTCCAAATGCGCCTGCCCAAACCGAATACTGCCCGGGCGTGGCGCCTTCGTCTTGATCCAAATATCCTCGGGGAGGAGGCCATATGGCCTCAGGGGGGCAGAAGGCCGCCCCTTTGACGGGCCGCAACAGGGGCCGGGTTGGCGGCCCTTGCCTAGAACCGGTAATAAGATTGGCCGGCGCGGTGTTTGGCTGTTGACTCTGCCGCGCCCATTCGTAAAAGGCGAAGACAAAGATTTAACCGGAACCGTTATGTTTCGGGCTGCAGGAGAATTACGATGGCGAAGCCGGTTACGATCAAGATCCGTTTGAACTCGACGGCGGGCACCGGGCACTTCTATGTGACCAAGAAGAATGCCCGCACCATGACCGAAAAGATGACGGTGAAAAAATATGACCCCGTCAAGCGGGAGCATGTTGAATACAAGGAAGGCAAGATCAAATAGGATCTGCTGACCGGTTACCGGTTGGATACCGCGCCCTTTGGGCGCGGTTTCTCGTTTTGGGGCGGGCAGTGACGGCAAGGCCCGCGCTTCCCTGCCGCTCTTTCCAAATGAAAAGGCCGGGGTCTCCCCCGGCCTTTCGGATCTGTCGTTAAGCCGCTGCCTATTCGCGGTTGCCCAGGAATTGCAGCAAGAACATGAACATGTTGATGAAGTCGAGGTACAGCGTCAGCGCGCCCATGATCGCGGCCTTGCCCATCCATTCCTGATCACCGGCCTGCGCATGGGCGAGGTAGGTGTTCTTGATCGACTGGGTATCAAAGGCGGTCAGGCCGGCGAAGATCAGCACGCCGATCACTGAGATCGCGAAAGTCAGCGCCGAGGAGGCCAGGAACAGGTTCACGACCGAAGCGACGATCAAGCCGATAAGGCCCATCACCAGGAAGGTGCCAAAGCCTGAAAGATCGCGCTTAGTAGTGTAGCCGTACAGCGACAGGCCCGCAAAGGCTATGGCGGTGACGAGGAAGGTCGTGGTGATCGACATGCCGGTGAATACGGCAAAGATCCAAGCGATCGACAGGCCCATAGCGGCGGCGAAGACGTAGAAGAAAAGCTGCGCTGCGGCCACCGACATCCGGTTGATCATCGCGCCAAAGGCGAAAACCATGACCAACGGCAGGAACATCACCACCCAGCGGATCGGGCCGGTAAAGATCGTCTCCAGCATCGCTTGATTGGTACCAACCGCCCAGGCCACGCCTGCGGTGATCACCATGGCCACCGACATCAGGCCATAGACTTTGTTCATATGGGCGCGAAG
>CAIYZT010000424.1 GCA_903930735.1 uncultured Paracoccaceae bacterium | reverse complement strand
TGAGGCGGACAGGAGGGGTCCATCGGCCCCCTCGGGCCGTGCCGGCCCCCTCGGGCCGTGCCGGCCCTCACCCCCGAGGATATTTGGGCCACATTGAAGGTTGGAAGTTATTTCCAGCAGTTCACGCGCACGGTCATTCCGAGGGCGGATTTTGACAGGGCGTCCGTGGTTAGGGCGGCGCCGTCAAAGGGGGCGGTTGTGAGTGCGTTTGCGGTCAGAAAGGCGCTGAGCGTGGCGGCGTCGGCGGCGAAGACCACGCCTTCGGGCAGGGCTTTGGCTGGATCGGTGCTGGGGCCGGTCAAGAGGCCGAGGAGCGCGCCGGTGGCGCTGAGCACGGGGCCGCCTTGATCGCCTTCGAGGACCGGGGCGCTGAGGCGCAGGATGCCGGGCTCGCCGGAAAGACCGCCCAATTCATCGAGTCGGCCGAAGGTGAGCACCGGGGCGGGTAGTTTGTCGCCAAAAGCATAGCCGGCAATGACGATTTCCGAGCCGCGCGCCGGGGAGGCGGTGGTGAAGGTTGCCGTGGCGGTCGGCGAGAGGGGTTTGGCCGGGGACAGGATTGCGGCGCCGGTGCCGGGATCGGTGGCGGCGAGGGTGGCGGTGACATCGCCGTCGATGGTGATTTCGGTGCAACTGTCCAGATCGCGGGCGAGGGTCAGGACCGCGCCTTGGTCAGAGACGTAAAAGCCGGAGCGCGAGAAGGCGGGTTTGCGCAGGGTCAGGCCGGTCAGCAGGCCCTGGCGGGCGACCTCGTCCAGCGGCACCAAGCCAGGGTCCAGCGCCTTGTCGCCGACCGAACGGAAGCTGCTCTGCAAAACCTCGATGATCCGCGCCATCCGGTCGGCATTCTGCGGGGTCCAGGTCAGGACAAAACCCTTGACCTGACCTTTTTCAGCACGCGCCCAAGCATAGCTGATCACATCGGAATTGGCAGCATTGATGGTGAAACTATCCTCGCCGAAGGCGCGCTCGCCTGCCGCTGGCATGATTTCCATGCTTTGCAGCAGATCATACATCCCCGCGAGGCTGGCCCGCTCGCCCAGCTCCGAAATCAGGATCAGGCGCGGCCCGCCGCTTTTGCGCGGGGCGAATTGGACGAAGGGCGGCTCGTAGCCCTGGAAGGCGACGAGGGCCATCGGCAGGCTGGCTTCGATGCCAGATTCGGCCTCTGTGATCAGATCGAAGCCGTAAAGCGCCTTTTCCTCGGCCTCGGCGGCCAGCAGTTCAGCGCGCTGCTGGGTGGCAAGAACGCCGGTCGGTTCAAAGCCATTGGCGCTTTGCCAAGCGGCAAAAGAAGCGCGCGTGCCCCGGCCATAGGCGCCGTCAACCTTGCCCTCATAGAAACCAAACCAGCCGAGAGCGGTTTGCAGGGCTTTTTTCTCGTCCTTGCTCAGCGCGTCTTCGGCGGCGCGGGACTGGTTCAAGGTCTCTTCGTCCACTGCTACGATTTCTGGCGCTAAAGGTTCGACGACCCCTTCTTTGGCGATTTCGGGTTCTGGTGTGACGACGGTTTCGGCGGCGTCGCTGGGCCAGAATTGGGTCTGAAAGGCCGAGCCATCGACGATGAAACTATCGCGCGGGATCCGGTTTTCGCGGCGCAGCGACAAAAGCCGCTCTCCGGCGGTCTCGCGGCTCATCGGGCCCAGAACAATGGCATACCATGCCCCGCTTTGATACCCTTCGACATCGGGAAACCGGGTCGCATAGGCGCTGGCCCGTTCGGAAGCAGAGGCCGGATCGTTCATCGCCTCAAGCTGCAGCCAGGATTGATCTTGGGCTCGGGCGGGTAGCGACATCGCGCAAAGCAATGAAAAACAGATGGCAAAAATGGCCCAAATGCGCATGGTCAAGCATCAACCCTGTGAAATAACGGCCCCGACAGGGCGACAATTCGCGCAGAATAACAATTTATTCGGGCAATGCACCCCCCTTTTCCGCCCGGCTTAGATTGACCCTTTTGCCCCTGTTGCCTATGGAGAAGGCGCAATTGCCGAGGGTGCCATGGCCGATACGACTTCCGCAGGACAGACTGGGCCGAAAAGCTTTCAAGAGATCATCCTGCGGCTGCAAAGCTATTGGGCGGCCAAGGGCTGCGCGGTCTTGCAACCCTATGACATGGAAGTGGGCGCAGGCACCTTTCACCCCGCCACAACGCTGCGCTCTTTGGGGTCCAAGCCTTGGGCGGCGGCCTATGTGCAGCCCTCGCGACGCCCGACCGATGGGCGTTACGGGACCAATCCGAACCGGTTGCAGCATTACTACCAGTATCAGGTCATCATCAAACCCTCGCCGCCGGATCTGCAGGACCTCTACCTTGGATCGCTGGCCGCCATCGGGCTCGACCCCGCACTGCACGACATCCGCTTTGTCGAGGATGACTGGGAAAGCCCCACCTTGGGCGCCTGGGGTCTGGGCTGGGAGGTTTGGTGCGACGGGATGGAGGTCAGCCAGTTCACCTATTTCCAGCAGGTTGGCGGCCATGATTGCAAGCCTGTCAGTGGCGAGTTGACCTATGGTCTGGAGCGGCTGGCGATGTATGTGCTGGCGGTGGATCATGTGATGACCATGCCCTTTAACGATCCTCAGTCGCCTATCCCTCTGACTTACGGCGATATTTTTCGGCAGACCGAAGAAGAATACTCGCGCCACAACTTTGACGGCGCCGATACCGCGCTGCTTTTGCGCCATTTCGAGGATGCCGAGGCCGAATGTCAGCGCCTCTTGGATTTCCCGCCCGAAGACCCCAAGACCGGCAAGCGCATCATCATGGCACATCCGGCCTATGATCAGACGATCAAGGCCAGCCATTTGTTCAATCTGCTGGATGCGCGCGGGGTTATTTCGGTGACCGAACGACAGGCCTATATCGGGCGGGTGCGCAACCTGGCCAAAAAATGCGCGGATGCCTTCCGGCTGACCGAGGCGGGCCAGGACAGCCCTGATCCCAAAGTGGTACGGTCATGAATGCCGGCAAGATCATCGGAGGAGGCATCGTGGTGATTGCCGTCGCGGCCGGTTTGGCCATGTATTGGTTGCAAGAATATGCCTTTTACGAAGAGGTCGCCTTTCAGAGCGGCCAAGAGATCTCGCTGACCTTGATTGACAGCGGCGTGGCCGAGCCGATCATGGCCAGCCAGATCACCGGGATCGACGCCGACAGCTCGCCTCTGCGCTTTCGCGCTTGCTTTACCACGCCTATGAGCCTGCCGATGCTGACCGAAACCTATCGGATCTATGAGGGCGCCGATCCTCTGAACGCGCCGGGCTGGTTTGACTGCTTTGACGCGGGCACCATCGGCGCGGCACTGGAGAGCGGCGAGGCGCTGGCGTTCTTGTCCGAAGCCGGGATCAAGCCGGGTGTGGACCGGGTTGTGGCAGTCTTTCCCGATGGCCGGGCCTTTGCCTGGCACCAGTTTTCCCCTGATGCGGCGGAGTAAGCCATGGATCTGCTGATCGAACTTTTCTCCGAGGAAATCCCGGCCCGGATGCAGGCCCAGGCCAGCGCCGATCTGCGGCGGCTGATCACCGAGGGTCTGGTTGAGGCCGGCCTGACCTATGCCAGCGCTGGCGCCCATGCCACGCCGCGCCGCCTGACCCTGTCGGTGGACGGTCTGACCGCCCATAGCCAGCCCGTGCGCGAAGAGCGTAAAGGCCCGCGCGCCGATGCGCCAGCCGCCGCGCTGGAGGGGTTTTTGCGTTCAACCGGGCTGACGCGCGATCAGTTGGAACTGCGCGAGGACAAGAAAACTCAGGTCTATTTCGCGGTCATCGAACGTCCGGGCCGCGCGGCCGAGGCGATTGTGGCCGAGGTTCTGATCGCCACGATCCGCAATTTTCCCTGGCCCAAATCCATGCGCTGGGGCGCGGGCAGCCTGCGCTGGGTGCGGCCTTTGCACTCGATTCTGTGCATCCTTCACGACGAGGCTGGCGCGCGCGTGGTGCCGCTGGAGGTGGACGGCATCACGGCGGGTAACACAACGCAGGGCCACCGCTTTCTGGCGCCGGCCCGTTTTGCGGTGCATTCCTTTGACGATTACGTGGTCAAGCTGAAACGCGCCTTTGTGGTGCTGGATCCGGCAGAGCGGGCGGCGACCATCTGGCAAGGCGCGACGAACCTCGCCTTTGCTTCGGGGCTCGAAGTGGTCGAGGATAAATCCTTGCTCGCCGAAGTGGCCGGGCTGGTCGAATGGCCGGTGCCGCTGATGGGCAAGATTGCCGAGGATTTCCTGCATCTGCCGCCCGAGGTTCTGCAAACCTCGATGAAGGAACACCAAAAGTTCTTTTCGGTCCGCAATCCCCGGACGGGCCGGATCGAAGGCTTTGTCACCGTGGCCAATACCGAAACCGCGGATCAGGGCGCGACGATCCTGAAGGGCAACCAAAAGGTGCTGAACGCGCGGCTGTCCGACGCGCGGTTCTTTTATGAAAATGACCTGCGTGTCGCCAAGGCGGGTATGGGTGAGTGGGTGGAGGGGCTGAAATCGGTCACCTTCCACGGCAAGCTGGGCAGTCAGGCCGACCGCGTGGCGCGGATTGCTGCGCTGGCGCGGGAAATCGCGCCTTTGGTCGGGGCGGACCCGGATATTGCCGAGGCTGCGGCCAAGGTCTGCAAGGCTGATCTGCGCTCGGCCATGGTCGGAGAATTTCCCGAACTCCAAGGACTTATGGGCATGTATTATGCCCGTGCTGCGGGCATGGACGAATCCGTCGCCCGCGCCGCCCGCGACCATTGGGCGCCGAAGGGCCCCGACGATGCCGTGCCGGTGGAGCCGGTTTCGGTGGCCGTGGCGCTGGCGGACAAGATCGACACGTTGACCGGGTTTTGGGCGATTGATGAGAAACCGACCGGGAGCAAAGATCCGTTTGCGCTGAGACGGGCGGCGTTGGGAGATTTACGGGTTACAGAAACTAACGGATTGCGCACGCCGCTCTTGCCATTAATGGCCTACAGCTGGGATGAACTTCGAGGTCAGTTGGAAGCGCGGTACAACGTATTCGTACTCCAAGAGAAAACGGACGAAGGCTATTTTGTGCCTAGGTTAAGCGCTACTTTCCCTGAGTTTACTGGCGGTAGGGAATTCGAAGTTCTTTGCGTGAAATCTCAAACTGCGAATGAACAGATTTCCGCCCAAAGGTATTCGCAGGCTTACATAGTCGACGATGTTCGGGTTGCCGAAGCGATTGTTTGCAAGCTTCCTAGTTTCTTCATTCCCGACCTCCTCGCCTTCTTCCACGACCGCCTCAAGGTCTTCCTCAAAGACCAAGGCATCCGTCACGATGTCATCGACGCCTGCATCGCCATGCCCGGCAATGATGACCTGACCCTGCTCGTCAACCGGGCGCGGGCCCTTGCCGCTTTCCTGAAAACCGAGGATGGTCCGAACCTGCTGGCCGGCTTCAAACGCGCCAACACGATCCTGTCTCAGGCCGAGGCCAAGGATGGCGTGGAATACTCCTATGGCGCGGACGTGAAATTCGCCGAAACGGGTGAAGAGCGCGATCTGTTCGCGGCGCTGGACCAGGCCGAGGCCTTGATCACCCCGGCGATGAAATCCGAAGATTTCGGCGCGGCGATGACGGCGATGTCGGCCTTGCGCTTGCCCATCGACGCCTTTTTCAACGCCGTGCAGATCAACACGGACAATCCCGTTGTGCGCCGCAACCGGCTGAACCTGCTGTCGCGCATCCGCACGATCTGCGCCGGGGTCGCTGATCTGACCCGCGTCGAGGGGTAAGCGCCGGTTTTTCTTGCGCAAAACGGACATGGCCCTATGCTGCATCCGCAAAGCAAAGGTGCCGCAGTGCCGAAAGTACAAGAATCCCTCGATCTGACCCTGATCACGCCTTCCGCCACGATTACGGCGCAGGTCCATGGCTGGCGCGCGAAATGTCTACAGCGACTGGTGCGGCTGGACCTGCCGGTGCCGGTCACAGTGGCGCTGCCGGCCGTGACCGTGCGGGCGATCGCGGGCGGTCAGACGGTGGACGGGGCGACCATCCTGTCGCATTTCGGCGACGCGCCGCTGGTTTCGGTGCGCTGCAGCCCGGAAAATCCCGATTGGGGCGGCCCGGCAACAATTTTGAACATCGGGATGAACGCCGCCCGCCATCAAGGGCTGATCGCGGTCCATGGGCAAGAGGCGGCCGATGCGCTCTACCTCCGTTTTGTGCAAGGGTACAGCACCCATGTCGCCCGACTTGACCCCGATATGTTCGAAAATGGAAAGTCTGCGGCTGAGGCGTTGAAGGACTCCCTGCGCCATTATGAGCGCGAGATGGAGGAGCCTTTTCCCGAGGATCCGGCCAAGCAGCTGTCCGAAGTGCTGCGTTCCATGTCGCGCGCTTGGGAGGGCACTTCGGCCCGGCTTTTGCGCCAGGCCAAGGGTGCGCCTGCCGAGGCGGCGCTGGGGCTTGTGGTGCAGGCCATGGCGCAGGGCATCGGGCAGGGGATTTCCGGCTCGGGGGTGATCCAGTTCGTGGATCCGGTGACCGGCCTGCCGCGCATCACCGGGCGCTATCTGGGCCAAAGTCAGGGCCGCGATGCGCTGCGCAAGACCGATGCAATCTATCTGACCAAGGACAAGCGCGGCTCCTCCCTCGATGACCTTGCGCCGCAGATCTATGCCGATCTCTTGCGGCATGGCGCGGTGTGCCGCCAAAAGCTGCGCGAAGAGATGCAGATCGAATTTACCATTGAACACGGGTACTTGTCGGTCCTTGACGCGGTCAAAGTGGTGCGCTCCTCGCGGGCAGGGCTGAAGATCGCGGTAAGCCTGGCCGAGGATGGGGTGATAAGTCATGACGAGGCGCTGCTTAGGGTCGAGCCGCGCGCACTCAGCGAATTGTTGCACCCGCAGGTGGATTCGCAGGGCCCGCGCGATGTTTTTGCCAAGGGGATCGCGGCCAGTCCGGGGGCCGCTGTGGGGCGGATCGTTTTCACCTCTGATGCGGCGCAGGCCAGTGCGGCGCAGGGCGAGCCTTGTATTCTGGTGCGGCGCGAAACCGAGCCGGAGGATATTCGCGGCATGCATTCTGCGGTTGGGGTTCTGACCGAACGCGGCGGGGTCACCAGCCATGCGGCGGTAATCGCGCGTGGGCTGGGCGTGCCTTGCGTCGTCGGGGCAAGCGGGCTGCGGCTGGATATGAAAGAGCGACGTTTGCTCGCGGCGGATGGGCGGGTTTTTCGCGAGGGCGATCTGATCACGCTCGACGGAACCACGGGCGAATGTCTGGTTGGGGCGGCGGAATTGCTGCCGCCGGCGCTGGACGAGGCATTTCAAACCCTGCTCGGTTGGGCCGATTCGGTGCGCGATATCGGGATCCGGGCTAATGCCGACACGCCGGCGGATGCGGCCACCGCACGCCAGTTCAAGGCCGAGGGCATCGGGCTTTGCCGCACGGAACACATGTTTTTTGACGAAGACCGTCTGGTCGTGATGCGCGAGATGATCTTTGCTGACACGCCCACCGACCGCGCGGCAGCTTTGACCCGGCTTTTGCCGATGCAGCGCGATGACTTTATCCAACTCTTTGAAATCATGTCCGGACTGCCGGTCTGCATCCGCCTGTTCGATCCGCCCTTGCACGAATTTCTGCCCAAAAGCCGCGAGGGCCTGCGCGAATTGGCCGAGGCGCTGGATCGGCCCCTGTCCGAAGTTGTGCGCCGCGCCGAGGCGCTGAGTGAGTTCAACCCGATGCTGGGCATGCGCGGCGTCCGGCTGGGCGTGGTGCTGCCCGAGATCTACGACATGCAGGCGCAGGCGATTTTTGAGGCCACGGTCGAGATCGCCAAGCGCGGCGCTTCGGTGGTGCCCGAGATCATGATCCCGCTGGTGTCGGCACGGCGTGAGGTGGAACTGGTCAAGACCAATGTCGATGCCGTGGCCGCCGCCGTCCGGGCCAAGTCGGGGGTGAATTTCGACTTTAAGTTGGGCGTTATGGTGGAAACGCCGCGCGCGGCCCTGCGGGCGGGCGAGATTGCCCAACACGCAGCATTTTTATCTTTTGGTACCAATGACTTGACCCAGATGACCTATGGTCTGTCGCGCGACGATGCGGGGCGGTTCATGAATACCTATGTGCAGCAGGGGGTTTTCCCCGAGGACCCATTCCACGTTCTCGACGAGGACGGCGTTGGCGAGCTCTTGCGGATTGGTGCGGCGCGGGGGCGGGCGACGCGGGCCGATTTGCAGGTCTCGATCTGCGGCGAGCATGGCGGCAACCCCGAATCAATCGCTTTTTGCCGGGCGCAAGGTTTTGATTATGTGTCGTGCAGCCCTTACCGTGTGCCTTTGGCGCGCCTGGCTGCCGCACATCTGGTTTTGAACGATCCTGCGATAAAGCCGAAAAACCGTTAACATCCATTGTTTTGCGGGGCAAATTTCAAGTATTTGCCATGTTTTAGGCGGATTTCTGCGCAATTTGGCGCGAAAATCGTTGTAAATCTGCCACATAGGTGGACCGGGGCCGCCAACAGGCCTAGGGCAGTTACTTGTCGCGAAAAAGACTGCGCGGCACCGCTGTTATCCGTTGAATTCTGTCTGCAACTGACCTGGGGCACAAACCTATGCAACTTTCACTCCGTTTGGCCGGGGCCGTTTTGGCGCTGGCGATGATGAATGGCGCTGCCTTGGCTGAGGTTACGGTCAGCTCCTCCACCAATCCAACGGCGGCGATGGGGGCAGAATTTGCCAGTCTGATGGGCACGGAGCGTGCGACGCTGGGCAGCTTGGAGATGGACGCGTTGACGGCCCTGGCAAAGGGGCCTTTGCCCGCCGTGCAGGTAAGTAACAAGGCCGCCGAGCAGCCCGCGCCGACAGCGATTGATTATTCCTATAATTGGCTGATGACGCAGGACCTGATACCGGGTGGTTCGGAATGGGATTGCCTGCGCAAAGCGCTCTATTTTGAGGCGCGGGGCGAGACCTTGTCGGGGCAATTTGCAGTGGCTGAAGTCATCCTTAACCGGGTCGATAGCGCGGCCTATCCCGATACAGTTTGTGCGGTGGTCGGGCAGACCGGATCGGGATCCTGCCAGTTTTCCTATGTCTGCGACGGGCGGTCGGACGAGATGCACGATAGCGGGGCCATCGAAGTGGCGGGCCGCATTTCTTCGGTCATGTTGGCGGGCGGCGTACGCGGATTGACCAATGGAGCGACCTATTTCCATTCCAAGGCGGTTTATCCTTTCTGGGCGAATGAATTCACGCGCACGGCCTCTATCGGGGCACTTTTGTTCTACGCCGCTAACTGATTTTCCGGCGGCTGGCTGGTAAAACTGGCGGGAAATCGGCTCGGCATGTCGGGCAATAGCATGGTAAGCGAAACGTGTGGCCTTATTCTGCTTCATGACCTGATGTGCTGGACCAACGATGACCACTGATATCAGCCTTGCCTTTGCCCATCCCGAAGAGCGCGCCCTTGCCTCAGCTAGCGCCGATCCGCGTGACCGGATTTCTCTGCGCGATCATATTGTTGAGGTCGAAATTGGCGCTTTTCAAAAAGAGCGCGGCCATACCCAACGGGTGATGTTCAACGTCGTGGTAGAAGTGCGCCCGGCGCCGATCCCTTTGAACGATGATGTGGACCGGATCCTGTCCTATGACCGGATCACCGAGGCGATTGCGTTGGAGCTGGCGGCCGAGCGGCTGAACCTGCTGGAAACGCTGGCCGAGCGGGTGGCCGAGCGGATATTGAACGAACCGCAAGCGATGCGCGCCTTTGTGCGGATTGAAAAGCTGGATATCGGGCCCTTCAAGCTGGGGGTGGAGATCGTGCGTTCGCGCGCTGAGGCGGCTTTGCAGGTGTTGGGTCAGGACGGGCAAGAGGCGGCGCTGCATCCCTTGGTGGTCTATCTCGACAACACCGTGATTGCCTCCCCGGATCTGAGCGCGCGACTGGATGCGCTGCAGGCGCAGGGCCTGCCGGTGATCTTGACCGTGGGCCTGCCGAATCTGGCGCAGCCGCAGACCGGGCACCGCCCGACGCAGCGCCGGGTCGATATGCTGGCGATCGAGCAGAACGCCTGGGTTTTGGCGGCCCGCGATCCGCGCTGCGTGGTGATGCAGACGCGGACGGAAATTGATTGGGCGGTGAAACGCGGCCAGATGATGGTCTGGGCGCCGTCGAAAATGGTGTTGGATGCGACAGATGGCCCCCATAGCCGCGATCCGGTGGCGCTGGCGCTGTGGCTCGCCGAGCAGATGGCGGCGGAGCGGATGATCCTTCACGGAGATGTTGCATTGCCGGCGGGAAGCCGCGTTGCGGTGCAGCGCGCCTGAGGCTTGGCCCTTGCCGCGCGGGGGGCGAGGGATTATTCGGGACAGGTGGGGATTGCGGGCGGACCCGGGGGACGCTGCCCCCGGACCCCCGGGGATATTTGTATCAAGATGAAGGGGCGGGGCGTGAGCATCTACCTGCGGCCGATTGCGATGACGGATCCGG
>CAIYZT010000423.1 GCA_903930735.1 uncultured Paracoccaceae bacterium | reverse complement strand
TATATTGATCTGGACGCGGGCGGGCGGAACAGACTATCCATTGCCGCAGCTGGACAAAGTTTAGTAAATAATTTGGTGGGCCGCCATATGACACCTGAATGGATTGCAGTTGACTGGATTGCCGTTGACTGGGGCACCTCGAATCTGCGCGCCTTTGCCATGGGTCCGGCGGGGGTGCTGGACGAGCGGACTTCGGATCAGGGCATGGGCAAGCTACAGCGCGAGGGGTTTGAACCCGCGCTTTTGGCCCTGATCGCAGACTGGCTGGGCGCGGGCGCAATGCAAATCGTGGTCTGCGGCATGGCCGGCGCGCGCCAAGGCTGGATCGAGGCGCCCTACCGCCCCGTTCCCTGCCCGCCGGTGGCCAAGGGCGCCTTTATCGTCGCGCCGACCTTGGATCCCCGGCTGAATGTGCAAATCCTGCCCGGCCTCTCGCAGGCCAAACCCGCCGATGTGATGCGCGGCGAAGAGACCCAGATCGCCGGAGCTTTGGCGCTGCACCCCGCCTTTGACGGCGTCCTCTGCCTTCCCGGCACCCATTCCAAATGGGCGCAGATCAGCGCGGGCGAAGTGGTCAGCTTTCAGACCTTCATGACGGGCGAGGTTTTTGCCCTGCTCAGCGGCCAATCCGTGCTGCGCCACGGCATGACCGCCGAGGGCTGGAACGAGGCGGGCTTTGCGCTTGGCCTCTCCGATGCCCTCTCGCGCCCCGAGCGTTTTGCCGCACAGCTTTTCGCCTTGCGCGCCGAAGGCCTGCTGAACGGGCTTGCCCCGGAGGCCGCCCGCTCGCGTCTGTCGGGGCTGCTGATCGGCGCCGAACTTGCGGCCGCAAAGCCCTACTGGCTGGGCCAAAAGGTGATGCTGCTCGGTGCCAAGGGCTTGAGCGCAGCCTACGCCACCGCCCTCGCAGCCCAAGGCGCGGCGCCGGTTCAACTCGATGATAAAGCCTGCACGCTGGCCGGTTTGGCCGCCGCGCGCGCCAGATAGAGGACAAAAGATGACCCTTCCCCTGATCGCGATCCTGCGCGGGATCACCCCCGCCGAGGCCCTTGCCGTCACAGAGGCGTTGATTGCCGAAGGCATCACCCAGATCGAGGTACCCCTGAATTCGCCCGACCCGCTGCGTTCGATCGCGGCCATGGCGGCGGCTTTCGGGCAAAGCGCGGTGATCGGGGCGGGCACGGTCCTGTCCGTGCAGGCGGTGAATGAGGTAGCGGCGGCTGGCGGCACCCTGATCGTCTCGCCCAATGCTGATCCGTCAGTGATCGCGCATACCAAAAGCCTCGGATTGCAAAGCTGGCCCGGCGTAATGACGCCGACCGAATGCTTTGCGGCGCTTGCTGCCGGGGCCGATGGGCTGAAATTCTTTCCCGGCAATCTGGTCGGCCCTGACGGGCTGAAGGCGATCCGCGCCGTTCTGCCAAAAGGCACGCGCTGCTTTGCCGTCGGCGGCGCGGGACCTGCGAATTTCGCGCAGTGGATCGCGGCGGGGGCGGATGGTTTTGGTATCGGCACCGCTCTTTACACTCCCGGCCTGACCCCGGCCGAGGTTGGCGCCCGCGCCCGCGCCATCGTGACCGCTTTGAGCGAGGCCAAGCCATGATCTACGATCAACGTCCCTGCGAGCTTGGCGAAGGCGCGCTTTGGCATCCCTTGCGCAAGCAATTGTTCTGGTTCGATATCCTGAACAAATCCCTCTTGTCCGTTGACCGCGACGGCCCCCAGCTATGGCGCTTTCCCGAGATGGTTTCGGCCGCGGGCTGGGTCAGTCGCGATGTGATGCTGATCGCGGGCGAGCGCGATCTTTTCCTCTTCGATCTGCAAAGCGAAGAGATCGAAACCCTGACCGAACTGGAGGCCGATATTCCCACCAACCGCTCCAATGATGGCCGGGCGGACCGGCAGGGCGGGTTCTGGATCGGGACCATGTCGAAGACGGCCGAGGACGGCAAAGGCGCGATTTACCGCTACTACAAGGGCGAACTTCGCCGGCTTTTCCCCGGAATTTCGATCCCCAATTCGATCTGCTTTACCCCCGATGGCCGCACCGCGCAGTTTTCCGACACCAAAGCGCACCGGGTCTACCGGGTTGCGCTGGACAGCGCGGGCTGGCCGATCGGCGATCCGGTGCTTTGGGCGGATCATTCGGCCACGGGCCTGCTGCCAGACGGCTCCATCTTTGATGCCGGGGGGCTGATGTGGCAAGCGCAATGGGAGCAGGGCCGGGTTGCGGTCTATCAGATGGACGGATCTTTGGTGAAAACCATTCCGGTCTGCGGGCCCCATTCCTCTTGCCCGGCCTTCGGCGGCGCCGATCTGACCACGCTTTTCTGCACGACGGCGCTGGAACATATGAGCGCAGAGGACCGCGCCGCCTATCCGGATGCGGGCAAGGTCTTTTGCCTTGAAGGCGCGGGCAAAGGCTTGGCCGAACCGCAGGTTCAGCTTTAGCACTTACAAAACGAGGGCAACAATGATCAAACCAATTGGCTGGGAAACCGCTGGAACCACCGAGTTTGGCGATAACCCGGAACTCTCAACCCGGCTGATCTCCTTGATTATTCAGGGAAAAAAGACCGCCACCTGCGGCGCCTTGCGCGATTATCACGCCGAGGGGATAACCGCGCCCGTCCCAGGCCAGCGCGAGCTGATCTTGGATCACCTAGGCAACCCGGTGGCTGGCCTCGCCTATACCGAGGTCACGATTCGCCGGTTTCGCGATGTTCCCGAAGATTTTGCCTTGGCCGAAGGCGAGGGCAGTTTTCTCGATTGGACCGAAGGCCACCGCGCCTATTTCGCCCGAAATGGTGGTTTCTCTCCCGACATGCTGCTGGTTTGTGAACGATTTATCCTCGTTGAACAGTTTGACGGCCCGAACGGCGCTTCCGCCGCACAATAGCGCTTGCACAAATTTGCCGTGACTTGTCAGATGAATCCAAATTAACGGCAGGAAAAAATATGCCGACACGGGGAGAAGGCGGCGCCATGGCGCCGATAGCGATCGTGGTGCGCAATCTTCGCAAGAGCTTTGGCACCCACGAGGTGCTGAAAGGCGTGTCCTTGACCGCGCACGAGGGCGATGTTGTCGCCATCATCGGCGGCTCCGGCTCGGGCAAATCGACCATGCTGCGCTGCATCAACTTTCTGGAGACGCCCTCGGGCGGCTCGATTGAAATTGGCGGCGAGCCGGTTCGGATGCATGCCGATGGCGCGCCCTCTGACCGCCGGCAACTGGAGCGTCTGCGCCAATCGCTCGGCATGGTGTTTCAAAGTTTTAACCTTTGGTCCCACAAGACAGTGCTCGAAAACCTGATCGAAGTGCCGGTTCAGGTAATGAAAACCCCGCAGGCCGAGGCGGTAGCGCGGGCACGCAAACTTCTCGCCCGGGTCGGCCTGGCCGAAAAGGAAGGTGCCTTTCCCGCATTTATGTCGGGCGGTCAGCAGCAGCGCGCCGCAATTGCCCGCGCCTTATGCATGGAGCCGCGCGCGATGCTGTTTGACGAGCCGACCTCGGCTCTCGATCCCGAACTGGTCGGCGAGGTTCTTCAGGTGATCCGCGCCCTCGCCGACGAGGGACGCACCATGATCCTCGTCACCCATGAGATGAAATTCGCCCGCGAAGTCGCCAGCCATGTCATCTACCTGCACAACGGCGTGATCGAAGAAGAAGGCCCCCCTGAAATGCTGTTCGGCAACCCCAAATCGGAGCGCCTGAAACAGTTCCTGAAATCCGTCAGCTAGCGCAGTCCCTGTTCTGGCTGAAAAACCAAGCATCTGGTTTCAATGCCCCTGGCCCTGAAATCTGATTTCCACCCGAACCGAGCGAAAGCCGGACCAAATCCAACCTGTTGAGGAAACCATGAAGACATTTGCACTTGCCGCTATCGCCGCCCTGACCCTTGGAACCGCCGCTTTGGCCGAACCGGTCAAGATCGGTATCGCCTCCGAGGCCTATCCGCCCTTCTCCTCGCCCGACGCGGCGGGCAACTGGGTGGGCTGGGAAATCGACTTCATCAACGCAGTCTGCGCGGCGTCCGAAATGGAATGCGTGATCACGCCGGTGGCTTGGGACGGGATCATTCCTTCGCTGAC
>CAIYZT010000422.1 GCA_903930735.1 uncultured Paracoccaceae bacterium | reverse complement strand
GTTGGGCGGCAGTTCGACAGGCCAATCGACAGACCCGAAAAGGGATCGGGGGTCAGCAAAGGCCGCTCGCCGTTGCGGGGGATCAGGGTCGAAAAGGCCTGGAAATAGAGCTGCATATTGGGGCGGTCGAGATCGGGCCGCGTGCGGAAAAAGCCCCCGCCGTGGTTGATCGACTTGGCCAAAGGCCCGCCACCGGTCAGGAAATACTGCATCCCGACCAACATCTTGCCCCACCAGGGCCGCAGGATGTCGTTATATGTCGGCACCTTCATCTTCCAGGTGTAGTTGATGCCCTGATGATCGTTCAGATGATCGCCGACATTGGCATTGTCCAGAACCACCGGCAGCCCGAGCCCCTGCAGCAATTCGCCCGGCCCGATGCCCGACAGTTGCAGCAATTGCGGCGAGTTGATTGCACCGCCCGACAAGATCACCTCGGCATTGCAGCGCAATTCGCGCCGCTCTGCGCCCTGAACATATTCCACGCCAACCGCGCGGTGCCCCTCCATGATCACCTTAGTGACCTGCGCCCTGGTGATCACCGTCAGGTTTTTTCGCCGCATCGCAGGCCGTAGAAACGCCCGCGCGGCCGAGTTCCGCCGCGCGCCTTTGATCGTCATCTGATAGTTGCCCGCGCCTTCTTGCGTCTCGCCGTTGAAGTCCGGGTTGAAAGGCAGTCCCGCCTGTCCGCAGGCCGCGATATAATCGTTCACCAAAGGGTGCAGCCCCTTGGTATTGGCGCTGATGAACAAGGGCCCGCCCTTGCCCCGATACGCATCACCGCCCGCCTGCGTATCCTCGATCGCGCGGTAGGCGCCGAGGCAATCGTCCCAGCCCCAGCCGGGGTTTTCCGAGCCCCACTCATCATAGTCAGCCCGATGCCCCCGGATCCAGACCATGGCATTGATCGAGGACGATCCGCCCAGGATCTTGCCGCGCGGCCAATGATCACGCTGACCGTTCAGCCCCGCATCAGGCTCGGCCGCGTACATCCAATTGACGGTCGGGTTGTAGAACATCTTGCCATAGCCGAGCGGCAGATGGACGTAGAAATTCATCAAATTGGGCACGACATCGCTGCCGCCCGCCTCCAGAAGCACAACCTTGTGCTTGCCATTTTCGCTCAACCGGTTGGCCACGACCGACCCGGCTGAGCCGGAGCCCACAATGATATAGTCTGTGTCGTGCATAGGGGCCTCCGGTCGCATGCCGATCACACCTAACGCCGGAACGCGCTGGAACCTTGGCCATCCCCGACAGTTTTTGTCGCGAAGCTGTTATAGCTTCAGCGCTTTGCCTAAAGACCAAGGGGCGCCGGTCGCTAAAAGCCCTCGTGCCATGCCGTCCGGGCAACAAAGTTCTTGAGTCTAAAAATGCTGTTCGAAGAAAGCCAAGGGTATCGTCGCAGGAGTTCGTTTTCAAAATCGCGGCCAAAGTCATTTAAGGGCACCTCGATTTTTGACCATTTTTGCTGGCAGGTAGCGCTGGCAGCGGCTTGAGGTGCGCGTTACGCCAGCCGCTGCCCTCTTGGCGCACCTTTGGGTCGCGGTTTTGGGCTGCTGAAGTGCGGTTTTATAGCCTC
>CAIYZT010000421.1 GCA_903930735.1 uncultured Paracoccaceae bacterium | reverse complement strand
GGATTGCCCGCATCATAGGGCTTTGCCCCCTGCAGCCTTGATGCGAAATAGGCGGCCGTGGTGACATAGGTAAAGCTTTTGTTCCATTCAAACAGGACTTTGTAATTGGGATAGGCGATGAAAGCCGGGCCCTTGCGCCCCTGCGGCAGGATCAGGCTGGCCGGCAGATCGGCCAGATCGCCCGCGCGGCCCTGCACCCCCATCGCCGCCCAGTCCCGCGCCGGCAATTCCGTCTCTAACCCGCTGAGCGACCAGTCCAGCCCCTCGGGCACCGTCACCTCTTGCAGCCAAGGCTCGCCCGCGCGCCAGCCGTGGCTTTTCAGCATCGCAGCCCCCGACAGGATCGCATCCGGCGCCGAGGTTTTCAGCGTGATCAGCCCATCGCCGTCGCCGTCCACACCTTTTTCCAAGATATCCCGTGGCAGCATCTGCACCATGCCGATCTCGCCCGCCCAAGCGCCCGTGGTGGTTTCCGGGTCGAAATCGTGCATCGCGGTCAGCTGAATGGCGGCGAAAACTTGCGGCTGGAAAATCTCGGGACGGCGGCAATCATGCGCCAGCGTCAGCACCGCGTTGCGGGTGTTGAAATCGCCTTGCACCGCGCCAAAGTCGGTCTCAAAAGCCCAAAAGGCCAGGAGAATCCCACGCGAGACGCCGTAATCCGCCTCGGCCCGCACAAAGGTGCCATCGTATTTTTCCGAAAAGGCCGCGCCGTTCTGGATCCGGTTTTTCGAGATCAGGGCCTGCGAAAAGTCCAGAAAGGTCTTGCGAAATACGCCTTGACTGCGGTCGGCTTTCAGGACGGCCTTGTCCTGCTGGGCGCCGTCGAAAAAGCTCTGGATGGCGTCTTCGGGCAGGCCAGCCGCCCGGGCCTCACCGACCATTTCCTGCAAGAATCGGCCAAAGTCGCCGCCGCATTCGGCTGCAGAAATCGGCCCGGCGAAGAGGCAAAGGGCGATCATTACGGGGGTCAGGCGGGCAGGCTTCATGGCGGCTCCTAGACTTTCAAGGCAGCTTACAGGGGCAAGGGCGTGCTGAACAGGCGGCGAAATGAGCTGCATCGGGGGATTTGCGTTGCAGCTCTGCCACATTGCCGGTGCATCGCTGCCACAGTGATTCGTTAACTTGATTTTGCCAGAACCGAACATGACCTTGGGGTGGGGGTGCAGGGTATCATGATGGAATTCTTTCCTAAAGAGCTGCGCGATGAGATTGCTTTTGCCCAGGTCTCGCGCGCGAAAAAGAAAACCCGGTTGCGGGTCGCGGCGGCAGGTACGAGCTATCCGGTGTTGCGATTTTGGCAGGACGGGCTGACGATCGAGGCCGAACATACGACGCATCTGCGCGGGCTGGTCGATATATACGACGGGGCGCGGCATATTTTTCAGTGCCTGATCGTGGCTTCGGAAACCGACGGGCAAGAGCTGATCTGCACGTTCAAGCGCGCGACGGCGGTGTTTGAACGCCCGGCGCTGGATTATGAGCGGGACGAGAGTGCCCCGGTTGGCTATCTGACAAAATCATAAAGACGGGCTCTTGATCCGGCGCAACCGGGGCCGAATGGCCTTGGCGCTCGGCGTAACGGCGCGCAGGGCGGCCACGGCCTCGTCGATGCTGACGGGGTGAAATCGCAGGGCCTGTCCGGGCCGCATCTGCGCCAGCCGCGGCAGATCGGCGCGGATGACGGTGCCGATTTTTGGATAGCCGCCGGTGGGCTGGCGGTCAGCCATCAGCACGATGGGTTGGCCGTCGCCCGGCACCTGAATGGCGCCAAAGGCAATCCCGTCTGACACGATATCATGTCCGCGCGCATGGGCGATGATGGGGCCGGAAAGCCGGTAACCCATGCGGTCGCTTTGCGGGCTAAGCCGGTAGGTCGCGGCGCAAAAGGCGGCAAAGCCGGGGGGCAGGAAGTAGTCATCCTGAGGGCCGGGAACAAATCGGATCTGGTCATCGGGCGTGGGGGCGGGATCGATCAGAGCGATGTCATCGGCTTGCGGGTCTGCTGATGTCAGTGCGCCGATCACCTGCCCCGAAGACAGCGCCTTTCCGCCCAAAGGCCCGATACCGGAGCGTAAATGTTGGGCATAGCTGCCCATCACCGGGTCCAGATCCATGCCGCCGGCGAGGGTCAAATAGGCCCAGCTGCCCTCATGCCCCGGCAGGATCGACAGGGTTTGCCCGATTTGTAGCGTCAGGGCCATGCGCGTCGGCAGCTGGTTGACCCCGCGCCGAACGGTATATCCGGGCGCGGCAATGCCCAGCCGCAGGGGTCCGCCCTCAGCAGCAACCTCAATTCCCCCCGGCCCGATTTCGATGGCGACCGCGCCCGCCAGATTGCCTGCAAGCAGATTGGCGCTGGCGTGGGCCACCCAATCCATCGGCCCCGCAGGCGTAACGCCGTAGCGCAGCCAGCCCTTGCGCCCGCCGTCTTGGAGGGTACAGGCCGGACCGGCGCGCAGGATTTTCAGGGCGGTCATAGCGGCACCGAGCGGGCCAGCGTTTCGCCCGCTTCGCCCCGCTGTGCGAGCGCGTCAAAGGCAGCGCGGTCGACGGGATCGAAGCTGAGCACGTCGCCGACAGCGATCAGAAAGGCCTCCGCGCGCTCGGGGCGGAACAGACGTTCGGGGGTGCGGCCAAGGATATGCCAGCCCGAGGGCATTGCCATCGTGGCGACAATGGCTTGGCCGCCGGCGATGATGAGGCTGCCTGAGGGGATTTGCGCGCGGGGCGAGGT
>CAIYZT010000420.1 GCA_903930735.1 uncultured Paracoccaceae bacterium | reverse complement strand
CGCGCGGATCTGGCTCGGCCGCAAATCGGCCTTTGGGGCCATGGGGCAGATGGGCGACTACATGTGTCTGGACGGCACGATCCCGGTGTCAGCCCTGCCGTTGGTACTGCGCCGGATTGGCGAGATGAGCGCGGAGTTTGGCCTGCGCGTGGCGAATGTGTTTCACGCCGGGGACGGCAATATGCATCCGCTGATCCTTTATGATGCAAACCTGCCCGGCGATCTTGCGCGCTGCGAGGCTTTTGGGGCGGCAATCCTGACCCTTTGCGTCGAGGTTGGGGGGTGCCTGACCGGCGAGCATGGGGTGGGCGTGGAAAAGCGCGATCTGATGTCGGTGCAGTTCAATCCGGCCGATCTGGAGGCGCAGATGCGGATCAAGGATGTGTTTGATCCGGGATGGCTGTTGAACCCGGCCAAGGTGTTTCCGCTGGCTGCAAGCGCCGGGCGGCGTGCGGGGTGAGGGGGCGGAATTGGATATTTGGACCACATTGAAGGCAGAGCATGCGGCCTAAGGACGAGGCGGAGCTAGCGCAGATGATCCGGGCCGCGCAGGGGCCTTTGTCCCTGCGCGGCGGCGACACGCGTGGGCCGGTTGTTGCGGGCGAGGCATTGGATCTGTCGGGGCTTTCGGGGATTGTGCTTTATGAGCCGGGGGCGCTGACGCTGGTCGCGGGCGCGGGCACGCCGTTGGCGGAGGTTGAGACTGTTTTGGCGGCGCAGGGCCAGCATCTGGCCTTTGAGCCGCCGGATCTGCGCGCGCTGTTGGGGCGGGGCGGGTTATCGACGCTTGGCGGGATTGCGGCGGCCAATGCGAGCGGGCCGCGCCGGTTTCAGGCCGGGGCAGCGCGCGATGCGCTGATCGGGATCCGCTGTGTGGACGGGCGCGGCGATGTCATCAAGAGCGGCGGGCGGGTGATGAAGAACGTCACCGGCATGGATCTGGTCAAGCTGATGGCGGGGGCGCATGGCACCTTGGGCGTGCTCAGCGAGGTGGCCTTCAAGCTGTTGCCAAGGCCGCAGATGCGCGCCAGCCTTTGCCTGCATGGGCTGGATCCGGGCCCGGCGGTGGCGGCCATGTCCGCCGCAATGGCCACGCCTTACGAGGTCAGCGGCGCGGCCTATCTGCCGGATCGGCGCGAAACCCATTTAAGGATCGAAGGGTTCGAGGCCTCGGTCACCTACAGGCTGGACCGGCTTAGCGGCGTGATGGCCGCCCATGCCGCGCAGATCAGCCGCAGCGAAGACGCGGGCTCTCTTTGGCGGTCTATCCGCGATGTGACCCCCTTGGCGGGCCAAAAGGGCGATATCTGGCGGCTTTCGGTGCAACCCTCGCGCGCGCCCGCTCTGCTCGGTTTGATGCCGACGGGCAGCCAAACCCTGCTGGATTGGGGCGGCGGGCGGATTTGGGCTTTGGTGCCCGAAGGCACCGATCTGCGCGCGCATCTTGGGGCGTTTGCGGGGCATGCGAGCCTGCTGCGCTCGGACGCAGCGCTGCCCTTTTTCCCGCCCCAGACGCCCGAAGTGGCCGCGCTCAGCGCCGCGTTGCGGGCAAAATTCGATCCAAAAGAGATCCTGAACCGCGGAATGATGGGCTGATGCAGACCTTTTCACCGATACCCAGCTGCAAGACCCCAAATTGGCCGAGGCCAACCAGATCCTGCGCGCCTGCGTACATTGCGGCATGTGCACCGCCACGTGCCCCAGCTATCAGGTTCTGGGCGACGAGTTGGACAGCCCGCGCGGGCGCATCTATCTGATCAAGGAAATGCTCGAGCAGGGCCGCCCCGCCGACGCCAAGACCGTGCTGCATATCGACCGCTGCCTGTCCTGCCTGGCCTGCACCACGACCTGCCCCTCTGGCGTGGATTACATGCATCTGATCGATCAGGCCCGCCAGCATATCGAGCAGACCTACAAGCGACCGCTGATCGACCGGCTGCTGCGCGGCGCGCTCGCGCGGGTCATTCCTTATCCCACCCGGTTCCGGCTGGCCCTCTTCGCCGCGCGCCTCGCCCGCCCCATCGCTCGCCTCCTTCCCGATGCGCGCCTGCGCGCCATGATCGCCATGGCCCCGCGCCGCCTGCCCCCCGTCAGCCGCAATGACGACCCCCAGACCTTTGCCGCGATCGGCCCCCGCCGCGCCCGCGTGGCCCTGATGACCGGCTGTGCGCAGAAGGCTTTGAATACCGATATCAATGATGCCACGATCCGCCTTCTGACCCGCGCCGGGGTCGAG
Source organism: uncultured Paracoccaceae bacterium (assembly GCA_903930735.1). GTDB lineage: Bacteria > Pseudomonadota > Alphaproteobacteria > Rhodobacterales > Rhodobacteraceae > CAIYZT01. The sequence goes on along the minus strand of CAIYZT010000420.1, from coordinate 2,407 downwards.
GTTGTGGTGCCGCGCGGCATGGGCTGCTGCGGCGCGCTGACCCAGCATATGGGCCACGAGGACCGGGCCCGCGCCTTTGCCGCCGCCAATATCCACGCTTTCATGGCGGAAAAGGCGGCAGGTCTGGATGCGATCGTGATCAACACCTCGGGCTGCGGCACCACGGTCAAGGACTATGGCCATCTGTTTGCCCGGGACGCTATGGCCCCACAGGCCTGCGAGGTGGCCGCGCTCGCCCGCGATGTCACAGAATATCTGGCCGAGATTGGCCTGCCCGCCATCAATGGCAAGGCGGCGGGGCTGCGCGTCGCCTATCACGCCGCCTGCTCGTTGCAGCACGGGCAAAAGGTGAAATCTGCGCCCAAGGATCTGCTGATCCAGGCCGGATTTACGGTTGTGGAGCCGGTGGACAGCCATCTGTGCTGCGGATCTGCGGGCACCTACAACCTGCTGCAACCCCAGATTTCGGGGAAATTGCGGGCACGAAAAGTGGCCGCGCTTGAGGCCAAAGCGCCGCAGATCATCGCGGCCGGAAACATCGGCTGCATCAGCCAGATCGCGCTGGGGACTAAAGTGCCTTTGGTCCATACCGTAGAGCTGCTCGATTGGGCCACGGGCGGGCCTTTTCCGCCCGACCTCGCGCAAAGCCAAACTCTTGCCGCAGTCTTGGGCTAAACGGCTGGAACCAGAGATCCAAATGCGCCCCATCGTTGCCAGCCTCGCCCTTGCTCTCAGCCTTCTGCCCGTCCTTGCGCCGGCGCAAGAATCTGGCCTTGTCAGCTTATAGACCGGCGATGCCGGCAAAGGCTGGGAGGCGATTGGCCGGTTGGACCTTGGCAATCGCGGTTTTTGCACCGCCACGCTGATCGGCCCGCAACTGGTGCTGACGGCGGCGCATTGCTTGTTTGAACGGGATACCGGCGCGCGGATCGCGGCCCAGGATTTCCAGTTTCTCGTTGGTCTGCGCAACGGCCGCGCCGCCGCCTATCGGCATGTTGCGATTGCCGTGGCCCATCCCGATTATGTCTATGCCGGTGTCGATAATCTGGACCGGGTGGCCTATGATGTTGCGCTGCTGCGGCTCGATCAGCCCGTGCGCCTGCCCTCGATTGTGCCGTTTGAAACCGGGACGCGCCCCCATATCGACGGTTCGGTCGGCGTGGTCTCCTACGCGCAGGACCGCGCCGAGGCCCCCTCCCTGCAACAGCTTTGCACCGTTCTGGACGAGGCTCTGGCGATCTCCGTGCTGTCCTGCTCGGTCGATTTCGGCTCCTCTGGGGCGCCGGTTTTCGATATCTCCGGCCCGGTGCCCAAGATCGTTTCGCTCATCTCGGCCAAAGCGGATCTGGGTGAAGAGCCGGTATCGCTGGCCGTCGCCGTGAACGAAGTTTTGCCGGTCCTGATGGCGGAAATCGAGGCGCAACTGGGCGGCGCGCCGCGCGTTGGCGGGGTGACAATTCTGTCGGGCGGTCAGGGCGGCAACGCGAAATTCCTCTCGCCCCCCTGATCCTGCAGGGCTTGAAACCAAGCTGATCCTTTCCCATCTGAGCATAGTCAGCGGGCGCCACAACGGGCCCGCGCGGCAAAAAACCGGCTCTGCCCCGAACGGGAGAGCCATGGCGTTTCAAGATCCCCTTGGACCGCTTCGTGACATCGCTTTGAAAGGATGACCATGCGCAGCTTGGATTTTACCCCGCTTTACCGCGCCACCGTCGGCTTTGACAAAATCGCTGATCTGATGGACCGCGCCCTGTCGGCCGATGTGCCGCAGACCAGCTATCCGCCTTATAACATTGAGAAAACTGCTGAGGACGCCTATCGCATCTCGATCGCCGTGGCCGGTTTCGCGCCCGATGACCTGAGCGTCGAAGTGCGTGAAGGCAGCCTTTTCGTGACCGCCCGCCGCGGCGATGAGACCGCCCAGGCCGCCTATCTGCACAAGGGCATCGCGCTCCGCGCCTTTGAGCGCCGCTTTGCGCTGGCCGATCATGTCAAAGTGACGGGCGCCGCGCATGATCTGGGCATGCTCCATATCGATCTGCAACGCGAAACCCCCGAGGCGTTGAAGCCGCGCCGCATCGAGATTGCCCGTCCGGGCGTGATCGGGGCCACAGTAGTTGAGCATCAGGTGCCGGCGACCTCGCTGATCTGACCTGCGAAAAACGGGGACCGGATCCATGGCTTCGGGCCCCGTCGGTTTGAAACGCCTCACTTGTCCGACAGGATCTGCGCCACGCGCATCAGGTTGACCGCCTCGATCCGATAGCCAAACTCATCCGCCCCGCGCGCCGCCAAAGCCATCTCGATCGCCTGATCCCAGCCCCAAACAGCAGTGTATTTTGCGCCGCTGAGCAGTCGGCCAAACCCCGCAATCGCCACCGCGAAACGGGCGTCGTCCGAGGGTTCT
>CAIYZT010000419.1 GCA_903930735.1 uncultured Paracoccaceae bacterium | reverse complement strand
GGCCACAACATCCGCAAGATCCTGGCCCACCTAAGGGCGCTGCTTGCGCTGATCATCGGCGCAATCCTGTCGCCCCTTCGCGCGACAGGACCGGCCCAAATACCCGCCGAAACCGCCTGATCAGGTTATTCAGGCCGAACTGATTAGCCAGAACGTAATGGCACAAGAGATCATCGCCCGCGAACACCGCCGCCAGCACTTCGGCCACATCCGCGCCCTCGGCCACGACCCCAGGAAGGGGGGCGGTGGCGAACGAGGTGCGCGGTGAAGCGGACCTTTGCCATGAACATCATGCGGCCTATGCAAGCTAATCCTTAAGACTTAGTTTGGCGCTGTCAAAGATGATTTCCCGCGGCGACACAGGCGGCAACCAGCTCAGGAGTTCCCCCCCTCTATCGGGCTTTCCATTGTGCTCGCATCTCATTGAAAGGCAGCTGAGCCATGAATGATCATACCGGCATCGCTTCGGAAAAAATCGCCGCGTCGCGGGCCTTTTATCAGGCGGCTTTTGCGGCCCTTGGCGGGGGCGAGTTATGGATCGTGCCGCCCGATCATACTGGCGGCGGCCTTGTCGTCGGTTTTGGCCGCGAGCGTCCGGTATTCTGGATCCATGAAGGCGCCCCCGGCCCCGTCCGCCATGTCGCCTTTTCGGCGCTGGACCGCGCGCAAGTGGATGCGTTTTACGCAGCGGCCATGGCAGCGGGCGGGCGCGATAACGGCAGGCCGGGCCTGCGTCCGCTCTACCATCCGGACTACTACGGGGCCTTCATTCTGGACTCAGACGGCAATAACATCGAAGCGGTCTGCCACGCGCCCGCCTGATCCCGCCCTGCCCCCATTGATTTTCCCCGCCGCCCCGTGCAAACCCAGCACATAGGACCATGGTGGGGCGGACATGACCAGAATCGATGACACCTTTGCGCAGCTCAAGAGCCAAGGCAAAAAGGCCTTTGTCTCTTATATCATGGCGGGCGATCCCGACGTGGCCACCGCTTTGGCGGTGATGAAGGGTCTGCCCGGCGCGGGCGTGGATATCATCGAGCTGGGCCTGCCCTTTACCGATCCGATGGCCGATGGCACGACGATTCAATTGGCCGGTCAGCGCGCGCTCGAAGGCGGCATGACGCTGGAGGCCACCTTGCAGATGGTCCGCGATTTCCGCAGCGGCGATCAGAGTACCCCGATCGTGCTGATGGGCTATTACAACCCGATCTATTCGCGCGGCGTCGCCCGTTTTCTGACCGAGGCGGTTGAGGCCGGGATCGACGGGCTGATCGTCGTCGATCTGCCGCCCGAAGAGGATGCCGAGCTTTGCATTCCGGCGCAGGCGGCCGGATTGAATTTCATTCGCCTTGCGACCCCAACCACTGATGCCAAGCGCTTGCCCAAGGTGCTGACCAATACCTCCGGTTTTGTGTATTACGTCTCAGTCACCGGGATCACCGGGGCGGCGGCGGCGCAGGCGGGGGACGTAGGCCCCGAGGTGGCGCGGATCAAACGCTCCACCGATTTGCCGGTGATCGTGGGCTTTGGCATTAATACGCCCGAGGCCGCGCAGGCGATTGCCTCCGTAGCCGATGGCTGCGTGGTCGGCTCGGCCATCGTCAAGGAAATCGGGGCGGGCAAGCCGGTGGACGAAGTGCTGGCCTTTGTGGCGCGCTTGGCCGCGGGCGCGCATTCAGCCTAAGGCGGCCAACCTGTGCGCCAGATCCTGACCGGCGCCGACCATGAACCACAGCATCAAGGCGGCGGTGAGGCCATTCATCACGACTGCGGCAATGCGGCCAGCCCCGGCGCTGACGCGGCCCCGCATCAGGACGGAAGAAACGCTCAGGATCAGGCCCAAGGTGGAGGCGCCAAGGACGACGCCAAGAACCATCAGCATCAACCCGGCAATCCCGCCCCCCGCGACATCCGGGCGGCCCAGCGCCGCAAGCCAGAAGGTCACATTCCAAGGGCTGGCAAGCGCGAGCGATAGGCCAAGGGCAAACCCCGCGCGGGCGGTATCAAACTTGATCGCCGGCGGGGCCGGGGCCCGCGCCCAGGCGCGCCAGGCCCGCAGGGCAAAGCTGAACACCAACATGGCCAGCAGCGCCAGACTGACCACGCCAAGCGCAAGTTGCGCGCCCGGCGTTGTAAAGATCAGCCCAATCCCAAGCGCCACCGCCAGCGCCCAAACCGCATCCCCCGTGCAAGCGCCGAAATTCAACGAAAAACCGGCCCAAAAACCGCCCGCCAGACAGCGGCGGACCATTTCGGCGCTGATCGGGCCGGGAGGCCATGCCACGGACCATCCAAGGATAAAACCAGCCCCCAAAACTGCAGCAAAACTGGACATGTGCTCTCCATTGAAATGCAACCTGCGACTGCATATTAACAAACCAATCCCTCTGCAAACCGGCTGCTGTCCCGGATGGGGTTTCAAATGGCTTGGTTTTCGATTTCGGACCTGTTGATCGTCCTTGGCGCTCCGATCGTCCTTTGACTGCTGATCGCGGTTCTGTACCGCCGGGTGTTACCACCAAAATGGTGCATATCGTGCAGCGCGGGCATTCAGCCCCGCCCTATGGAACGGGGCTTGCGGCCGGGAACGTGTACTACGCCTGGCCCGGCTGGATGCCGCGCATTGGTATCAATGTGATCAAGCTGCCGGTCAGCAACTTTGACCTGACGCTGGAGGATTACGCGACCTATGACACCGACCGGGTGCCGTTTGTGGTGCATGTCATCTCGTTCTTTCGGATTGCAGACACCGCACTTGCGGCCCAGCGCGTCGCCTCGATCGAGGATCTGCGCGAGCAGTTGATGCAGATCGTGCAGGGCGCGGTGCGTAAGGGATGCCTTCATCCCGACTGCCAGCGTCTGGCGCTGCCGGGTCGATGCTTCGAGCTGGTGGTGCCTGCCGGTGCCTCTGGCGCTGCCGGTTAGGCCAGGATCACGCGCAGCTTGCGAGCATGATCCTAGCCGGGTTCCGGGCGCCAGCCTACGATCAATAGGAGGTGCAGTTCGTTTGAAAACCGATTGTGCTACACTGCGTATAGGTTGGCTGGGCCTGATTGTAGCCATCAAAAAACGCATCTACCGCATTCGACGCTGCGGCCGACGCTGCGGCATGTTGTTGGTTTTGCGCGATGATAACGGCGCTATCATCCGTTTTCGTGCGTTCGCAGACAAAGGTGTGTATTTCCTTGGCCGCTAATGGGTTAGGTATATTTACACCCCGATAGTTCGCGAATAAGCGCTGTTTTTTGCAGTGCTCTATGGCGAGATCGAAGGCCTCCGGCGTTAGTGTCGGCGTTGAACCGTAGGCGTCATAACTGATCGCTATAAGGTTGGCAGTTGCTTTTTCAACTACTGGCGCAGTCACTTGACACGCCGCAACTACCATAAGCGCGACAGAAAAAACATATTTGTTTATACTCCGAGTCCTGCGGCAGCCGAATTTGATGGCTTGACGGCTGGGCTTGGAACGATTCAGCTATGGCCATGATCCGCCCTAGATTTCTTTCCTCAGCAGACCGTATCGAGCTTGAGGCTTGCGTGCGTCGCCAGCGCG
>CAIYZT010000418.1 GCA_903930735.1 uncultured Paracoccaceae bacterium | reverse complement strand
TGCGCCCTGCCTGCGCAGCGCCCGCTCGACCACCGGATGACGCCCACCCTTGATGATAAAGCCGCGATGATCGGTGACGACCGGTTCGCTCCAGCCCTCACTCTGCGCAATATCGGCAAGAGCGGCGGTCAGGTCTATCTCTGCGAGGGCGCGGGCCGCCGCTGCGATAGGCGCAGAACGGTCCGCAATCGCGGCTCTAAACGCCTCGTAGTGCCGCTTTTCAATCTCCAGCGCGTGGTTTCCTGCGTTCAGGATACGGGTTTCCAGTTCGGAAAGCGGAAGGGTCGTGAATCGGGCCTGACTGGCGGTTGCCTGCCGGCGAATAAAGACAGCATTCAAAGGCGACGCCAGCAGGCTCTCTCCATGGGCGGCAGAGGTTTCGATAAAATAACCCAGCACGTTGTTGTGCTTGATCTTCAGGCTCTGGATGCCCGTCTGCTCGATGTACTGCGCCTGCAGGCGCCCGATGACGCCGCGCCCTTCGTCCCTCAGCGCGCGGGTTTCATCGAGTTCGGCGTCATGAAGCGCAGCAACAAAGCCGCCGTCGCGGGCAAAAAGGGGCGGTTCGGCAATTAAGGCCTTGCTCAGATACTCTACAAGATCCTGATGCCCGCCCAGCGCCGCAACGCTTTGCTGCAGCAGCGGCGGGGCGGTCTGCAGCCTCTGTAACAGATCAGTCGCGATCTCCAAACCGGCGCGAATCGCCGCCAAATCGCGGGGGCCGCCGCGATCCAGCGCCAATCGCGACAGGGCCCGGTCAATATCCGGGCAGCGGCGCAGTGCGTGGCGCAGATCCTCGCGCAAGATCGGGGCGTCACAGAGGTATCGAACCGCCTCCAGCCGCGCATGTATCACTGGCAATTCGCGCGACGGCGCCGATATCCGACGTTCCAGCAGGCGCGCGCCCGCAGCGGTAACCGTCCGATCAATCGCCGCCAAAAGCGAGCCTTCGCGCCCACCCGACAGCGATTGCGTCAGCTCAAGATTGCGCCGTGTCGCGGCGTCAATCTGCAGGCTGGCGCCCGCGAACTCGCGGATCGGGGTGCGCAGCAGGGGCAGTTTGCCGCGCTGGGTCAGGTCCAGATAGTCAACCAGAGCCCCCATCGCGGCAAGTTCCGCCCGGCCGAAGGCGCCAAACGCCTCCAGCGAGGAGACGCCAAAAAGCGCGCAAAGCCGTCGCTCTGCGCTGGTACTGTCAAAGCTGCCCCGCGCCAAAAGCGTGATCGAGGCGCCTGAATCTGTCACTAAATCGCGGAAATCGCGGTCACGCGCCTCGCTGATCAGAACCTCGCGCGGGGAAAGGCGGGCCAGTTCAGGGCCAAGTCTGACCGCCGGGCAGGGCATTACCCGCAGTTCTGCGGTCGAGATATCGACCCAAGCCAGCGCAGAATCGCCCCGGACCTCGGCAAAGGCGACCAAATAGTTGTGCCGCCGCGCCTCGAGCAGCGATTCCTCGGTCAGCGTCCCTGGCGTCACCAGTCGCACAACATCACGGCGCATGATCGATTTTGGCCCGCGCTTTTTGGCTTCGGCGGGGTCTTCCATCTGCTCGGCAATCGCCACGCGAAAGCCTTTGCGGATCAGCATCAGCAAATAGCCGTCGGCTGCATGAACCGGCACGCCACACATCGCAATCGGCGCGCCCAGATGAAATCCGCGCTTGGTCAGCGCGATATCCAGGGCGGCGGCGGCCTGCACCGCGTCCTCAAAGAACATCTCGTAAAAGTCGCCCATGCGATAAAACAGGATCGCAGCCGGATACTGCGCCTTGATCTGCAGGTATTGCACCATCATGGGCGTGGCGCTGGCGTCCTGATCTGTCGCGGCTTGATCTGTCACCGAATTTTCCGTCCTTTTGCTGCCAAGACCCTAGACAACTGCGCGGCTCAAGAAAAGTGTCAAGCGCGGCACAACAAAGGGTATTGTCCCGTGGGCCGCCTGAGTATTTCTGGCGCGCAAACCCGCGCGCGCGGATCATTGGATTTTCGGCCAGTCAGCTCGCCCAAATCAACGCCAAAATCGACAGCTTTGTCGTCTATGCCTACCGCCACAAGCAGTTTTCCAAGGCGGTCGAGTTCAATACGATTCCGGTCGTGCTGGAAAACGCCCGCTTCAAGAAAAGCTTTGTACCGGCTGGCGGGCGTGGTCTTTTGTCCGTGCGTCGGGGATGCGGCTGCAAAATCGCTATCTTTGGGCGAATGAGGACATGGATTTTGATCCATAGGCGCGGCTGGTCAACTACTCTGATCAAAGCCAGCAGGAGCCGGGCGAAACCCTGTTCCGCGACTATGGCGATGCGGAGTCGGATCTGCCCTTTGCAGTCGATTGCCGCAACACGTTCAATTACTACCACTTCCTGACGGAATCTTTGTGTCAGATCTCAACGCTCGACAAAATAGGCTCTACACGGCCAATTTTCATGCATTTTCCGAACCAGATCGAAAAGACACGCAGCTTTACCCGCAGCTTTATCGAGGTGCTTTATCCCGAGCTTCAGGCCCGGGTGACCTTTGAACGAGCTCCTAAATCCTATGACCGGGTGCTGTGCGCCTACAATCTGATGAACAGCTACTACCATTCCCCGGACAGGCTGGCGCCCTCGGTCGATGGGTTGATCTCTAGCAAAGCACTGTGGCAGGGGAAAACCGGCCTTCGTGCCTGACAGGGGCATGCTGGCGATGAATGCGGTGGACAGCAACCTCTACCTCTACCGCTTGCGCGAGCGCGGGCTCCAGGCGATTGCGGGCAAGGATTTCAGTCATCTGCCGCGTCGATTTTGGGTGGGGCGGCAGGCAGGTCAAGCGCGGTCCCGCGCCTTGGAGGGCGAAGGCGAGCTACTGGAAATGCTCGCGCTGTTCGGCTTTGAAGAGGTGGCCATTGAAACCTTGACCCCACTGGAGCAGATCGCCATCATGGCCAATGCTGAGGTGCTGATGTCCTATCACGGCGCCGGGTTTGCCAACATGTTGTTCGCAAAATCAAAAACGCATGTGGTAGAGCAGGGCACGCTGCAACCATGTCTCGTTCTTTGCCGACTTCGCCAAGGACGATCAACTGAAAGCGCCAAGTTTCTCGGAGGACGGCATCACGCCCGTCAGCCTGTCGCGGCATGGTCTGGCGGTGGTGATATCGTTTTCGACCGCACTTTTGGGGTATATCCCGAACTATTCGAGCGCCAAGGACGTGCTCCGGGTCGCGCAGCAGTTGAACCAGATCGGCGCTGTGGATAAAAGTTGGGAGTTGTTCAAAAAGCATCCCGGCGTCGAGGTGGGCAACGCGGCTCTTTGTCTGCTGCTTGCCGACTGCCACCGTCAGCGCGGAGATGGTCGCGCTGAACTGGCGGCACTGAAATCCGCGTCTGAGGCGGACCCCGCACGCGCGTTTACGGTCATGCAAATCGTCTGGTGTGCGCAAAGGCTGAATGACCGCGCCGAGGTTAACGGCGCGCTCAATCGCTTGCGCAATGGATTCCCCGAGAAATTCGAAGAACTGGTCCGCGATCGGCCCTGGATGCGCAGGCTGGTTTGACCGGCTCTAGTGCGACAGCGCCTGATCCCCCCAGACAGCCTTGACGCGCGCATCGCGGCCGCAAGCATCGCGGTAGAACTTATAGGCATTCTTCTTTTGCTTTGGGCCGGCACGGGTCAGCACAAAGTCGCTGCTTTTGTAGTAATTCTGGTGATAATCCTCGGCCAGCCAAAAGGTTTTCGC
>CAIYZT010000417.1 GCA_903930735.1 uncultured Paracoccaceae bacterium | reverse complement strand
CGGTCAGCATCACCGGATTTTCCTGTACCAGCGCCAGAAAATCGCGGGCCTGAGCACTTCGGAAGTCCTCGTTCAGGCCCGCCATTTCGTCGATGGCACCCGCGCCTATCTGCGCGAAACCGGCTATATCGACTATTTCAGCCTGATCTTTGACCGCCACGAGATCATCTATGCCGAAGGCGTGCCGGTCGAAAGCCTGATGGTTTGCGATGCCACGGTGCAGCGCTTGGCCCCCGAGATTGCCGATGCCCTGCGCGTGCAATTCCCCGAGCTGACCCATAATCCGCATTTCGGCACTGAAGCGGGACGTCAATATCTGGATCAGATCGTGCAGGATCTGGACTCGCGCCACACCCGATGAGCGGGCTGCAACGCGGCTGACTATCCCCATCGACTGCTGGGGGCTGCCCCCCACCGCTGGACGGCCCCCCTCCAATCGGGTAAAGCCCGCCCATGTCCAACTCTGCCCCCCCCCTTCCGCCCGAAATCTCGCGTCGCCGGACCTTTGCGATCATCTCGCACCCGGATGCGGGCAAAACCACCTTGACCGAAAAATTCCTGCTGTTCGGCGGTGCGATCCAGATGGCGGGCCAGGTCCGCGCCAAGGGCGAGGCACGGCGGACCCGGTCGGATTTTATGAAGATCGAGGCAGAGCGCGGCATTTCTGTCTCTGCATCGGCCATGTCATTCGACTACGGCGCCTTTCGGTTCAACCTCGTCGACACCCCAGGCCACTCGGATTTCTCCGAGGATACCTACCGCACCCTGACCGCCGTGGACGCCGCGATCATGGTGATTGACGGGGCCAAGGGCGTCGAGTCCCAGACGCAAAAGCTGTTCGAGGTCTGCCGTCTGCGCGATCTGCCGATCCTGACCTTTTGTAACAAGATGGACCGCGAGAGCCGCGATACCTTTGATATCATTGACGAGATTCAAGAGAATCTGGCGATTGACGTCACGCCTGCGTCTTGGCCCATCGGCGTCGGCCGCGATTTCGTTGGCGCTTATGATATCTTGCATGACCGGCTGGAAATCATGGACCGCGCCGACCGCAACAGGCGCGCGGAATCGATCAAGATCGACGGCATGAATGACCCGCGCCTCGCCGAACATGTGCCGGCCGAGCTGCTGAAAAAATTCCGCGAAGAGATCGAGATGGCGCGCGCACTGCTGCCCGCCTTTGACTGCGAGGCTTTTCTGAACGGCTCGATGACCCCCATCTGGTTTGGCTCGGCGATCAACTCTTTCGGCGTCAAGGAATTGATGGACGGCATGGGCGAATACGGGCCGCAACCGCAGCCGCAAAAGGCCGCTGAGCGTCTTATTTCCGCCGACGAGACCCCGGTCACCGGCTTTGTCTTCAAGGTTCAGGCCAATATGGACGCCAAACACCGCGACCGCGTGGCCTTTGTGCGCCTGGCCTCGGGGCATTTTGAGCGCGGCATGAAGCTGCTGCATGTGCGGACCAAAAAGCCGATGGCGGTGGCCAATCCGGTGATGTTTCTTGCAGCCGACCGTGAGCTTGCCGAAGAGGCCTGGGCGGGCGACATTATCGGCATTCCGAACCACGGCCAATTGCGCATTGGCGACGCGCTGACTGAGGGCGAGATGCTGCATTTCAAAGGCATCCCGTCCTTTGCGCCCGAGCTATTGCAAGGTGTGCGCGCGCTGGACCCGCTGAAGGCCAAGCATCTGGAAAAGGCGCTGACCCAGTTCGCCGAAGAGGGCGCGGCCAAGGTTTTCAAGCCGATGATCGGCTCGGGTTATATCGTCGGCGTCGTGGGCGCGCTGCAGTTCGAGGTGCTGGCTTCCCGGATCGAACAGGAATATTCCCTGCCCGTCCGGTTTGAGCCGAGCAATTTCACCTCGGCCCGCTGGGTTTCGGGGCCAAAACTTGAGATGGACAAGTTCACCTCGGTGAACAAGGGCCATATCGCGCTGGACAGCGACGGCGACACGGTGTTCTTGACCCGCCTGAAATGGGACATCGACCGGATCGAGCGCGACTATCCCGAGTTGAAACTGACGGCGACCAAAGAGATGATGGTCTGACGCCGCGCCTCAGTTCTTGGCGACAACCGTGCCATCAGTGAGCAAATCCACGCCGCCGCCATGGCCCGGCGAGGATTGGTTCAGGATCACCAAAGGCAGCGATGCCATTTCCGCGTCGCAGCCGACCGCCGAAACCTGCACTTCATGCTCGCCCTCGACAAAGGCCTGACCCAAGGCCAGAACCACGCCTTGCCCGGCCGAAAGCGGCTCTGAAATCGATTGGCCCCCCTCACCAACCACCAAAAAACGGGTTGCCGGGCAATCAGTTTCGGCGGCGAGCACGAACAGGCCATAGTCCTTGTCCAGCGAGGTCGGGGTGAAACGGACCGTTTGGGCGGCCGGGTCGGCCATCAGAATAGAGGGGGCCAAAAGCAAAGGCAAAAACAGGATTTTCATCGAAATTCTCCAAAGATAAATGAAAATGCGTCAATGATCCTTGCCTAGACCTTTTCAAATCATCCCAGATAGGGGCGTTTCCGGACAGGGCCCCTTTGGCGCCCCTTTTCACACCCTATTCACGATACCCCACGCGCTCGGCGGTTGCGGCGGCGGCGAAAGCGGGGCGCGAGGAAAAGATAGAGCCCGGAGAAGCTGAAAATCGTCAGCGCCCCCGCCGTCAGATCGGCGGGCCAGGTGCCCAGCATCTCCGAGGCCCAGCCCCGGCGGTGCAATTGGTTCAATAAATGTGACCAGCGCACCGTGGTTTCCAGCCGCTCCCCGCTGGCCGAATAGAGCACATGCAAGAGCGGGCCACTGACCCAATAGGCGCCCGTCGCCTTGTCGAGGCGCAACTGGCGTGGCCCTGAAGTGGCCGTGAACACCGCCCGTCCGTTGAATTTTGTGCTGAGGGCATCGCTGCTTTGCGGGCCAAGCAACGACAAGGACAGGCTGCGCATCTGCTGCGCCGTCACGGCCAGTTGCGGCTGCCCGTCCAAAATCGCCGTGACTGGCTGCGCGGCGGGCAGTACCGACAGCACCAGCTTGCTATGATTCATGTAGATCCCGGTCAGGCCCGCGACAATGACCCAAGGCAGGATCAAAACCCCAAGCCATCCATGGACCGTTTTCAAAAAACGTTCGGCCGACATATCTTTGCTCCTCAGCGCCGCGTCGGGCATTCAGAATCGCGCGCCCTCCTGCCCTATTAGGATTTGAACGATCAAACAATCTTGCAGATCCTGCCGCGCCTGCCCCCCATGCCGCCCCCATTGACCCCGCCGCCGATTTCCATTAATCCCAAACCGTTCTCGTTCGGAGAGCTGACGCCGGGGCGCCCGGAAATGTTGCGTCCCTAACAAAACCGCGGGCCGATCCCGCATTTCAGGACGCTTATGATCAAATTTTCCGACCTCGCGCTTGACCCGCGCGTATTGCAAGCTGTGGCCGAAGCTGGCTACGAGACCCCAACCCCCATTCAGGCTCAGGCCATCCCGCATGCCTTGCAAGGCAAGGACGTGCTGGGGATCGCGCAGACAGGCACCGGCAAAACCGCGAGCTTTACGCTGCCGATGATCACGCTTTTGGGACAGGGCCGCGCCCGCGCCCGTATGCCGCGCAGCCTTGTGCTGGCACCGACGCGCGAGTTGGCCGCACAAGTGGCTGAAAACTTTGAAGTTTACGCCAAGTATACCAAGCTGACCAAGGCGCTGCTTATCGGCGGCGTATCCTTTGGCGAGCAGGACAAGCTGATCGACCGCGGCGTTGACGTGCTGATCGCCACCCCAGGCCGCCTGCTGGATCATTTCGAGCGCGGCAAGCTGCTCTTGACCGGCGTGCAGATCATGGTGGTCGACGAGGCTGACCGGATGCTCGATATGGGCTTCATCCCCGATATTGAACGCATCTTCTCGCTGACGCCTTTCACCCGCCAAACCTTCTTTTACTCCGCCACCATGGCGCCCGAGATTGAGCGGATCACCAATACTTTCCTGACCGGCGCGGTCAAGATCGAGGTTGCCCGTCAAGCCACCGCTTCGACCACGATCGAGCAAAAGCTGATCGCCTTTACTCCGACGCGCAAAGACCGCAGCTTTACCGAAAAGCGCGCTGTTCTGCGGGCGCTGATCAAGGGCGAGGGCGAAAGCTGCACCAATGCCATTGTGTTCTGCAACCGCAAGATGGATGTGGATGTGGTTGCCAAGTCGTTGAAATCGCATGGTTTCAACGCAGCGCCCATTCACGGCGATCTGGACCAGTCGGTGCGGACCAAGACGCTTGATTCCTTCCGCGACGGCTCCTTGCACCTGCTGATCGCCTCGGATGTGGCGGCGCGTGGGCTCGATATTCCGGCCGTCAGTCATATCTTCAACTTTGACGTTCCCTCCCATCCCGAAGATTACGTCCACCGCATCGGCCGCACCGGCAGGGCCGGGCGTTTGGGCAAGGCCTTTACCATCTCGGTTCCGAGTGACAGCAAATACCTTGCCGCCATCGAATCACTGGTGAAAATGGAGATTCCGCGCGGCGAGATGCCAGCTGGGGCGCTTGATGATGTATCCGACCGTCCCGACCGTCCACGCGAAGAGCGCGGCGCGCGCGGTTCTGCAGCGCCTCGTGGCCGCAAGGACGAAGAGCGCCGGGACCGCACCCCGCGCCCGGCCAAGGACGCCATCCCGGCTTCGATGACGCCGATTGAGCAGCCCCTGGCCGCCGTACCTGCGCCGCGCGCAGAGCCGGCAAAGCGCGAAGAGCGTATGCGTGAAGAGCGTCCTCGTGAGGAACGCCCTCGGGAAGAGCGTCCGCGCACGCAAGAGCGCAGCCAAGAGCGCAACCATGACCGCGCGTCCGAACGCCGTGACGACCGGCGCGATCGGGGTGGCCGCGATGATCACCGCACGCTTGGGCTCGGCGATCATGTGCCGGATTTCATCCTGCGCAGCTTTGCGCTGAAAGCTTCCAGCTTGGTGGAAACGGACGAGCCTGACCAGCCCGCCGCCTCCGAAGCCTGAGGAAAACTGCCCGGCGGCATTAGCGCGCCGGGCAATCCTACTGCTATTTTTTGCTGCGTGCCCAATGGTATAGGCAGATCAGCTCATAGGCGACATGGGCGCCCGCAATCGCGGTGGCCCCCGTGGTGTCATAGGGCGGCGAGACCTCGACGATATCGCCGCCAACCATGTTGATCCCCGCCAGATCGCGCAGCGCCGCCGCTGCCTGCCAGGACTGCAGCCCGCCCCAAACCGGCGTGCCGGTGCCGGGCGCAAAGGCCGGATCCAGACAATCGATGTCAAAGGTCACATAGCACGGGTGATCGCCGACGATCGCTTTGACCTTTGCCACCATCGCCGCGACGCCCTGTTCATGCACCTCGCGCGCATCGATCACCGAGACGCCGAGGTAATCCTCGGTCGTGGTCCGGATCCCGATCTGAACCGAGCGTTTGGGGTCCACGAGCCCGGTTTTCACCGCCTTGTACATCATGGTACCGTGGTCGATCCGCGTCAGATCATCATCTGGCCATAGGTCCGAATGGGCATCAAAATGGATCACGGCGAGGGGTCCGAACTTTTCGGCATAGGCACGCAGGATCGGAAAGGTGATGTAATGATCGCCGCCAAGGGTGATCGTTCCGGGGCCCGCCTGCAGGATATGGCGTATATGGGCGGTCAGGGTTGCGGGGAATTCCGAGACCTTGGCGTAGTCGAAAGCACAATCACCATAGTCGATTACGGCCATATCTTCCAAGGGGTTAGTGGGCCAGCCGTAGGGAGGATCATAGGGCATCAGGCTTGAGGCTTCGCGGATCGCGCGGGGGCCAAACCGGGTGCCGGTGCGGTGTGTGACCGCCTGATCAAAGGGAACGCCGGTGATCGCCAGATCGACCCCATCAAGATCCTTGGTATAGGTCCGGCGCAGAAAAGAGGTGGCGCCGCCGAAGGCGTTTTCAAAAGCATACCCGCGCAGACCCGCGCGCGTGAAAGCGGTGTCCACTTGGGACTTGGCGTCTTCCAAAGCCATTGTGATATATTCCGGATTTTTGTCACGTCGTCGTTGGCAAACACCCCGGAGACGCCGCGGATCCGAGTGCCCGCCTTTGGCCCGATTCCGTACTTTTTGTCAAGGACTTGAGCGGATGGGACCCGCCCTACCCGATCTTGTAGCCCTCGCGCACCAGATCATCGGTCACCCGCCGGATCGCCTTTTCCAAGGTCTCGACAACGAAATCCACCTGCGGCTCGGTGATTGTCAGAGCCGGGCTCATCACGTTCAAATGGCCAATCGGGCGCACCATCAGCCCCATTTCCTCGCAATAATCCGAGATCCGTTTGGATTCATTGGCCCCGTCTGGCAGCGGCACCTTGGTCACCTTATCCGCGACGTTTTCGACGCAAAGCATCAGCTTTTTGCCGCGCGTATCGCCAACCAAGGGCAGATCCACCATATCCTTGATCCGATTTTCAAAATAGGTTCCAACCTGTGCGGCATGGGCCAAAAGCCCTTCCCGCTCGATGATCTCGATATTTTTCAGCGCGACGGCGCAAGACACCGGATGGCCGGAATAGGTCAGCCCAGAGGTGAACCAGCGTTGCCCCCCTTTGGCCATAACGTCCCAGATCCGGTCCGAAAAGATCATAGCACCCAAGGGGATATAGCCCGAAGTTAATCCTTTGGCGCAGGTCACGATATCAGGCTGCACGCCAAATTCGGCCAGCGAGGCGAACCAATGGCCGATGCGGCCAAAGGCGGTGACCACCTCATCGGCGATGAACAGGATGTCATGGGCCCGGCAAACCGCGACCATGCGGCGCAGATAATCGTCCGGCGGAATGATGATGCCGCCAGAGGCCTGAATGGGCTCGGCGATGAAACCGCCGATCCGGTCCGCGCCGACCCGTGCGATCAGCGATTCGAACTCGGCGACCAGATGGTCGGTGAATTGACCGAGGCTCATATGATCAGGGCGCCGATAAGGGTTGGGGCAGCTGAGGTGCCAGATCCCCTCTTCCTTGTACGGGAACTCGTCGATCCGGTCGCCGTTCCGCTTGCCCACCGACTGGGTCAGATAGGTGGAGCCGTGGTAGGAGTTTTCGCGCGCGACGATGCCAGTTTTGGTCGGATTGCCGCGGGCATGATGATAAAAGCTGACCATCCGTACCGCCGTATCCACCGCCGTCGAGCCGCCGGTGGTGAAATGGACGCGGTTCAGATCGCCGGGCGCAAGCTCGGCCAGCTTGCCCGCTAGCCGCGCCGCCGGATCATTGGTCGTGTCGACGAAAAAGTTGGAATAGGCCAGTTTCATCGCCTGATCGGCCATACAATCGGCCATCTCGCGGCGGCCAAGGCCGATATTGGTGCACCACATGCCGCCCACGGCATCGAGGTAGGAATTGCCCTGCGCGTCCCAAAGTGTCACGCCTTCGCCCCGGCTCAGAACCAGCGATCCCTTGGATTCAAAGGGGCCAAAGTTGGTCCAGGGGTGCAGGACATGCGCGCGGTCAAGCGCCCAGGAGTCTTGGTTTGAGGCGGGATCGTGGTGCAATGCGGCAGACATCGGGCGCTCCTGTAAACGGGATCACAGGATAGCGGGAGCGGGCAAAAACGCCAGCATAATTTGATCAAAAGTTAGAACAGGCTTTGGCGGGCCTTTGAGATTTCGAATCCGTGGCCGCGGGCATTGGTGCAGCGCATCCCGGTTTTCTCGGACTGACAGGTGATTTCGGCAAGGGAAATCGATTGCCCATATCCCAATTCGATGCCCGACGGATCGAACATCGCATCCGACACGCAGGTCAGAAGATAGCCCTTGGCGCTATGCGGATCGACGCCAAATCTGAAGCCCCGGTCAAACTCGCAATAGTCCGGGACGTAGGTAAAGGTTTGCGTAAACTTAGACATATCGCAGCGCGCGCTGGCATAGTCGCCGGCGAAGATGGCGCATTGGATATTCCCGGAAGGGGAATGAAAGGCGATGTAATCTTGCGCCGCGGCGGGGGCGGCGCAAAGGACAAGCATCAGGGCCACAAGTTTCATGAAATCCCCCTTAGGAAGCAATCGGTTGCGCCCGTTCGACCAGCCGGGCGAAGAAACTGGCGCCGATCGGGGCGGCTTCGTCGTTAAAATCATAGGCCGAATGATGCAGGCCCGCGCCGGGGCCAATGCCAAGGAAAAGATAGGCGCCGGGCCGCGATTCCAGCATATAGGAAAAGTCTTCGGAGCCCATCTCGCGCGTGGAATTACCGTCCACGGCTTCGGGGCCTGACACCTCGCCAGCGACCTCGGTCGCAAAGACGGCCTGGTCCGGATGGTTGATCGTCGCGGGATAGCCCCAGTCGTAATTGAGCGCGGTCTGCACGCCATAGGCCAGGCCGTGGCCTTCGACAATCTCGAAAAACCGCTTTTTCAACAGCGCCCGCACCGAGGGTTTGAAACAGCGGATCGTGGCTGTGAAAGTGGCGGTTTCGGGAATAATGTTCGACGCCGTGCCCGCATGAACCATCGTAACCGAGATCACCGCCTCGTCCAAAGCATAGACATTGCGTGGGATGATGGTCTGCACCGCGCCGACCATGCCGATCAGGGCAACGACCGGATCGATACACTCATGTGGCGTGGCCCCATGGCCGCCGCGCCCGGTGATGGTGACCGTGGCGGTATCAACTGAGGCCATCAGCGCGCCCGGATTGGTGTAGAAATGCCCGAAAGGCAGGTTCGGCGCGTTATGAATGCCGTAGACTTGGGTGATGGCAAAACGGTCCATCACGCCCTCCTGGACCATGACCATGCCCCCTGCCCCGTCTTCCTCGGCCGGTTGAAACAGCAGCGCGACACGGCCCGAAAAGCGGCGGGTTTCGGCCAGATAGCGCGCGGCACCCAGCAGCATGGTGACATGGCCGTCATGCCCGCAGGCATGCATCTTGCCCGCAATGGTGGAGGCATGTTCGACCCCCGTCGTCTCCAGGATCGGCAGCGCGTCCATATCGGCGCGCAGGCCAATGGTGGGCCCAGCCCCCGTGCCATTGATGATCGCCACGATGCCGGTCTTGGCGATGCCGGTATGAATCTCGTCCACGCCAAATTCGCGCAAACGCTCCGCGATAAAGGCCGCCGTATTGTGGCAATCAAAGGAAAGCTCGGGCATCTGGTGCAGGTGACGCCGCCAGCCCTTCATGTCTTGCGAAAAAGAGGCGATACGGTTCAGGACGGGCATGAAGGTCTCCTTGGGCTTGCCCTTTGATCAAACCGCTTTTCCGGGGCATTACAATGGCCGCACCACATTCTGACGACCCTTTCCGGCAACTCACCGCCGATCCGCGAGGCGGCATAGAACGATTGCGCGAGATCATGGCGCGGCTGCGCGACCCAAAAACGGGCTGTCCTTGGGACATCAAACAGGATTTCGCCAGCATCGCGCCCTATACGATCGAGGAGGCGCATGAAGTGGCGGACGCGATCGAACGGCAGGCCTGGGACGAGCTGCGCGGTGAGTTGGGCGATCTGCTGCTGCAGGTCGTCTATCACAGCCAGATGGCCGAAGAGGCGGGGCATTTTGATTTTGACGCCGTGGTGACGGGCATTTCGGACAAGATGATTTCCCGCCATCCCCATGTTTTCGGAGCCGAATCCCGCGATAAGTCGGCCGAGCAGCAGAGCCTGGACTGGGAGCGGATCAAGGCCACCGAGCGCGGGCCGGCGCGGGTGCTGGACGGGGTTGCGCTGGGGCTGCCGGCGCTGAGCCGTGCGGTCAAACTGCAGGCCCGTGCCGCGCGCGTCGGCTTTGACTGGCCTTCGACCGATGAGGTTCTGGCCAAACTGGTCGAGGAAACCCACGAGCTGATCGAGGCGCGCGCGACCTTGGGGCCGGCCGAGATTGCCGAGGAATTTGGCGATCTGATCTTTGTGATGGCCAACCTCGCCCGGCATCTGAATCTCGACCCCGAAGCGGCCCTGCGCGGCGCCAATGCCAAGTTCACACGCCGCTTTGGCCGGATCGAAGATTGGCTTGATGAGGCGGGCAAGACCCCTGCCCAGTCGGGCCTCGCCGAGATGGACGCGCTTTGGAACCGGGCCAAGGCCGAGGAAAAGCAGGCGAAATAGCCTGCGCGGACAATTGCCGATTTTTTTACTCAGGATATTGACGGGGCCCATTTTGGCGGGTTATGAGGGGGTCAGCCAATACCTGACAAAAGGACTAAACAATGCGCATTTCTCTTTTTGCCCTGGCTATGATCTGCGGCGCCCTGCCGGCCTGGTCGGACGAAGTGAACATCTATTCGCACCGTCAACCTGACTTGATTGAGCCCTTGATGGCGGCCTTTACCGCCGAAACCGGGATCGCTGTGAACATCGCCTTTGTCGACAAAGGCATGGCCGAGCGTCTGGTGGCCGAGGGCGACCGCTCGCCCGCCGATCTGATCTTGACCGTCGATATCGCGCGGCTGACCGAGATTGTCGCGGCGGGCGTCACACAACCCGTTGATTCTGCGGTGCTGACGGCCAATGTGCCCGCCCAATACCGCGACCCCGGCAACGAATGGTTCGCGCTGACCACCCGCGCCCGGATCATCTATGCCAGCAAGGACCGCGTGGCGGCGGGCGAGGTGACCACTTACGAAGACCTTGCGTCGGACAAATGGAAGGGCCGGATTTGCACCCGGTCGGGCACGAATGATTATAACGTCGCACTGAGCTCGGCCATTATGGCCCATCACGATGCACTATACACCGCCAATTGGCTGCAAGGCGTAAAGGCCAATCTGGCCCGCAAACCCGAGGGCGGCGACCGCGATCAGGTCAAGGCGATCTGGGCGGGCGAGTGCGATATTGCGGTCGGCAATACCTATTACATCGGGCAAATGCTGGCGGATCCCGAGCAGGCCGAAGCAGCAAACGCGGTCAGCATCGTGTTTCCGGTCTTTGAAAACGGCGGCACGCATATGAATGTTTCGGGGATTGCGATGACGAAAGCCGCGCCTAACCGCGAGGCGGCGCTGAAGCTGATGGAATGGCTGGCCTCGGATGCCGCCCAGCAGATCTATGCCGAAACCAACCACGAATTTCCGGTAAAACCGGGGGTGGCGATGTCGCCTTTGGTGCAAGGCTGGGGCACTTTTACACCAGACAGCTTGAGCCTCAGCGATTTGGCCGCTCTTCGCCCGCAAGCTTTGAGCTTGATCGAAACTGTTGATTTCGACGGTTGATCTGAAAGCAACAATGCACTGAAATCAGGGCCTTTGGGCTCTGCTTTTTCTTGACCAAAGGGACAGGTATTGCCACAAATGCACACGCATGAGGAGAGAACGCATGTCCGCGCGAAAGATCATCATTGACACCGATCCCGGGCAGGACGACGCCTTTGCGATCTTGCTTGCCTTTGCCAGCCCGGAGCTGGAAGTTTTGGGAATCTGCGCTGTGGCGGGCAATGTGCCGCTGGCTCTGACCGAGCGCAATGCAAGGATCATTTGCGAATTGGCGGGCCGCGCGCAGATGCAGGTTTTCGCCGGTTGCGATCGCCCTCTGAAGCGCAAGCTGGTGACGGCAGAACATGTGCACGGCAAGACCGGCCTTGACGGGCCGCAATTGCCAGTACCGACCATGCCGCTAGCGGCGCGGCACGGCGTTGATTTCATTGTCGAAACCCTGCGCCGGGAGCCTGCAAAAACAGTCACGCTCTGCGCTTTGGGGCCGCTGACGAATATCGGCGCCGCTTTTCTGAAAGCCCCCGATATTGTTGAACGGGTAGCCCAGATCGTCCTGATGGGCGGTGCCCATTTCGAGGTGGGCAACATCACTCCCGCCGCCGAGTTTAACATCTATGT
>CAIYZT010000416.1 GCA_903930735.1 uncultured Paracoccaceae bacterium | reverse complement strand
CGGCATTCACGGGCTTGCTGCCCGGCTCGGGCCCTTTGGCGCGTTGATCCGGCCGCTCAAATGGTTTTTGCCGCTGCTGCTGCCGCTGCTGGCCTATGGGCTGACGGCGGGGGTCGAACAGATCACCCGCGCCGCCTTTGGGGCCGGCGAAGTGATCGCTTTTGGCAAGCGCGTCTTCTTGTTTCTGGCGGCGCGGATTCTGGCGCGGGATATGATCAAGGATGCCTTCCTCAAGGTCCTGGCGCACTATCTGCTGGTGCCCATGGCCGCGCTCTATGCGCTTGGGGTGCTGGATGAGGTGAGGGAATGGATGGCCTCGACCGAGGTTTCGCTGGGGAATATCCAGTTTTCGTTGCTGACGACGCTGCGCGGGGCGATCGTGGGATCGCTGCTGTTCGGCCTGGGTTCCTGGTCGAATCGGCAGAGCTCCGACTTCATCAAGGGCCAGCAAGAGCTGCGCCCCGCCACGCGCGATTTGTTCGCCAAGGCCGCCGAGGTGGTCATCTTTGGCGCGGCTTTCCTGCTGCTGATGTCAGTCATGGGCATCGACCTGACGGCGGTCGCGGTGCTGGGCGGCGCCTTGGGTGTGGGCATCGGGCTTGGCCTGCAGCAGATCGCGGCGAAGTACGTTTCGGGCGTGATCCTGCTGATCGAGGGGCAAACCACGATCGGCGACTATGTGGAACTGGACGGCGGCGAGAAGGGCATGATCGTCAAGATGACGGCGCGCGCCTGCATTCTGGAAACCTTTGACGGCAAATGGATCGTGGTGCCGAACGATCATTTCATCACCACGCGGGTGGTGAATTACTCGGATCAAGGCAACGCCAACCGGTATGAGGCAACGTTTTCGGTGAGCTATGAGACCGATATCAACACGGTCCCCGAGATAGTGGAACGGGCCGTGGCCGCCCTGCCCTTTGTGATGGCGGAGCCCGATGGGCCGGATGTGGAGCTGGTGTCCTTTGGCGAGCCGAGTGTGGATTTTGCCGTGGAATATTGGGTGATTGGCATTGATGACGGCAAGAACAAGTACCGCAGCCATGTGATGTTTGCGATCTGGAACGCGCTGAAAGAGGCCAGGATCGAGATGCCCTATACGCGCCGGGTGATTGAGGTAAAGGGCGCCAAGCTTGGCTGAGGCTTTGGTCATCGGGGCCGGGCCGGCGGGGCTGATGGCCGCCGAGGTCATGGCCCGTGCGGGGCTGAGGGTTGTGGTGGCCGAAGCCAAGCCCAGCCCGGCGCGCAAGTTTCTGATGGCGGGCAAATCGGGACTGAACATCACCAAGGATGAGGGGATTGGCCGCTTTGCGGGGCAGTTTGACGTGACCGAAAGGCTGGCCCCGATGCTGGCGGATTTTGGGCCGCAAGCGGTGCAGGATTGGTGCCGGGGGCTGGGGCAAGAGGTGTTTACCGGATCATCGGGCCGGGTATTTCCGGCGGCGATGAAGGGTTCGCCCTTGCTGCGGGCCTGGCTGGGCCGGCTCGACGGGCTCGGGGTTACGCTGCGCACCCGCTGGCGTTGGACCGGGTTTGACGGCGATGGCATGGCGTTTGATACCCCCGAGGGAAGGCAAGTTTGCCGTGCCGATGTGACAGTCCT
>CAIYZT010000415.1 GCA_903930735.1 uncultured Paracoccaceae bacterium | reverse complement strand
AGGCCGGGCGTAACTATGCCAAGCTTGAGTATAAATTGCAGCTTTTGGCCTCGCGCCTGGCCTCGGGCAATGTGCAGATCCAGCGCAACCAACTTGATCAATTGCGCGGCTCGATCCGCGCCCTTGTCTTGCGCAAATTGATGGAGCTCTACGGCAAGATCGTGCGCCGTTTTCCAGGCGCGCGCAGCACCCTTCGGCCCATCGGACATGCCATTCGCCGCATCCTGTACCCCGGGCTTTGAGTGGTGTCAGGCATTTGCCAAAGGGCGCTGATCCGATGACGCCGGGCCTGTCCGGGCCTTTGCCCGCAAGCGGAGCGGGGCAATCGGCCCGCCGCATCGCGCTTTGCGGGCATTTGGGCGAGTTTATTCAAGGAAGGCTCGGCCCCTCGGGCCCGGTTGCCCTTATGACCCTGCCCTGTCCGGCGCTGCAACTTCACGGGCTTTGGCGGCCCGGCCCCTTTGCGCTTTTCCAGCCCGGCAGGCCGGTTTTGACCCGCGCGCAGGCGGCGGGATTGCTGCGCGTTTTGGATTTGCCCGTCATGGGCCAGTTTACCCTTCGTGCCCAGATGCCGCTGGGCGGCGGCGCGGGCTCTTCGACGGCGGCGCTGGTGGCCGTTGCGCGGCTTGCGGGTCATCCGCAGGGCGCGGCGCAGGCGCTGGCCGAGGCCGCGATTGCCATCGAAGGCGCCTCGGATCCGCTGATGTTTTCGCAGCCCGCCAGTCTGCTGTGGGCTTCGCGGCAGGGCCGGATTCTGGCCGCGCTGCCGCCTTTGCCAAGGATGGAGGTTCTGGGCGGCTTTTTTGGCCCCGCGCGCCGCACCGACCCCAGCGACAGCGATTTTCCCGACATCAGCGATCTGGCCGAGGCCCTGCCACTGGCGATGTGTAACGCGGGCGCTTTGGCCGAACTTGCCCGGCAAAGCGCCCGCCGCGCGCTCGCCGCCCGTGCCACCGGCCCCGACCCGACCGAAGATCTCGCCCGCAGTTTGGGCGCGCTCGGCTATGCTATCGGCCACACCGGCCCCGCCCGCGCGCTGATTTTTGCGCCCGGCACCCTGCCCCCTCATTCCCGCGCCCTGCTCCGCGAAGCCGGTCTGCGCGAATTGGTACAATTCCACCTGGGGCCGTAAACCGCGCATGATCTGCCGCAGCCGCAATTGAAACGAGGCGGGAAACCAGTCACAAGGGCGCGAAGAGAAGGATTTGCAATGATCGCAGCTGGCGCTATGGCCTTGGCCTTGGCAGTGGATGGTTTACTGGGCTGGCCCGCGGGGATTTATGCCCGCATCGGCCATCCGGTCACCTGGATCGGCCGCGCGGTCAATGCCTCTGACCGCAAGCTGAACCGGGACACCGACGGCCCGGCCCTGCGGCGGCTCGCCGGCGTGCTGACCCTGATCGCGGTTACCGCCCTCGCCGCCGCCCCGACCTATCTGATCACTCTAATCCTGCCCGAAGGGCTGTTGGGCCTGATCCTGACCGCGCTCCTCGCCTGGCCCCTGATCGCCGCGCGCTCCTTGTATGATCATGTCATGGCGGTCGCCAAGCCCCTGTCCGCAGGCGATATTCCCGCCGCACGCGATGCTGTTTCGATGATCGTTGGCCGCGATCCGGCGCAGTTGGACCCCCCCGGTATCGCCCGCGCCGCGCTGGAAAGCCTTGCCGAAAACACCTCGGACGGCATCGTCGCCCCAATCTTTTGGGGCGCGCTCTTGGGTCTGCCGGGCATTGCCGCCTATAAGGCCGTTAACACTTTGGACAGCATGATCGGCCACCGCACCCCGCGCTTTACCGATTTTGGCTGGGCCTCGGCGCGGTTTGACGATCTGGTCAATCTGGCCCCGGCCCGCCTGACGGGCCTGCTTTTCGCCGCCGTTTCCGGCAGATGGGAAGCCTCTTTGGCCTGCATGCGCGCTGATGCGGCTAAACATCGATCGCCCAACGCCGGCTGGCCCGAGGCAGCGATGGCCGGCGCGCTGAACGTCCGCCTTTCGGGCCCGCGCGTCTATGCCGACCGCACCGCAAGCGAGCCTTGGGTCAACGCCGCCGCCCCGGACCCTTCTGCCCAGACCCTGACCGAGGGTCTTGTCCTCTACCGTCAGTCGATGCTGGTGCTCGGGGTCGGGCTGGGCCTGATCGCCGTCCTCGTCGGCGCCTTGACATGAGCCGCGATCAAGGGCGCGATCATGGCGGCGATCTGGACCGCGCGATGGCCGAATTTGGCGGCGCGCCTGCGCGCTGGGTGGATCTGTCCACTGGCATCAATCGCCAGTCCTATCCCCTGCCGGACCTGCCCGCGCGCCTGTGGCAAGACCTGCCCCGCGCCGCCGATCTGGCCCGGCTTTGTGCCGCCGCGAGCGCTCTTTACGGCCTGCCCCAATCGCGGATCGTGCCGCTCGCGGGGGCGCAGGCCGCGATCCAGCTTTATCCGCGCCTTGCCCCGCCGGGCCGCGCCCGCGTGTTGGGCCCGACCTATAACGAGCATGCCGGATCCTTGACCGTGCAGGGTTGGCCAGTCGAAACCGTATTTGATATCAAAGACCTGCGCGGCGCGGACCTTGCGGTGATCGTCAATCCCAACAACCCGGACGGGCGCCATTGGCCGGCGCAGACCCTGCGCGATCTGGCCAAGGACGTAGGCCGCCTGATTGTGGACGAGAGCTTTGCCGACCCGGTTCCCGAGATTTCCATGGCGGCCGAGGCAGGGCAGGGCGGGGTGATCGTGCTGCGCTCCTTTGGCAAGTTCTGGGGGCTGGCGGGGCTGCGGCTCGGCTTCGTTCTAGGCGGTCCGGCCGATATCGCGGCCCTCTCCGGGCTCAGCGGCCCCTGGTCCGTTTCGGGCCCCGCTTGCTGGATCGGAGCGGCGGCGCTGGCCGACGAGGACTGGCGGCAAGCGACCACCGCGCGCCTGACTGCCGAAGCGGCCCGGCTCGATGCACTTGCATTGGCTGCAGGTTGGCACCTGGTCGGCGGCACCGCCCTTTTTCGCACCTATGCCGTGCCGGATGCAGCGCAAGCTCAATCTACCCTAGCATGCGCCCAGATCTGGACCCGGGTTTTTCCCTATTCCAAGATCTGGATCCGCCTCGGCCTGCCCGGCACCGCCGCCGAATGGGAGCGGCTGGCGGCTGCCATGGCGGCCTGACGGCACGCCCTAGCGGGCCAAACCCAAAAGCCCCGGCACATCCAGATGGGCCTCTAGATGGGCGGCGAGGGCGTCCAAAGCCGCCTCGACTCCTGCGTCATAGTTCAGTTCCGACGACCGCGCGCCCAGCCCCCGCAAGTAGGCCGCACGGAAATCATCGGCAGCAAAAAGCCCATGCAGATAGCTGCCCTCGGTGCGGCCATCGGCGGAAATGGCCCCTTCGCCGCGCCCTTCGAGCATAGCAAAGGGCCGCGTCCGATCCGCGCCCTCGGTCACGCCGATATGGATCTCGTAGCCGGTCACTTCCAGCCCGCTGGCCAGATGGCGCGCCGTCGACAGGGTCAGTCTCTTGTCCGGCTGCATCTTGGT
>CAIYZT010000414.1 GCA_903930735.1 uncultured Paracoccaceae bacterium | reverse complement strand
TGATGGCCTATGCCCTGAGCAATGATCTGGTTTGCGTCTGACCCTGTCTTCTGCACCCTTGCGTCACAACTTGGCCACATTTGGCCCAGATACTGGTCGCCAAGGGGCAGCTAGGAGTGCAGATGATGCAAATGGTCATGGAACAGGTTCGCGGCGCGCGCATTTTGGTCAATGTGAACTGGGATCTGATGTTCTCGGTCGGTACTGTGATCTGCGGGCTTTTGGCGGGCGCTTTTCTTGGTCAGGCGCTGATCGGGTAATCGGCCGTTTCCCGCCTCCAAGGCCCTAATTCTTGACCTTTTCCAACATTCCATGAACCGCCCCGCAAGAGGCGGTTTCACCCTTTTGACAAGCCAAAGCTAAGCCGTTAGTCAGTGTTATGACGGGACTTTATGGGCGGGGCTTTCCATGCAATTTACGGGCACGGCCGGATCGGGCAAAGTGGGGGGAACTCGCCGTTTGATGCGCGCCACGGTGATTGCGGTTTTGCTTTCCACCACAGTGGGTTACGAGCCTTTCTTGATGTCCGCTTCGGCCCAGGAATTCGCCTTTTCCAATGTGGTTATCGAAGGAAATCAACGCGTTGATGCCGCGACGATCCTTGCTTTTGCGGGAATCGCCAAGGGCGAATCCCTGTCTGCGGCCGGGCTGAACGACGCCTATCAGCGGCTGGTGCAGGCCGGGCTTTTCGAGACCGTGGAAATGGACCCGCAGGGCGGCACTTTGGTGATCCGGGTGACCGAGTTTCCGATGCTGAATGTGGTCGATTTTCAAGGCAACAAGCGGCTGAAAGATGAGCAGCTTGCCGAGATTACCGAGTCCAAATCCCGGCTGGTTTACTCGCCCGCGCAGGCCGAGGCCGATGCCGCGACCCTGACCGAACTTTACCGTGCCAAGGGCCGCATGGCCGCCAGTATCGTGCCGAAAATCATCCGCCGCGACGATAACCGCGTCGATCTGGTGTTCGAGATCACCGAAGGCCGGGTTGTCGAGATCGAGCGGCTGTCCTTCATCGGCAACCGCGCCTTTTCGGACCGGCGCTTGCGCCAGGTCCTGCAGACCAAACAGGCCGGTTTCCTGCGCAACCTGATCCAGCGCGATACTTTCGTGCCAGAAAGGATCGAACTCGACAAACAATTGCTCGCCGATTTCTATCTCTCGCGCGGCTATATCGACTTTCAGGTTCTGGACGCGACGGCCGATGTCAGCCGTGAGCGGGATGCGACTTTCGTGGCCTTTACCATCAACGAGGGCCGCAGTTTCAAGATCGGCGCGGTCACAACGGTGTCCGAGATCGACGGCGTCGATGCCGCCGAGTTTGACGCGGTCCGCAAGCTGCGCACGGGCGTGACATATTCGCCGCAGGTCATCGAATCCAATATCGCGCGGATGGAAAATCTGGCGCTGGAAAAGGGTCTGAATTTCATCCGGGTCGAGCCGCGGGTTGAACGCAATGACCGCGACGGCACCGTGGATATCACCTTTGCCCTCGTCGCCGGCGAGCGGGTTTTTGTCGAGCGGATCGATATCGAGGGCAATACCACCACGGTCGATCAGGTGGTGCGACGCCAGTTCAAATCGGTCGAAGGCGACCCCTTCAACCCGCGCGAAATTCGCCAGGCGGCCGAACGTATCCGGGCTTTGGGCTTCTTTGTCGATGCGCAGATCGATGCCGAGCCGGGCAATGGGCCCGATCAGGTGGTCGTCAACGTCAATGTCGAAGAGCAGCCCACCGGCTCGATCAGCTTTGGCGCGACCTATGGCACGGACAATGGCCTTGGCTTTAACGTCGCCTATAGCGAGACCAACTTTCTGGGGCGTGGACAGCAATTGTCCTTTGTCTATCAAAGCGGTACCAGCAATCAGGACAGCTCCTTCACCTTTTCCGAGCCCGCTCTTTTGGGCCGCGATCTGAAGTTCAAGTTCAACGCCGCCTACCGGACCTCGAACAACGACTACGCCAATTATGACACCAGTCAGATGGTCGTGACCCCGGCGCTGGAGTTTCCGGTTTCCAAGAATGGCCGGATTGAGCTGCGCTATGGGCTGAAACGCGACGGGATCCTTAACGTTGATGTCGTGACGGCGGATGATACTTCGACGCTGGATGTGGACGAATCCAACCCCGGCTCCTCCGAAATCTTGCAGCGCGAAGAGGGTCTGCTTTATTCCTCCTCGCTGGGCTATACTTATTCATTCGACAGCAGGTTAGGCGGCCTTGACCCCGATACGCGGATCCTGCTCCGCTTTAGCCAGGACGTGTCGGGCGCGGGCGGGGATACCAAGTATCTGGAAAGCAATGTCTTTGCCCTGGCCGAGAGGCAGATTCTTTCTGGCGAGGTGACACTGCGCGCCATTGCCGAAGGCGGCGTGGTCAGTGGTTTCGGCGGCTTTGATCCGCGGGTGACCGAGCGTTTCTTTGCCAAAGGCAAGATCCGCGGCTTTGAGCCTAATGGCATCGGCCCGCGCGATCTGACGGCCGGTAACGAGGATGCTTTGGGCGGCAATATCTTTGCCGTGGCCCGGCTTGAGGCGGATTTCCCGTTGGGGATTCCCGAAGAATACGGGATCACTGGCGGCGCGTTTCTGGACGTGGGCTCGGTCTGGGGGCTGAATGATATTGCCGGTACCGGCGGCGCGGTGGATGACGCCATGCATCCGCGCGCGGTGGCGGGGCTTTCGGTCTTTTGGACCACGCCGATCGGACCCTTGCGGTTCAACTTCTCCAAGGCGCTGGTCCAGGAAGACTACGACAAGGAGCAGCCCTTTGAGTTCACCATTTCGACCAAGTTCTGATGCGCGGGTTTTGGGCCCCGCTTGTCCTGACGCTTGGGCTTTGGGGCCCGGCTTTGGGTCAAGAAGTGTCGCTGCCCTTGGCGCCCGCGACCCCGGTTTTGACGCTGGACACCGACCGGGTGTTTTTGGAAAGCAGCGCCGGCAAGGCACTTGAGGCCAGCATTGCGGCGGAAAACGAGGCTTTGGCCGCCGAAAACCGCAAGATTGATGCGGCGCTGGAGGCCGAAGAGCGCGACCTGACCGAACAGCGCCCCAAGCTGGGCGTGGCAGAGTTTCAAGCGCTGGCCGAGGCCTTTAACACCAAGGCGGTCGGTCTGCGCGAGGCGCAGGTGAGCAAGGCCAAGGCGTTGGAGCGCAAACGAGTCGAAGAGCGCCAGCAATTCTTTCAGACCATCGGCCCGGTTTTGGGCGAAATCATGCGCGAAGCCGGGGCGCTTGTCATTCTAGAGGACCGGGCAGTGCTGGTCTCTGCCGGGCGGATTGATGTCACGGAAGAAGTGATCCGCCGTATGGACGCGCTGGGGGCCGCCCCCGCACCCGCACCTGCGCCGTAGGCCGCACCGGTTTACACCGCCGCCCCTTGTTGCTAGTCAGAGTTAGAGCCCGAACAGGGGCCAATTGTCTGACGGGGAGAGGACATGAGCGAGGCTGCACCTGCTGCAATGGCAGCGCCTTTGACGGCGGATCTGGATCTGATCATGCGGATCATTCCGCACCGCTATCCGTTTTTGCTGGTCGACAAGGTCTATGACATCGTGCCCTTTGACCACTGTATCGGGGTCAAGAACGTCACCTTCAACGAGCCGCAGTTTCAGGGCCATTTCCCTGGCATGCCGATCTTTCCGGGCGTGATGATTATCGAGGCCATGGCGCAGGCGTCCGGCGTGCTGGTGGGGCTGTCGCTGGACCTCGTGGACAAGAATGCCAAGGTGTTTTTCATGGGCGTTGACGGCGTGAAATTTCGCCGCAAGGTTGTACCGGGCGATGTGCTGGAGCTGCATGTCAAGGCGCTGCGCAGCGGCGGCAAGGTGTGGAAATTCGAGGGCCGGGCGATGGTCGGACAAGAGCTGGCCTGTGAGGCCAGCTTCACCGCCATGTTCGATCTGCCAAAGGCCTGATCCATGCTGACACCGGGCGAAATCAGCGGCACGGCGATTGTGCATCCCTCGGCCATGATCGCGGAAGGCGCCACGATCGGCGCCGGGGTGCGGATCGGTCCGTTCTCGGTGGTCGGCGCCGATGTCACCTTGCAGGCGGGGTCCCAAGTCAAATCCCATGCCATCGTGACAGGCTGGACCGAGGTCGGGGCGGACACGGTGATCTTTCCCTTCGCCGTGGTCGGCGAGGTGCCGCAGGATCTGAAATACAAGGGCGAGAAAACCCGGCTGGTCGTCGGCGCGCGCTGTCGCATCCGCGAGGGCGCGACGTTGAACACCGGCACGGCGGGCGGCGGCGGCATCACGCGGGTCGGTGATGACTGTCTGCTCATGACCGGGGCCCATGTGGGCCATGATGCGCAGCTGGGAAACCGGGTGATCCTTGCCAATCAGGTCGCGATCGCGGGGCATTGCGTGATTGGCGATGACGTGATCATCGGCGGGCTTTCGGGCGTTCACCAATGGGTGCGGATCGGCAATGGCGCGATCATCGGCGCGCTGACGATGGTGACCAACGATGTGATCCCGCATGGCCTGGTGCAGGCCGCGCGCGGCGAGCTGGAGGGTTTGAACCTCGTCGGGTTAAAACGCCGCGGGGTGGAGCGGGCCGAGATTTCGGCACTGCGCAGCGCTTACGAGGTGCTGAAGGAGGGTGAAGGCGCCTTTATGGACCGCGCCCGCGCCCTTTCGGAAACCGCGACCAGCCCGATGGTGTGCGAGATGCTGGGCTTTATCCTGTCCGCTTCGGACCGCTCGTTCCTGACCCCGAAATGAGCTTCTCATGACCCGCACGGCAGTGATTGCGGGGGCAGGGGCGCTGCCGGCAGCGCTGGTATCGGCGATGGACCAGCGGCCGCTGATCTGCGCCCTGGACGGATTTGCGCCCGAAGGTCTGTTCAGCGATCAGATGTTCCGCATCGAGCGTTTGGCGCTTTTCATGCGCTGGCTGCAGGATCAAGGGGTCGCGCGCGTCGCCTTTGCCGGCGCTGTGCAGCGGCCAAGGCTCGACCCCTCGCTTTTCGATCCCCAAACCGCGCAGATGGTGCCGCGGCTTTTGGCGGCAATGCAGGGCGGGGATGATGCGGCCCTGCGCGCGGTTTTGCTGATTTTCGAAGAGGCAGGGTTTGAGATTGTGGGTGTGGCGGACCTTGCGCCGGGGCTGATCCCGGGGCCGGGGTTGCTGGCAGGGGTACTTGGCGCGCAGGACGAGGCGGATGCGGGCCGGGCGGCGGCGATCTGTGCGGCTTTGGGGTCGGTGGATGTGGGGCAGGGCTGCGTGGTGGCACAGGGGCTATGTCTGGGGGTTGAGACCCTTTGCGGCACTGATGCGATGTTGGCCGGGGTGGCCGAGATCGGCGCTTTGCGGCCCGAACCGGCGCGGGGACGGGGGCTGTTTTACAAGGCGGCCAAGCCGGGGCAGGATCTGCGGATTGATCTACCGACGCTGGGCCCCGCTACTTTGCGCGCGGTGGCGGCGGCGGGGCTTGGCGGGATCGTCTTTCAGGCCGGATCGGTGATCTGCCTTGATCTGCCGATGATGCAGGCAATCGCCGCACAATGCGGTCTGTTCCTATGGGCGCGCTGACGTTTTTCCTGATCGCGGGCGAGCCTTCGGGCGATAGGCTTGGCGCGGCCCTGATGGCCGGGCTAAAGGCGCTGCACCCGCAGGTCAGTTTTGCCGGGGTCGGTGGGCCGCTGATGCAGGCCGAGGGGCTGGACAGTATTTTCCCGATGGAAGAGCTGTCGGTCATGGGGCTGCTCGAGATTCTGCCAAAGTATCTCCACCTCAAACGTCGGATCACGCAGACGGCGCTGGCGGCGCTGGCCGCGCTGCCTGATGCCGTGATCACCATCGACAGCCCGGATTTCTGCCTGCGCGTCGCGGCGCAGATCAAGGCGGCGCGCCCCGATTTGCGCACCATCCACTATGTGGCGCCCTCGGTCTGGGCCTGGCGACCGGGGCGGGCGGCCAAGATGGCGCGGGTGATCGACCATGTCCTGACCCTGCTGCCCTTCGAGCCGCCCTTGATGACAGCGGCGGGCATGACGGCCGATTTTGTGGGCCATCCGGTGGTGTCCGAGCCTTTGGGCAATGCCGCAGCCTTTGCGGGTAAAGGCCCGCTGTTGCTGGCCTTGCCCGGCTCGCGGCGCGGCGAGGTCACGCGTCTTGCCCCGGTCTTTGCCGAGGTTTTGCGGCGACTTCATCAAACCCACCCCGATTTGCGTGTCGCCCTGCCGACCCTGCGCGGGGTCGAGGATCTGGTGCGTTCCGTGACGGCAGATTGGCCGGTGCAGCCTGAAATCATCACAGAGCCCGCGCGCAAAGCCGATGCCTTTGCGGCGGCTGATGTGGCGCTGGCGGCTTCGGGGACCGTCTCGCTGGAGCTGGCGGCCAATGGCTGCCCGATGGTCGTGGCTTACAAGATGAACCCGATCAGCTTTTGGTTGATGCGCCGCGCGGCGCTGGTGGACACGGTGACCTTGGTTAACCTCGTGTCACAAACCCGCGTGGTGCCGGAATTTCTGGGCCCCGATTGCCACCCCGAACCCATTGCCGCCGCCCTGGAGGCGCTGCTGACCGATCCCGGCGCGCAGGCCGAAGCGATGGATTTGACCCTGCAGCGGCTTGGCCGCGGCGGCGAGGCGCCGGGCCTGCGCGCGGCGCGCTCGGTGATGGAACACCTCGCTCAGTAGCGCTCGTCGCTTGCCTGCCAGGCCTTGGCTAGGTTGCCAAAGCGGGTAAAGCGGCCCTCAAAGGACAGCTCTACCGAGCCAATCGGGCCATGACGCTGCTTGCCGATGATCACCTCGGCCTTGCCATGGACCTGCTCCATCACCGCCTGCCACTGGGCCATCTTGTCCAGCTCGTGATCGCCGGGCTTTTCGCGTTCCTTATAATATTCATCACGGTAGACGAACATGACCACGTCCGCATCCTGCTCGATCGAGCCCGATTCGCGCAGGTCCGACAGCTGCGGACGCTTGTCTTCGCGGCTTTCGACCTGACGCGACAGCTGCGACAGGGCGACGACGGGAATGTTCAGCTCCTTGGCGATGGCTTTTAGCGCCTGCGTGATCTCGGACACCTCCTGCACCCGGTTTTCGCGCGAGGTGCCCTTGAGCAGCTGCAAATAGTCGACGATCAAGATGTCCAGCCCATGGGTGCGCTTCAGGCGCCGGGCGCGGGCGGCCAGCTGCGAGATTGGCAGGGCGGGGGTGTCGTCGATGTAGAGTGGACAGGATTCCAGCGCCTTGGCCGCCTCGATAAAGCGGCGAAACTCGACCTCCGTCATATCGCCGCGCCGGATCTGTTCGGATGGCACCTCGGAGGCTTCGGACAACACGCGCGCGGCCAGCTGTTCGGCGCTCATCTCGAGCGAGAAAAACCCCACCACCCCGCCCTCAACCGCGCCCTCGCTGCCATCGGGCAGGCGGCCGCGCTTGTAGGCTTTGGCGATGTTGAAGGCGATATTGGTCGCCAGCGAGGTCTTGCCCATCGACGGGCGGCCCGCAAGGATGAGCAGATCCGAGGGATGCAGACCGCCCAGTTTCTTGTCCAGATCGATCAGCCCGGTCGAAATCCCCGCAAGGCCGCCGTCGCGCTGATAGGCGGCATTGGCCAAGTTGACCGCGTCGGTGACCGCCTTGAGAAAGCTCTGGAATCCCCGCTCGGCAATGCCCTGCTCGCCCAGTTTGTACAGCCGCTGCTCGGCCTCGATGATCTGTTCCTTGGGCTCGTTGGTGACCTCGACCTTGGCCGCCTTGGCCGAGATGTCACGGCCCAGCGAGATCAACTCGCGG
Organism: uncultured Paracoccaceae bacterium; assembly: GCA_903930735.1. Classification (GTDB taxonomy): domain Bacteria; phylum Pseudomonadota; class Alphaproteobacteria; order Rhodobacterales; family Rhodobacteraceae; genus CAIYZT01. The sequence goes on along the minus strand of CAIYZT010000414.1, from coordinate 7,305 downwards.
CGTACCGCCAGATCATAAATCATCTGCGCATAGTCGCGCGCCGCAAAGGCCGAGATCGCCGCCCCGGCCAGACGGACCAGATACGCGGGTCCGCCAAGCTCTTTCAGACCCTCGTCCTCTTCGAAAAACGGCTTCAGCGTGACCGGCGTCGTCAGCGCGTTCTTCTGGATGCGGGCGGCGGCGCGTTCAAAGATCCGCTGGTGCACGGGGTCAAAGAAATGCTCGGGTTTGACCAGCGCGGCGATGCGGTCATAGACATCGTTATTGGTCAGGATCGCGCCCAGAAGCTGCTGTTCCGCTTCGGTATTATGGGGCAGAAAATCGGTTTTATCAGTTGAAATCGATGGCAGAATTGCCCGGATCGTCGCTACTTCGTTCATGTCACACCCCTGGTCCGCACCCTTGTTAGTCGCAATTGCCCGTGCGGGGCAAGTTGGCAAACTCTGGGGATAAAGGCGGTAATCACGGCCTCTTGTTGTGGTCTTTGCCAGCCATTCTACCACATCTTGCGGGGCGGCGGAGAAAATTCCGGGGCGGTGGCGGGATGTCCCCGATTCTAGACGCGCCTTGTCCCCAAGGTGCCCACAGAATCATCCACAGGATTTGTGGCCCCCATTCAGGCCTTGCTGCGCGCGGTCTGCCAAGCTCTTGGATCCTTTAGAAAAGCCTCCACCTCGGTCAGGGTGGCGTCGTCAAAGCTGCCTTGGGCGCGGGCCTCGGCGAGCACGTCCCACCAGGTGCACAGATGGTGCAGCGAGATGCCGTGGCCGGCAAGGCGCGCCTCGGTTTCGGGGAAAATGTCGTAATAAAAGATCACCGCCGTATGCGCGCAGGTGGCGCCCGTCTCGCGGATCGCATCGACAAAGGACAGCTTTGATCCGCCATCGGTGGTCAGATCCTCGACCAAAAGCACGCGCTGCCCCTCGCTCATCGCGCCTTCGATGCGCGCATTGCGTCCGTAGCCTTTGGGTTTCTTGCGCACATAGGTCATCGGCAGGGCCATACGCTCGGCCACGAGGGCCGCAAACGGGATGCCCGCCGTCTCGCCGCCGGCGATATTGTCAAAGGCTTCAAACCCGGCGTTCCGCATCACGGTGACGGTCATGAAATCCATCAGGGCAGAGCGGATGCGGGGGTAAGAGATCAGCTTGCGGCAGTCGATATAGGTGGGCGAGGGCAGGCCGGAGGCGAGGGTAAAGGGGGTCTCGGCGTTGAAATGCACGGCCTTGATTTCCAAAAGGGCGCGGGCCGTAAGGCGGGCAATCTCGGCGGCGGGGGGGAAGGAAGCGGGGATCATGGGCGGTCCTTTTCGGTCGGCCGGGCCGGGTTTGGCGGGACCCTGCGAGGTGTCTAGAGGCTGACGTGCCAATGCACGGGGTAGCCGGGGTTGAAGACGGTGACGGGGCCGGCCTCGGTCAGGATCTTTTCGGGGAAAACCTGAGGGACTTCGTGTTTGACCAGCGTGATCTGGGCCTCGTTCACGGGCAGGCGGTAAAAACCGGGGCCGTTCAGGCTGGTGAAGGCTTCAAGCCGGTCCAGCGCCTGCATTTCCTCAAAGACATGAGCCAGAAGTGGCATGGTATTGGTGGCAGTAAAACAGCCCGCGCAGCCGTAGCTATGCTCTTTCAGCGCGTCGACATGCGGGGCGGAATCGGTGCCGAGGAAATAGCAGGGCAGGCCCGAAGTGGCGGCACGGCGCAGGGCCTGACGGTGGCTTTCGCGTTTTGCTACGGGCAGGCAGTAGTAATGCGGGCGAATGCCGCCGACCAGCAGGTGATTGCGATTGATGATCAGGTGATGAGTGGTGATCGTGGCGGCAAGGTCCGGGCCGCCCGCCGCCGCATAATCTGCGCCCTCGGCGGTGGTGATATGCTCCATCACCACGCGCAAACCGGGCATGGCGCGGCGCAGGGGATCAAGGACGGTGTCGATGAATACGGCCTCGCGGTCGAAAATATCGACCTCTGGCGTCGTCACCTCGCCATGGGTGCACAGCGGCAGGCCTATCTTGGCCATGGCTTCGAGCACGGGGTACACCCGGGTCAGATCGCGCACGCCGCCGTGGCTGTTGGTCGTGGCGCCGGCAGGATAAAGTTTGACCGCCTTGATCAGCCCGCTTTGAGCGGCGGCCACGACATCGGCCGGATCGGTGGTTTCGGTCAGATAGAGGGTCATCAGCGGCTCGAACACCGCGCCTTCGGGCAGGGCCGCGAGGATGCGGCCCTGGTAGGCCATCGCCTGCGAACCGGTGACGATGGGCGGCACCAGATTGGGCATGATGATCGCGCGGGCGAAATGGCGGGCGGTTTCGGGCAAAACGCCCTTGAGCATCGCTCCGTCGCGCAGATGCAGGTGCCAATCATCGGGGCGGCGCAGGGTCAAACTGTTCATCATGGCTTCGGGCTAGCGCAAAGGGCCCGCGATTTCCAGTGGCTTTGGCGGAATCTTTGGCTAGGCTGAGCCAAAATTCGGGGGGAATTTGTATGCGCCTGTTTTGGATGATGATTGCGGTGGCCTTTCTGCCGGGCGGCGCGGTAGCGCAGCAGATGGACTGCTCGGCGCCTGAAACGCAGACCGACATGACCCTTTGTGCCAAACAGGAATGGGTCTCGGCCGATCAAGAGCTGAATGGTGCCTATCAGGAGGCGATGGCGTGGATGAAGCGAACCGATGCCGCGCTTGATGCGGCGGATCGGGGGGCGGAGGAGGCCCTGCGGGCCGGGCAGCGGGCCTGGGTGGAATTCCGTGATAATGCCTGCCTCGCCGAGGCATATCCATTTACGGGCGGTTCGATCCAGCCCATGGTGCAATGGGGCTGCATGGCGCGGCTGACCTGGGCGCGGGTGGGGGATCTTTATGTTCTGGTGGATCAGAGCCGTTAAATCAGTCGCTTAGAGCGGATTGTCTCCAATCTGATTCAGATTGAAGACAATCCAAGACCAGCACAGGCCGGGAATATTGCGAATGCGGTCTATCGGGTGAACCCGGTTGACCGCAACACGCTCTAGGCCGGGATCTTGACGGCTCCGGCACGGGCGGCGTTCATTTCCTCCAGCCTTTTGCGAAAGCGGGGCGCGCGGGTGCGGCGGGCGACATTGGCGCAAATCGCATAAGACAAGGTTTCGCGCTTCGCCGTGTCGGTGCGCAGCAAGAGCTGTTTCAGATAGCCGCCGAATTTGCGCCGCGCGCGCCAAAGCTGCGCGAAAAGCCCCGCCGACATCTGGCCATTCATCACCGCGACCAGCAGTTTGGGCAGGATTTCCAGCTCCTCCAGCGCGGTTTCAGCCCGCTCGCCCATGTAGCGCAGGTTCAGTGTCGATATATGGTGGCCCCGAAACAAGGCAGCTTGGGCGGCGTCGGCGTCGTGAAACGGATCGCGCATGATCCAGACATCGCGCGCGCCGCGCAGCATATCGGGGGCAAAGCCGTAACGGACGGTGAAATCGAGCCGGCGCGCGGGGCGGTCGCGGGTTTCGAAGGGAACGCGGGCCGGAGACATGGAAGCGCGGGGCGCGACAGTCAGCACCGAGGCGCCGGGCGCGGCCACGGAATAGGCGGCAGCGGCATAGCCGGACATGCCGGACCCGTAGAACAGCACATGATCAAAGCCGTCATAAAAGTCATCTTTGATCTGGGCATCGAAAAAAGCGTAAATCGCCGGGTCGCGAAACCAGGTTTGGCCATCAGCCAGGATGCACAGGTAAGACCAGCCCATGACCGAGGCGAATTCGCACAGATGCGGCAGGGCGCCTTTGCGGGCGCGGGCGGCGGAGATGGTGTCAAAGGTGACCAGCAATTGGCCCCCAGCTTCGGTGTACAAAGCCCAGTGATGGATGCCCAGAGGCGTCAGAGACCCGTCCTCGGCCGCATTATCCTGCAACATGGCCAGCCATTCGGCACGGTCATCATGGGGCCGATCGGGGCCCGATGCGCGGGGAGAGGCAGCGTTCATAGGATACTCTGACCGGAAAGATACACGGGATTGTCTGCCTGATTACCCAAAAATTCAATAGTTTTTGGTTAATTTGGCGGGGCCGAACGGGCAACGACCTTGGCCGATTGTTTCCAGATCCTAAGGCTTGCCGTGCCGATGAATCAGGGCGGCAATCTCGGGGGTAAGGGTTCGGCTCGGCGGGCACATCAGCAGACGGCCAAAGAGGCTGCGCCAATCCTCGTCTTGCATAAGCTGGACAAAGCGCGAACGGCGCCAATCTGCGCCTGCGCGGTGCAGAGGGCCAACGACGGGATCGCCGTGCAGATCGGCCCGCAAGTCGGCGCTATCAAGGCCCTGGATAGATGTATCCTCGGCCTCGCACAGATTGCGTTCGGCCCAATAGCCCAGATCAAAGCCAGAGGCATCGCGGTTGGCGCGGCCCCGGTCTGCCTTGACCAGATAGCTTTCCATCGCGCCGAGGGCATAGTGATTGAGCTGGACCAAAGCGTAGTTATCGCGGCGGTAATCCGAAAAGAGCCGCCCGCCGGCCAGCTCAGCCGTGACATCGCGCCCCGATCCATCGACCCAGACCTGGCTACGGTACTTGTCCGGGCTGCGGGGGCGGTGCACGCCCAGCTTGGCTAAGGCGCCATCATTGCGAAACAGGGTCTTGAACATCTGTGCACGCCACGGCCAGGCCAGGGTGACGGGCGCGGCGCGGGTGAAGGTTTGGGTGACGGGGGCGTCTTCATAGGCCACGACCCCTGCATTGCCGAACATCCGCCAGGTCAGGGTAATCGCATCCGCCCCCGGCAGGGCGGCCAGAAGGGCGCAGAGGCTGTGATCGCCCACATGAATGTTCACGAACTCATCCAGATCGCTGAACAGGATCCAGTCCGCATTGCGCATCGTGGGATGTTTGCTGGCCGCATTCAGCGCCGCCCATTGCGGGCCGCGCGGATGGGGGCCGGGGTTGCGCATATGCGTCAGCCAGCCCATTGCCTGCAACCGGTCCAGCATCAGATCGGTGCCATCGGTGCAATCGTTTGAATAGATTAGAAAATCGTCGAACCCCACCCGCCGGTGATGGGCCAGCCATTCCAGCAGAAAGGCCGCTTCGTTCTTGACCGATGTCACGATGAGGGCGCGCATGGGCAAAGGTTAGCATGGCTGCGCCGCCCGGTCCAATGCGGCTTTCGGCCTTTCTTTGCCGTTTGTTGCGTCCTAGCAAAGGCTTGCTATCGCTTATCAGCGCGATTTCGGTTTCAAAGGGGCAAGGCTGGTGGCCATCGCCCCGGCTTAGCTTTTGCCCAATTGCAAGGATCGCCTATGAAAAGGTTCATCTCTACCACCTCGGTGCTGGCCATGCTGCTGTCGGGGCCCACGTTGCCCGCGATCGCGCAGGAAATCCTACAGGCCGATATTGACGGTCAGATTGTTCTGTGTCTGCCGAACAAAAAGACGCCGTGCCCCGAGGGGGCGATGTGCGTCATCGTGAAGGACCCGGCCAACTGCGAAAAGCGGGCGATGATTTTTCTGGATGACCTTGCCAACGGGGTTAGCGAGCCTGCCCTCGCAGAAGAAGCGGTCGCCGAAGAGCCGGTGACCGAAGAGCCCGTGACCGAAGAGGTCGCCCCCGAGGATACAGAGGCAGCACAAGCCGCCGCCGACCAAGCCGCCGCCGAAGAAGCTGCCGCCGACCAAGCCGCCGCCGACCAAGCCGCCGCCGAAGAAGCTGCCGCCGAAGAAGCTGCCGCCGAAGAAGCTGCCGCCTACCAAGCCGCCGCCGACCAAGCCGCCGAAGAAGCTGCCGCCGAAGAAGCTGCCGCCGCCGACCAAGCCGCCGAAGAAGCTGCCGCCGAAGAAGCTGCCGCCGCCGAAGAAGCTGCCGCCGACCAAGCCGCCGCCGAAGAAGCTGCCGCCGAAGAAGCTGCCGCCGCCGACCAAGCCGCCGAAGAAGCTGCTGCCGCCGAAGAAGCTGCCGCCGACCAAGCCGCCGCCGAAGAAGCTGCCGCCGAAGAAGCTGCCGCTCTGGAAGGGGCGACCGAAGAGCCGGTTGCGGAGGTTCCGCTTGACCCTGCCCTGACCGAAGTCGCGCCTGCCGAGGCCGCGCTTGAAGAGACGGGCGCGCTCGCCTTTGAACCCTTTGAGGTCTTTGTCGGCGATCAGCCCGTGCTTTGCCTGCCCGATCCGGCGCTGGAATGCCCCGAAGGTCAGATATGCACCATCGCCCGCGCCGAGCAGAACTGCGAAGCCAATGCGGAGAAAAAGCTGGCCAAACTGAACCCCGTGGAAGTCGTCGAGCCCGAAGAGGCCGAGATTGAGGCGCTGGGCGAGATCATCGGCGATCCGGCCACCAGCGATGCCTCCACCATCGAAGCGGCAGCCACACCGGAAGTCGCTCCGGGCGAAGAGCCTGTGCTGCCTTCGGAAACCGAAACCTCACCCGACGCCACCGTCACCGAAGAGGTGCTGAGCGAAGAGGATACCCGCTCGGCCACTCAGGAATTTGACGCGGCTCCGACCGAAGTTGCGCCGGGCAAGAAATCGGGCCTGTCCAATCTGGAGATCGCCGGTCTTGCAATCCTCGGCACCCTCGCGATAGGCGCCATTCTGGACCAGGACAAGGAAGTGGTTGAGAACACCGGCGACCGGGTTGTGGTTCAGGACGCCGACGGCAACTACACGGTCTACAAGGACGACAATGCCCTGCTGCGCGAGCCGGGCAATACCGTGCGGACCGAGACTTTTTCGGACGGCTCAACCCGCACCGTGATGGTGCGCCCCGACGGCAGCCAGGTCGTCACCATTCGCGATGCGACGGGCCGTGTCCTGCAGCGTACTGCCTATAACAAGCAAGGCGTGCAGACCGCTTTGATCGACGATCTGGATCCTGAAGATCCGGTTGACGTGACCAGACTGCCCAAGCCGCGCCCGAATGCCGGGGCCAACACGACCTCGACCTTTGCCGAGATCAAGGCTGAGTTGGCAGAGCTGCGCCGCGCGGATTATGCGGGCACCTTCAGCCTGCGCCAGATCCGCGAAATCCGGCAGGTGCGCGACTTGGCCCCGACGATCGACGTCAACAATGTGACCTTCGATTCGGGTTCCTCGGCGATCAAGAAGTCCGAGGCTAAGAAATTACAGCGTCTGGGCCGGCTGATGTTGGCGCTGATCAAAGAAAACCCCGGCGAGATCTTACTTATCGAAGGTCATACCGATGCCGTTGGCCGTGGCGGCTATAACCTCGCTCTGTCGGATCGGCGAGCCGAATCGGTGGCGCGGGCCCTGACCGAGTTTTACGGCGTGCCTGCCGAAAATCTGGTTGTGCAAGGTTATGGCGAGAAGGAGCTGAAGATCGATACCCAAGA
>CAIYZT010000413.1 GCA_903930735.1 uncultured Paracoccaceae bacterium | reverse complement strand
GCCATCCGCGCCGCGCAACTGGGCCTGAACGTCGCCGTGGTCGAGGGGCGCGATACGCTCGGCGGCACCTGTTTGAACGTCGGCTGCATCCCCTCAAAGGCGCTGCTGAACGCCACGCATCACCTGCATGAGGTGCATGAGAATTTCGAAAAGATGGGCCTGATGGGGGCCAATCCAACCGTGGATTGGGGCCAGATGCAGGCCTACAAACAGGATGCGGTGAACGGCAACACCAAGGGCATCGAGTTCCTGTTCAAGAAGAACAAGATCACCTGGCTGAAAGGCTGGGGCAGCATCCCCGCACCCGGTCAGGTCAAGGTCGGCGACGAGGTTCACACCGCAAAAAACATCGTGATTGCAACGGGTTCCGAGGCATCCTCCCTGCCCGGCGTCACCGTGGACGAGGTTAAGGTGGTCACCTCCACCGGTGCGCTGACCCTGCCCGAAGTTCCCAAATCCATGATCGTGATCGGCGCGGGCGTGATCGGGCTGGAGATGGGATCGGTCTATGCCCGGCTTGGCACGCAGGTCACCGTGGTCGAATACCTGGACGCGATCACCCCCGGCATGGACGCCGAAGTTACCAAGACCTTTGAGCGCATCCTCAAAAAGCAGGGTCTGAAATTCATCCTCGGCGCGGCGGTGCAAAAGGTTGAGGGGACGACGGTCACCTACAAACTGCGCAAGAACGATACCGAGGCCAACCTGACCGCCGATGTCATCCTCGTCGCCACGGGCCGCAAACCCTATACCACCGGCCTGGGGCTCGAGGCGCTTGGTGTCGAGATGGGCCCCCGCGGCACGATCAAAACCGATGATCATTTCCGCACCAATATCCCCGACCTTTACGCGATCGGTGATGCCGTGGCAGGCCCGATGCTGGCCCATAAGGCCGAGGATGAGGGCATGGCGGCGGCCGAGGTCATGGCTGGCCGGGCGGGGCATGTGAATTACGCCGTGATTCCCGGCGTGATCTATACCTCGCCCGAGATTGCCAATGTCGGTGCGAGCGAAGAGCAGCTGAAAGAGCAGGGCCGCGCCTATAAGGTCGGCAAGTTTCCGTTCATGGGCAATGCCCGCGCCAAGGCGGTGTTTCAGGCCGAAGGCTTCGTCAAGATCCTCGCAGATGCCGCCACTGACCGCATTCTTGGCGCCCATATCATCGGCCCAGGCGCGGGCGATCTGATCCATGAGGTGTGTGTGGCGATGGAATTTGGCGCCTCAGCCCAAGACCTCGCGCTTACCTGCCACGCCCACCCGACCTATTCCGAAGCAGTACGCGAGGCGGCACTCGCCTGCGGCGACGGCGCCATCCACGCCTGAACCCGGCCCCGTCATCAGCCCATAAATATCTTCGGGGGTCCGGGGAGGGCAGCCCCCCCCCGGCCTTCTATTATTGCGCCGGCTTGATAAAGGTCCCGTTGCGCAACTCCGCCATCGCCTGCGCCAGCTCGGCCTTGGTATTCATCACGATCGGCCCATGCCAAGCCACCGGCTCCTGGATCGGCGCGCCCGAGATCAGCAGGAACCGCACGCCCTCCTCGCCAGCCTGAACCGTCACCTCATCCCCCGCGCCAAACCGGATCAGGGTGCGATTGCCCGACATGTCGCGAATGTTCACTTCCTTGCCCATCACCTCTTTTTCCAAAAGCACCCCTTGCGGACGCCCGGCATCGGCAAAGCTTGCCCGCCCTTGGAAGACATAGGCAAAGGCCCGGCGGCGGGTATCCACCTTGAAGGTTTTTCTGCGCCCCGAAGGCACCGAGACGTCCAGATATTGCGGGTCCGCCGCGATGCCGTCCACCGGGCCGGTCTTGCCCCGATAATCGCCGACGATCACCCGCACACAAGTGCCGTCATCGTCCATCATCTCGGGGATTTCCTTGGATTTGACGTCCTGATAACGCGGCGCGGTCATCTTCATCGCGCCCGGCAAATTAGCCCAAAGCTGAAAGCCGTGCATCTGCCCGGCAATGTTCCCTTTCGGCATTTCCTGATGCAGGATCCCGCGCCCCGCCGTCATCCATTGCACATCCCCCGCCCCGAGCGAGCCTTGATTGCCGAGGCTGTCGGCATGATCCACCGTTCCGGCCAGCACATAGGTGATCGTCTCGATCCCGCGGTGGGGATGCCAGGGGAAGCCGGGGGCGAAATCGATCGGGCGGTCGTTGCGGAAATCGTCGAACAGCAGGAACGGGTCCAGCTCGGACGGGTCCTGAAACCCAAAGGCGCGGTGCAGCTTGACCCCTGCCCCTTCCATCGCGGGCATGGCTTTTCGGGATTCCAGAACAGGGCGGATAGACATTTGGGCCTCCATTTGTGTCTTGCCATAGATGGGAGCAGTTCCGCGAAAGGAAAAGGCGCAAAATCACGCGGGTTTCTGTGCGTGGCTGCACAGGTCCGGCTCAGGCGCCGAGGTGGCGCAGCCCTTGGGTCACATCGGTGCGCACCGCGAGTCGCAAGCCCGGCTCGTCGCCCGCCCGCAACGCCGCCAAAATATGCCGGTGATGTTGCGGCAATTCCCGGCGCTGGATCTTTTGATAGACCGCCCGCATCGTCGGCCCCAATTGCAGCCAGACCGTCTCGATCATCGCCAGCATCGCCGGGGTCTGGGCCCGCAGATAAAGTGTGCGGTGAAACTCCAGATTGGTGCGCACATAGGCCACCGCGTTCTGGTTCATTACCGCTTCCTGGTTCAGGCTGTTGATCGCCGCCAAGCGGTCGATCAGCGCAAAATGGGCGCGTGGAAGGGCCCGCGAGGCCATTTCCGGCTCCAAAAGAGCCCGGATCGAGGCCAGCTCTTCGATCCGCTCGGGCGTCAGCTCTGGCGTCGAAATCCGCCCCGAAGAGGAGATGGTAAAGGCGCCCTCGGCCGCCAGCCGCCGCACCGTCTCGCGCACCGGGGTCATCGAAACGCCGAACTGCGCCGCGAGGCCCCGCAGCGTCAGCGCCTGTCCCGGAGCCATCTCGCCGTGCATCACCTGCTGGCGCAGACTGCGGTAAATCCGCTCGTGGGCGGCGGCGTTGGGGTCGGCAAGGCGGGGCGTGATCGGCATGGGGCAAGCTTGGCCGGGCCGTCCGGCAGGGTCAAGTCAGAACCGAAGGGCTTGCAGCGCCGTGCCTTCGCTGCGCAGCCAGGCACGCTGCATCTGCCATCCGGGATAGAGCCGCTCCACCACGGCCCAGAACCGGTCCGAATGGTTCATCTCGATCAGATGGGCGACCTCATGGGCGGCGACATAATCCAGCACCGAGGGCGGCGCCATGATCAGCCGCCAAGAAAACATCAGCCGCCCTTCGGAGGTGCAAGACCCCCAGCGCGAGCGGGTGTCGCGCAGGGTGATATCGCTGACCGCGCGGCCCAAAGCGGCGGCGTGCCGGTCCACGGCCAAGGCCAGCCGGTCGCGCGCCAGAACCTTTAGCCAGGATTGCAGGCGGGCGGGCAGCCGCGCCGGATCGCCGGGCACCAGCAGCAGATCGCCCTCGGCCCGGATGCTGCGCCCCGTGCCCGGCGCGAGGGTCAAAAGCCGCCCCTCGACCGGGATCTGCACGCCGTAGCCCAGAACCTGGCGCGGGGCGATCTGCACCAAAGCCTCGCGCAGCCAATCGGTCTGCGCCCGCAGAAAGATCAAGGCCTCTGATTCGCGCGCCCTTTGCGGCATGGTCAGCGTCACGGCCCCGGTCTGCGCCGAGACCCGCAGCGAAAACCGCCGCGCCTGCGCAGAGCGCCGCAGCGCCACCTCGACTCCCGGCAATCCCGGCAAGACCGCCATTTGCCCGCTCCCAAAACCATTCGCCCTAAAAGCCTTTGACACTTGCCCGCTCCTGTGGCAAGCGCTCGGTTCGCTGGACAGTCAACCTGATAAGGGATCACCATGCCCAATCCTGAATGGGGTACCAAACGCATTTGCCCGACCACTGGGAAACGCTTTTACGACCTCAACCGTAGCCCCATCGTCAGCCCCTACACGGGCGAAGTTGTGGATATCGAATCGGCGCGCCGCAAAATGGCCGCCGCAGTTATCGCCCGCGTTGCGCCTGAAAAGGATGACGATGTTCTGGTCGATGATCTGGAAGCAGACGAGGATCTGCTGGCCACCGGCGTCACCGATGATGCCGAACTGGACGACGAGCTGCTCGAGGATGACGCCGATGATACGGTGTCGCTCGACGATCTGGCCGACGTGCCGGGCGGCGAAGAAGACGTCTAAGAAACCGGGGGACGGGCGCGCAATTCGTGCAAGTTTAGACTTGCACCCCGCAGCGCCCTCCCCTAAACAACGCCAATGCAACGCAGCCCATGCGTTGACGATCGGTTCGGGGTCATAGCTCAGATGGGAGAGCGCTTGAATGGCATTCAAGAGGTCGACGGTTCGATCCCGTCTGGCTCCACCAATCTTACCAATGATTACAATGAGTTAAGCGCCTTCGGGTGCTTTTTCTTTGTCTAACGAAAAGTTATAAACAGCTATAAACAGATTTTCGGGGTGGAGTTTGGGGGGAGTCGTTGGGACGAACCACTGTGACCGTGCTGGATGATCGACCTTCTAGGCAATCAAATGGCGACGCAACTACAGTACTAGCAACGGGCGAAGTATCAAAGAGATGAACGCCCCGGTTTGAATTGCCATAAGTTATTACCCCCTCTTGCGTTCCAGACAAAACCTATTGCCTCCAACCGCTGGCGCCTGTCAGCTGACATTTGGTCGTTCTTATGTCGCTGGTTTCCAACCCAGACGCCAAGCCTAAAGCCATCTTCTTTAAATTTCTGGGGAACCCTACAGTGTCCTTCTCTTGCTTTGAAAGCTTCAAGCTTGCTGAAGCCCTCCTCCCAAGCATCAGCCAACGGGTCCCAAACAAATCCTAAAGCCTCCAACCGCTGGCGCCTGTCAGCTGACATTTGGGTTTTATTAGTTCGCTGGTTGTGAACCCAAGAGCCAAGGTTGAAGCCATCTTCGATAAACTTGTCAGGAACCCTACAGTGTCCTTCTCTT
>CAIYZT010000412.1 GCA_903930735.1 uncultured Paracoccaceae bacterium | reverse complement strand
GGTCTGGGAGGATATGGAATTGTCGGTCAAGGCCGGCATGACCAGCTTCAAACACTTCATGGCCTACAAGGGCGCGCTGATGGTCAATGATGACGAGATGTACCAGTCCTTTGCCCGCGTTGGGGATCTGGGGGGGCTCGCCATGGTTCATGCCGAGAACGGCGATGTGGTGGCGGAGTTGACGGCCAAGCTGATCGCGGCGGGCAATTCCGGGCCGGAGGCGCATGCCTATTCGCGGCCCCCGCAGGTGGAAGGTGAGGCCACGAACCGCGCCATCATGATCGCCGATATGGCCGGCGTGCCGCTGTATGTGGTGCATACCAGCTGCGAAGAGGCGCATGAGGCGATCCGCCGCGCGCGTCAGGCGGGCAAGCGGGTGTGGGGGGAGCCTTTGATTCAGCACCTGACGCTGGATGAAAGCGAATATTTCCACCCCGATTGGGACCATGCCGCCCGCCGCGTGATGAGCCCGCCGTTCCGGGACAAAAAGCATCAGGACAGCCTTTGGGCGGGGTTACAATCGGGGTCGTTGAGCGTTGTTGCGACTGACCACTGCGCCTTTACCACCGAACAAAAGCGCTTTGGTCTGAAGTCCTTTGCCCAGATCCCCAACGGGACCGGGGGGCTGGAGGACCGCCTGCCGATGCTGTGGACCCATGGGGTGAACACCGGGCGGCTGACGATGAACGAATTTGTCGCGGTGACCAGCACGAATATCGCCAAGATCCTGAACCTGTACCCCAAAAAGGGCGCCGTTCTGGTGGGGGCCGATGCCGATCTGGTGGTCTGGGATCCGGCGAAGGAGAAAACCATCACCGCCAGCGCCCAGCAATCTGCCATTGATTACAATGTGTTCGAGGGAAAGCCCGTCAAGGGTCTGCCGCGCTTTACCCTTACCCGGGGGCAGGTGGCGGTTAGCGATGGCCAGATCAAGACGCAGGAGGGGCATGGCCAGTTCGTCGGCCGGCCGGCGCGGCCTGCAGTCAACCGGGCGCTGTCGGCGTGGAAGGAATTGACTGCGCCGCGCCCGGTGGTGCGGACGGGTGTTCCGGCGACGGGCGTGTGATTCAAATTTTCAATTGAAGGAGTCAAATCCTATGGCTGACGATGGCAACGATCAAATCGCTGAACTACTAAACGATGGTTGGGAGTTGGCTGGATACTCAGTGAACATGGCTGCCGCAGGAGCCTTGCTACACAACATACTTCTAAAGAGGGGCACGGACCTGACGTCGATCGTGATTGTGACCCAAGGCGACAGCGAAACTGGCCGCAACATCAATATTCTTTCTCCAAGACCAGCAAAAAAGAAGGGCTTCTTTGGATGAGCGAACGTTCACATAATTGTATTAATCTAGCGCTGTCGGCGTGGAAATACCTGACCGCGCCACGGCCCGTGGCGCGGACTGGCGTTCCGGCGACGGGGGTGTGATGAAAGATACCGCCGCCATAGCGGATCCGGTGATTTCGGCCCGTGACCTTCAACTGGTTTTTCAGACCAGAGACGGCCCTGTTCAGGCGCTGAAAGACGTGAACCTGACCATCAACCGGGGGGATTTCGTGTCCTTTATCGGTCCGTCGGGCTGTGGCAAGACCACCTTTCTGCGGGCGATTGCGGCTTTGGAGGCTCCGACAGGCGGCACTTTGACCGTCAATGGCATGACCCCGGATGAGGCGCGGCAAAAGCGGGCTTATGGCTATGTGTTTCAGGCGGCGGGGCTTTATCCATGGCGGACCATCGCAGGCAACATCAAGTTGCCGCTTGAAATAATGGGGTTTTCCAAAGCCGAGCAGGAAAGCCGGGTGAGCCGCGTGCTGGATCTGGTGGAACTGACCGGCTTTGGCAAGAAATTCCCCTGGCAGCTTTCCGGCGGCATGCAGCAGCGCGCCTCGATTGCCCGCGCGCTGGCCTTTGATGCCGATATTTTGCTGATGGATGAACCCTTTGGCGCGCTGGATGAAATTGTCCGCGACCGGCTGAACGAAGAAGTGCTGAAGCTTTGGGCGCGGACGGGCAAGACGATCTGCTTTGTCACCCATTCGATCCCCGAGGCGGTGTATCTGAGCACCAAGATCGTGGTGATGTCGCCCCGACCGGGGCGGATTACGGATGTGATCGAAAGCCCCCTGCCGCGCGAGCGTCCTTTGGATATTCGCGACAGCCGGGAGTTTATCGAAATTGCGCACCGCGTGCGCGAGGGTTTGCGGGCGGGGCATCTGGATGAATAAGGCGGGCGCAATCTGTTGGCACAGCGGGGGGCCTTCTGCCCCCCTAGGCGCAAATGCGCCGCCCCCCGAGGATATTTGGATCAAGATGAAGGCGGGCGGGCGATGAATGGGACGGTCCTCATCTGGCTCATTGCCTCGACCGCGGTCTTTGTAAGCGCCAATGGGGTGCTGAAATCCTATGCGACAAGCGGGGACTGGAGGGTGCTGGTGGGCGCGCTTTTGCTGTTTTGTCTGGGCAAAGTGATGATCGTTCAGGTGATGCGGGCCAGCGGGCTGGGCGTTGCGATCGCGCTATCGTCGATTTTTCAGCTTATGGCGGTCATGGTCGTGGCGACGGTGGTCTTTGAGGAGCGGCCGACGGCGTTGCAGCTGTCGGGGATCGTTTTGGGGGTGGTGGCGGTGGCGATGATCGCCTGGCCCAAGGGAGGGGCGGTATGAGGTCGCTTGGTCCGGTTCTGGTGGTTTTGGCGGTGATCACGGTGCTGTGGTATGCGGCGGCGGTCTGGCTCAACTCGGCGTGGGTCTATGATCAGGCGGTGCGGGCCGAGGCGGAGCCACCAAGCTTTGGCCAGCTTGTGCCGTTGACGATAAATCAGGAACGGCCTGTCCTGCCGACCCCGCATCAGGTGGTCAGCGAGTTGGTCGGCTCGACCTTTGGGATGAGCATAACCTCGAAGAAATCGCTGGTCTATCACGGCTGGATCACGGTTTCGGCGACGCTTTTGGGCTTTGTGATGGGTACCTTGCTGGGGATCATGCTGGCGGTGGGGATCATCCACAACCGGGCGATGGACCTGTCGGTCATGCCTTGGGCGATTGCCAGCCAGACGATTCCCATTCTGGCCATTGCGCCAATGATCATCGTTGTGATGAATTCCATGGGGGTGCAGGGGCTGGTGCCCAAGGCGATCATCTCGGCCTTTTTGTCGTTCTTTCCGGTGCTTGTCGGCATGGTCAAGGGCTTGCGCAGTCCTGACCATATGCAGCTTGATCTGCTGGCGACCTATGGCGCCACCAAGTCGCAAACCCTGTGGAAGCTGCGGCTGCCGGCCTCGATGCCCTATCTGTTCACCTCGCTGAAAGTGGGGATCGCGGCCAGCCTTGTGGGCGCGATCGTGGGCGAGTTGCCGACGGGCGCGGTCAAGGGCCTCGGCGCGCGGCTTTTGTCGGGCAGTTACTATGGGCAAACTGTGCAGATCTGGGCGGCGTTGTTTGCGGCGGCGCTGGTCGCGGCGGGGCTGGTGGCGATTGTAAGCTGGGTGGAGCGGGGCACTTTGAAGCGGATGGGGATGGCGCGGTGATCTGGTTCCTGGCGGGTTTGGCAATTTGGGCGGGGGCTTGGGCCTTGAATGTGCGGTTGTCACATTCGCGGCTGATGGGATCGCGCGCCGGGCGTTTGCTGGTGCCGGCAATCTTTGGGCTGACCCTTTTGGTGGTCTGGGAGTTTGTGGTGCGCGGATTGCAGGTGCCGGGCGTGATCTTGCCGCCGCCCTCGGCCATCGGCGCGCGATTTGCTTCCGAGCTGCCGACGCTTTGGGCGGATTTCCAGCAGACCTTTGTCAAAGGCGCGCTGCGGGGTTATGCCTTTGGCTGCTCGGCTGCCTTTTTGACCGCAATAGCCATCGACCGATCACCGTTTTTACAGCGCGGGCTGCTGCCGGTCGGCAATTTTGTGGCGGCCCTGCCCATCGTCGGCATCGCGCCGATCCTGGTGATGTGGTTCGGGTTTGATTGGCAATCCAAGGCGGCAGTGGTGGTCGTAATGGTGTTTTTTCCGGTTCTGGTGAACACCGTGGCCGGGCTGAAAGCCAGCGAAACCATGCAGCGCGATCTGATGGCCACCTATTCGGCCAGTTATCTGCAAACGCTGCTGAAACTGCGCTTGCCGGCGGCTTTGCCCTTTGTGTTCAACGGGTTCAAAATCGCGACCACTTTGGCGCTGATCGGTGCCATTGTTGCCGAGTTTTTCGGCAGCCCGATTGTGGGCATGGGTTTTCGCATCACGGCAGAGGTCGGGCGGCTTGGCCTTGACATGGTTTGGGCCGAGATTGCGGTGGCGGCTTTGGCGGGATCGGCCTTTTATGGGGCGGTCTCGTTGATTGAAAGGCGGATGACCTTTTGGCATCCGTCTCAAAGACGGTGAATTCAAATGGCCCCCGCCAAGGGGGCCGCAACAAGGAGGTTAGAATGAAAAAATTCCTTACTGGTTCGCTACTTGCCGCGATGGCAAGCACGGCGCAGGCGGCAGATGATGTGACATTGCAGCTGAAATGGGTCACGCAGGCCCAGTTCGCGGGCTATTATGTGGCTCAGGCGCAGGGCTTTTATGAGGCTGAAGGCCTGAACGTGACCATTCTGCCGGGTGGTCCCGATGTGGCCCCGACGCAGGTGATCGCGGGCGGCGGCGCGGATGTGGTGATCGACTGGATGCCTTCGGCCCTTGCTGCACGCGAAAAGGGTCTGGCTCTGGTCAATATCGCCCAGCCGTTCAAATCCTCGGGCATGATGCTGACTTGCCGCAAGGACAGCGGCGTTGCGGCTCCGGCGGATTTCGCGGACAAAACCTTGGGTGTTTGGTTCGGCGGCAATGAATATCCGTTCCTGAACTGGATGAACAAGCTGGGTCTGGCGACCGATGGTTCGGCAGGCGGCGTGACCGTTCTCAAGCAGGGCTTTAACGTGGATCCGCTGCTGCAAAAGCAGGCGGCCTGCGTGTCGACCATGACCTATAACGAATACTGGCAGGTCATCGATGCCGGCCTGACGCCTGATGATCTGGTGGTGTTCAAGTACGAAGACGAGGGCGTGGCGACGCTGGAAGACGGTCTTTACGTTATGGAAGACAAGCTGGCCGACCCGGCCTTTGAAGACAAGATGGTACGTTTCGTACGCGCCTCGATGCAGGGCTGGAAATGGGCTGAGGCCAATCCGGATGCCGCCGCGATGATCGTTCTGGAGAACGACGAGACCGGCGCGCAGACCGAAGCGCATCAAAAGCGGATGATGGCCGAGATTGCCAAGCTGACGGCAGGATCGAACGGCGCGCTGGTTGAGGCTGACTATGAGCGCACGGTTGCGGCTCTGATGTCGGGCGGTTCGGACCCGGTGATCACCGCGGTTCCGGTCGGTGCCTGGACGCATCAGATCTCGGACAAGGCTCTGCAATAGTTTTTGCAGGACTAGAGCTGATTGCCTACAATCTGATTCAGATTGTAGGCAATCCAAGACAGGTACAGGCTGGGAATGTTGCGGTTGCTTTTGCTCGGGTGAACCCGATCAAAAGCAACCCGCTCTGATGGCAGGACGCCCGGGGGAAACCTCGGGCGTTTTGTTTTTGGGTGGGCTGGGGGCCTGGGAATTTTGGAAATTCCACCGGCGTCAACGGTTTCCTAACGGGTTGGCGGCCAAACTGCTCCAAAGTCGGAGGGTTTGATATGGCCGAAGGCCGGGGCAATGTGATCAAGCTAAAACTGGGAACCGCTTTGGCCGAGGCGCGCGCGCGCGCGACCGAGGGGCAAACCGGGCCGGACAAGGCTTGGCGACTGGCGCTGGCAAGGTCGGCGCGCGACCGGGTAAAGCTGGCGCTGGATGTGCGGAAATCCTCGCTCGACCGGATGACCCTTGCCGAAATACTGGAGCTTTCGCCCGAACGCGGGCTGATCTCTGTGCTCGAAGGGCCGCGGCAGGCGCTGGGCGTGCTGATGCTGGGGCCAGAGGTTCTGGCCGGCATGATTGAGGCGCAGACCACCGGGATTGTCACCACTGGTCCCGCCCCCGAACGGCGCCCGACGCGTACCGATGCGGCGATGGTCGCTGCGATGATCGACGGCGCTCTCGAAGAGTTGGAACGCGGACTGACCGGTCAGGAAGATGGCGATTGGGCCATGGGTTACCGCTATGCCTCGTTTCTCGAGGATATCCGGCCTTTGGGTCTTTTGCTCGAAGACATCCCGTACCGGGTGTTGCGGGCTGAGGTGAATCTGGCCTATGGCGCCAAAAAGGGGATGGTTTTCATGGCCTTGCCGGCCGAGGTGCGCCTCGCCGATGCCGCCCCAGCCGATGCGCTGCGCAATGCCGCCGAGGCCCTGTTGTTCTCGCAGGGCTTTTGCGAGCATGTTCTATGCTCCCCCAGCCAGTTGGACGGGGTTTTGGCGCGGATTTCATTGTCGTTGGCGCAGGTTATGGGATTTGAACTTGGTCAGGTCCTGCCGCTGGGGGGGGCTGCGTCGGACCGGATCAGCGTCGAGGGCATGGATGGCCGCAAGCTGTGGGAGGGTAAGTTGGGCCAAAACCGGGGACTTTTGGCCGTGCGCCTGACCGACGAAATCGGCGGGGTCGCCGCTCCGCCGCAGCCAAAACCAGCCCCAGTTGAGGCTACGGTCGAGCCGAGCCTTGCAATGCGTGCCGCAGGTTAAGCGGATGAAGGGATTTCACTTGCCGGTCCGAAGTCGGCTTCGGGCCGGTTTCCCGATGGTAGCCTCAGCCGCCATAGGAAAGCGCGCCGCGCAGATTCTCCAGATTATAGCCGAATCGGGCCGGAACCGCGATCAGATCATCGGCAGGTCGCGTGCCCGCCTGCGTCAGGGCCCAAAGGATCGAACAGCGGTTGCCGCTGGCGCAATAGGCAAAGACCGGGCCACTGGCCTGCGCCATTGCAGCGCTTTGCGTAGCCACTTGCGACGGACCAAGTTGGCCCGGAATGATCGGATTTGCGATAAAAACCAAACCCAGCGCCTCGGCCGCCGCGCGCATCACCTCGGTATGCAAGTCGGGCGGGATCTCGCCGTCCGGGCGGTTATCGATCACCGTTGTATAGCCTGCTGCCTTGATGGCTGGCAGATCCGAAGGGTCGATCTGCGGCGAGACGGCATAGGTCGGGGTAAGGGCGCGAATATCCATGAGGTTCCTCTAGAGGGTAGGGCGCGCGAGGCGGGCGCGCAGGGAAGGGGCTGCAGCCATGCCCGCCAGCATAGCTGCCAAAAACATTAATCCGCCGGTCCCGCCAAAGCTGAGCGAGGCGAGTGCGGGGCCGGGGCAAAGGCCCGCCAGCGCCCAGCCCAAGCCAAACAGAACCGAGCCGATGATCAAATCCGGCCCGACCTGGGTGCCGGCGGCGGGCGGAAAACTACTGCCGAGGACCGGTTTGTCCATGCGCGCTGCGATCCACCAGGCCAACGCCATCGGTACGATCGCGCCGACCATGACAAAGGCCAGCGTCGGGTCCCAAGCGCCAAAAATGTCCAACCAGCCCTGGACCTTTGCGGTGTCGGTCATGCCCGACAGGGTCAGGCCGATGCCGAAAACCCCGCCGGCAATCAGGCTCGCGATCTGGCGGCGCATCACAATATCCCCCAGATATGGCGCATCAGGCCAAGCGTGACGGCGCCCGCAAGGATGTAGAACACCGTGGCCGTGATCCCGCGCAATGACAGGCGCGAGATGCCGCAGACCCCGTGCCCGGAGGTGCAGCCATTTGCCAGACGGGTGCCGATGCCGACCAAAAAGCCGCCGCTCAGGGTCAGGGTCCAGTTCGTGGTCAGGTGGGTTTGCGCGGTCCAAAGCGCCGGAATGGCGAGCGCGGGCAGGGCGATTGTGCCGAAGACAAAGGCGGCACGCTCGGACCAGTCATGCCAGCCGCTGCGGTCCACCAGACCGCCCAGCAGTCCCGAAATCCCCATGATCCGCCCGTTCATCAGTAAAAAGCACGAGGCCGAAAGGCCGATCAACAGCCCGCCTACCAGTCCCCAGATCCAGTCGATTGGCATGATTTTACCCCTTCGCGCGTTTGGCAGAGGATTAACAGCTTGGGCGGGCGCTGGCTAGGCGGGGTCACAGGCCGTTGAGCGGCACTTTCAGATAGGCGGTGCCGTTGTCTTCGGGCTTCGGCATGTGCCCGGCGCGCATGTTGATCTGCAAGGAGGGGATGATCAGGCGCGGCATGCCCAAGCTGGCATCGCGGGCGCGGCGCAGGGCGACGAAGGCTGATTTCTCGCGCCCGCCGCCAACATGGACATTGCCCGATTTTTGTGCTGCAACGGTGGATTCCCAGGCAAAATCATCGCGGCCCGGCGCCTTGTAATCATGGCAGACGAAAATCCGGGTTTGCTCGGGCAGGGCGAGGATTTTCTGCACCGAATCGTACATATCCTCAGCCGAGCCGCCCGGAAAGTCGCAGCGCGCGGTGCCGAAATCGGGCATGAACAGCGTGTCGCCCACAAAAGCCGCATCGCCGATCACATAGGTCAGGCAGGCCGGCGTATGGCCGGGCGTATGCAGAACCTCGGCGCGCAATTGGCCGACCCTAAAGCAGTCGCCTTCGGCGAAAAGCTGATCGAACTGGCTGCCGTCACGGGCGAAGCCCTTGTTTTCGTTAAAGACCTTGCCAAAGGTTTTCTGCACATCCGTGATCAACGCCCCGATGCCGATCCTGCCCCGCCCCAAGACCTTTTGAAAGTAAGGCGCTGCCGAGAGGTGATCGGCATGGACATGGGTTTCAAGGATCCACTCCAGATCCAGGTTCTCGGCCCTGATATGCGCGATCACCGCATCGGCCGATCTTGTATCGGTGCGCCCCGATGCAGCGTCATAATCCAGCACGGAATCGATCACCGCGCAGGCCCGCGAAGCCGGATCGCGGGCGAGATAGGTTACGGTATTGGTTGCTTCGTCGAAAAAGGCGCGGACATCGGGGTTCATGTGGTTGGCGATCCTCGTAACGGCGGGCTTTGGGCGCAGTCTGCGCCCTCGACAAGCTGGATTCAAGCGTTCGGGCGGCCCGCGATGCGCAAATCCGTTGCCATTGGCGGGCAATTGCAGGTTAACATGAGGTAATGGGCCGCAAAGTCAGGGCGAAAGAGGGACTTTGGGCGAGCCGATGGAACTGCAACCGGCGATTGTGGGCACGGGCTTGACCCTGACGGTGAGCGAGCCTTCGTCGGGCCTCGCGCCGGCGGATTTGGAGCGGATTGGGCGGGAGTTGAGCCGGGCGAACCAGGATCCGGCGCACACCGGGCTTATTCTTCATCTGCGCGGTGGGCATAGCGTGGCGCCCGCGCTCGCCGAGCCATTGGGCGATTTGTGCAGCCAGATTGAGGCCAGCGCCAAGCCGGTCATCGCCTGTTTGTCCGGTCAGGTCGGCGGCGCGGTCTGGGCGCTGGCGCTGGCGGCTCGGGTCCGCATTGGCGCGCCGGATGTTCAGGCGGTGATGCCCGAACTGCGCTTTGGGTTGATGGCCGGGGCGGGGATCACCCAGCGTTTGCCCCGGTTGATCGGCGCCGGCGAGACTTTGCGCATGATGCTGGGCACGCGGCCAGAACCGGGCGCGGCGCTGCTGGCTTTGGGGGCGCTTGACCGCATTGCTGCAGGCGATCTGAATGAGGCGGCGCTTGAGGTGCTGAAGGCGGGGTTGCCGCCGCGCCGCACCCCTGCGGCGTGCCCCGGATTTCGCAATCCAAAACGTTATCTGGAGGAAGTCAAAGCCTTTCAGGCCCGCGTCAGCGAGGACCCTCTGGACGCGGCCCGTGCGGC
>CAIYZT010000411.1 GCA_903930735.1 uncultured Paracoccaceae bacterium | reverse complement strand
TCCCATGTCCCGCAGCGCCGAGATCACCGCCCACCTGTTCCAGAACGGCCAAACGCCGGTCACGGATCTGGCGCGTGTTCTTGGCGCCTCGCAGGCCAGCATCCGCCGCGATCTGGCGCTGCTCGAAGATCAGGGCCTGATCGAAAGGCCCCACGGCTCCGCCCGACTGGCGAGCGCTGCGCGCAGCGAGGTCGGCCACAAGGCGCGTGAGGACCAGAACCTGCCCGCAAAACGCGCCATTGCGGCGCTGGCCTACGGGTTGCTGCGCCCCGGCATGACCCTGCTTCTGGACGCCGGCACCACGGTTTTGCAACTGGCCCGGCAGATCAAACTGGCCCCGATTCCGCTGACCATCGTCACCAACGGCCTCGCGGTCGCGCAGGAATTGGCCGAGGTTCCGCAGATCCAGCTTTGCATTCTGGGCGGGCGGCTGCGCCCCGGTCACCAATCGCTCGTCGGTCCCTTGGCCGAGGAGATGCTGGCCGGGCTCTGGCTGGATCAGGCCATCTTGGGGGCCTCCGCGCTGGATGGCGATCTCTGCCTGACCAGCTTTGACGCGGATGACGCGCGGCTGAACGCGGTGATGGCGCAGCGCGCGGCGCGGCTGACCGTGCTTGCCGACCATTCCAAACTCGGCCCGCGCGCCACCTTTACCGTCCGCAAATTGACCGGCGCGGATCAGTTGATCACCGACCGCCTCCCGCCGCCCCCCATTGCCGAGGCAGCCATTGCGCGGGGCATCAGCATCCTTTTTCCGCAGGTCGCCCCCCATGGCTAGTATTGTGGCAAGTCTGGACGGCGGCGGCACCAAGACCGCGATTATCTGGGCCGATAGCAGCGGCAAGACCGGCCAGCACCGCATCAACAGCGGCTGCAATCCGCAAGACCGCGCTGATTGGCTGGACCCCATCCGCGCCGCGCTGCACGCCTTGCCCGCGCGCGCCGCCCATATCACCTATGGCATCCCCGGCTACGGCGAGATCCCGCAACTGGACGCGCAGATCACCGCCGCCCTCACCGCGCTTGGTTCCCCCTGTACGGTGCTGAACGACGTCGCGCTGGCCTATCAGGGCGCTTTCCCCGAGGGCGGGGGTGTTTTGGTTCTGGCCGGGACCGGCTCGATGGCCATGGCACAGGGGCCCAGCGGTTTGCACCGGACGGGGGGCTGGGGCGATCTCTTTGGCGATGAGGGCTCTGCCCATGCGATCGGCCGCTCCGCGCTGGCCCTTGCCAGCCAGATGGTCGATGGCCGCGCGCCCGATACCGGCTTTGCCGCCGCTTTGACCGCTCGCCTTGGCCTGACCCCCGCCAATGGCCCTTTTGCCCTGATGGGCTGGACCGCCGCGCAACCCCATCCCCGCGCCGCCATTGCCGGGATCGCCGCCCATGTCGACGCCATGGCGAAGGCGGGCGGGACTGCCGCATGCGAGCTCTTGAAGTCGGCAGCGGGCGAGTTGCACCTCCTGGCCCGCACCGCCGCCAGCCGCGCGGGCCTGACGGAGCCGCTGATCTGGTCCCCCGCAGGTTCGGTGTTCAAAAGCCAGACCCTGCGCGCCGAACTCGCCGGCCTGATCGGCAGAAAATCCCACCCGCCCGCCCATTCCGCCTTGATCGGCGGGCTCATCGCCTCTGCGCGCGTCGCTGGCTGGCCCGCAGGCGCCCCCTGGCGCGCAACCCTGAAAGAGCACCCATGACCCACAGCCTTTCCGCCCTGACGAGCCTGCCCAAAGACCATGCGCGCGGCCTGCGCCGGGGCCTGACCTCGGTGTGCTCGGCCCATCCTTTGGTGATCGAAGCCGCGCTGTTGCAGGCAGCGGCCGATGGGGTGCCGGCCTGCATCGAGGCTACCTGCAATCAGGTCAATCCGGACGGCGGCTATACCGGCATGACGCCGCAAACCTTTCGCGACTTCGTGCTGCAGATCGCGGCGCGGGTCGGTTTCGCCCCGGAAAACATCCTGTTCGGCGGCGACCATCTGGGCCCAAATCCCTGGCGCAAGGGCCTGGCCAAAACCGCCATGGCCAAGGCGGTCGCCATGACCGAGGCCTACGCGGCGGCAGGCTTTGGCAAGCTGCATCTGGACGCCTCGATGTCCTGCGCCGATGATCCCATGCCCCTGCCCGCCGCGACCATGGCCGCGCGCGCGGCGCTGCTGGCGCAGGCGGCGGAGACGGGCGCAGCGCAGGCGGGCCGCCCTGCCCCCGCCTATATCATCGGTACCGAAGTCCCGGTACCGGGCGGCGCGGCGGAACATCTGGAGACGCTGCGCGTGAGCTGCCCCGATGACGCTACCCAGACCCTGGCGATCCACAAAGCCGCCTTTGCCGCGCTTGGCCTGAACGCCGCTTTCGATCGGGTCATCGCTTTGGTCGTCCAGCCGGGGGTAGAGTTTGGGCAGGATAATGTCATCGCCTTTGATGCGCCCGCCGCCAGCGCCCTGATCGGCGCGCGCCCGGCGACGGGCCTGGTCTATGAGGCACATTCCACCGACTACCAAACCGGCGCGGCCCTGCGCGCGCTGGTGCAGGGCGGTTTCGCGGTGCTGAAGGTGGGCCCCGGCCTGACCTTTGCCCTGCGCGAGGCGCTCTACGCGCTGGATCTGATCGCGGCCGAGTTGGACCCTGCCTATGCCGCCCACGCCCTGCCTCTCGCGATGGAGGATCTGATGCAGGCCCATCCCGGCGATTGGGCCGCCTATTGCCATGGCAGCGTGCAGGACCAGCGCCTGCAGCGCCATTTCGGCTATTCCGACCGGATTCGCTACTACTGGAACCGGCCCGAGGCGGTGGGGGCCACCCAGCGCCTGATGCGGGCGCTCGATGGCTGCAGGATCCCCGAAACCCTGATCAGCCAATACCTGCCGCGTTTGATGGGCGCGGCCGCCGCACCGCGCGACATTTTGATTGGGTCTGTCCGGCTAGCGCTCCACCCCTATAGTTTCGCTTGCCATCCTTAAGCCCCCCCTTGAACCGCCAGCAACCCTCCGTAACAAACCGCTGGCCCAGTCTGAGCGGGATCAGACCGGCCTCCAGTGGAGGAACGGCCCCGCTCTTCGAGGGGCGGGTCGGGCGCTGCCCGGCGGCTTTGGGCCACCGTGCGGATTGCGTGGAAAGCATGCAGTGGCAGGCGCCCTAGCTGTAACGTCTCGATAGGTTGTTCACGGGCTGAGACTGGTGATGGTGATGGTGCCGGTGACGATTTTGGCCTCATGGGTGTTCGCGCGCGGATTCTCATAGCCGAGCCAGCCGTCCGTGATGATATGCGCGCCAGGCTCAACAGCCCGACCGATGAAACCATGCAGCGTTTTCGACGCGCCGTCGGGGATTTGGGCCAGACGGATCCGGCGCGGCTGGCCGTCCTCGGACAGTTCCACCGCGCCGACGATGAAGATCTTGCCGACCGCCGAGCGGCCGCCCTTCTTGCGATCTGCAGGATCGTTTTTTGAGCACAGCGGCATCTCGGTCTCGTCGATCTCGACCAGAGTTTGCAGCAAGCTCCGCCCGGGGTCGACCATGGCGCGCCGGAGCTTGTGGAGCAGCAGCCAGGCGGTCTTGTAGCTGCCGATGCCCAGTTGCCCCTGCAACTGAAGGGCCGAGATGCCGTTGGAGTGGGCGGCGACGACATGGGCGGCGAGAAACCAGGTCTTCAGCGCCAGATGGCTGCGGTGCATGATCGTGCCGGCGGTCACCGAGGTCTGCCGTCGGCACGCCGCGCATTCCCACGTCGGCCTCCCCCGATCCAGCGCCCAC
>CAIYZT010000410.1 GCA_903930735.1 uncultured Paracoccaceae bacterium | reverse complement strand
GGCGCGGCGCGTTCAGCATCAGGGCCGAGGAAAACCAGAAAGGCGCGTTCCAGGAATGGCGGGCGGCGACGGGCTCCAGCTTGCCGTTCGGTAGTTGGGCGCGGGTCAGGCCGTAGTGCTGCACATAATCGGAGAGCATCAACTGCACCTGGGCATGCAGCGCCAGCGCCGCCCAGATGGCCAGGCCCTGCAGGCCGGCGATCTGGTAGCCGGTGTAAAGGCTCAAGGCGCCAAAGGCGACATAGGCTATGTAGGGATGCGGGCCCTTGGCGTTTTGCACCCGCTGCGCGGTCTCGGCCCGCAGCCCTTTGGCAAAGCTACCCACCCAGGCGCGCAGGAAAAAGCGGTAGAAACCCTCGTCCGAGCGGGCGGAATTCGGGTCTTCGGCGCTGGCGGCGTGTGTGTGATGCACAAGGCGGTGGGCCGAGGCGTGGTGACCAAACAGCAGGGTGGCGTAGACGAGCACGCCGAGGCGGTAAAGCACCCGGGGGCCGCGGTGGATCAACTCATGCGCCATGGGGTTGGAGACCTGACCGAACCACAGGCCGGCACCGAGGAACAGGGCGGCGCGGGGCAGGGGGCCAAGACTGGAGGGGCCTGCGATAGCACAGACCATCAGGGGCAGGGCGATCAGATGGCCGATGGCCAGCAGCACCAGCAAAGCGGTTTGGGCGGGAAACTCGGCGCCTTCGGGGGCGTCGCCCATGAAGAGGGGCTTGATCTGGTCCAGGAATGCGGTGAGCGCCGTCATGTAGATCAGGGCTGCCGCCGCCCAGCTGCCGCCAAAGACCAGGCCCATGGCCAGCAAGGGCAGGGGGGCTGCGGCGGCTAGGGCGAAGGCCCAGATCGGCAAGGGGCGGGTGGGGCTCATGGGGTGGTGATAACACGAGAATCCGGCAATTGCAGCCCCGTCGTCGGCAGGTATTGGGGGCGGAGGTCGGGCGACTTTTGCCCTTCCCGTTGCAGGTGGACCAGGCGCGGGACCGGGCAATCTGTTTGATGGGCCAGGACTTTAAAATCTGACTCTGCGGCTATCGGACCGCCCCGATTGCCTTTAATCGTGGATCGCGGCGGGGTTTTGAGCGTTTTGGAGGGCTGGGGATGCTTTGGCAATGGATGATCGGGCTCTCGGCACTGCTCGCGCTTTGGTATTGGGTTTGGTTCGCCGCGCGGCCTTCGGAGGCGGCCAGTTGGACCGGGTCCTTGGTCAAGACCGGGGCCACCGGGGTCTTGGCACTGGGGTTTTGGGCCGGGGATGCGCCGGGATGGCTGGTCTTGGGCCTGACCCTGGGCGCGGCGGGCGATTTTGCGCTGTCGCGCCCCGGCCAGCGCTGGTTTCTGGCCGGAATGGCGTCTTTTGCGGGCGGGCATCTGATTTATGCGGGCTGGCTTGTGTACCAGATAGGGCGCTTGGGTGGGCCGGAGTTGAGCGTCGAATTGCTCATCGGTGCCGCGATGATCCTCGCGCTTGTCGCCTCAACCGAGGTCTGGCTTGCGCCTCATACCGGGGCGCTGAAACATCCGGTTCGCGGCTATGCGCTGGTGATCGGATCGATGGCGGGCGCTGCAATATTCCTGCCATGGAATGAGGGTGCGGCGCTTGGCATCTGGATCGGGGCCGCGCTGTTCGTCGCCTCAGACCTGATGTTGTCCCTCCGGCTGTTCCGTACCAGCGAAACCCGCCAGGCCCGCATTCTCGGCGGTCTCGTCTGGCCGCTCTATTGGACCGGGCAGGCCATGATCGTTTTTGGCGGAACAATCTATGCAATGCTGCCCAAAGGCTGAACCCTTTCCTTGGCCGCGGCAAATGACTAGGTAAGGGCAATCAGATCGAATGCCAGATCGAATGCCAGATCGAAAGCAGGCCGATGTCGTTTTTCAAAAAACTGAAAGAGCGGATGTTCCGTTCGTCCGACAAACTGGGCGAGGGGCTGGAGGCGCTGGTCAGCGAGGCCCCGGCACCCGCGCAAGCCGAAGTGGCGGCGCCCGAAGCGCCGGGTCTGATCGGCCGCCTGTTCGCGCGCTCCGACGCGCCGCGCCGCTTGCTGGATGATGCCATGCTTGAAAGCCTTGAGGATGTGCTGATCCAGTCCGATATGGGGGCGCAGACGTCGGCGCGGGTGACGGCCAAGATCGCCGAAGGGCGGTTTGGCAAGCGGATCTCAACCGATGAGCTGCGTCAGGCCCTCGCCGACGAGGTGGCGCGGATCATGGAGCCGGTGGCGCGGCCCCTGCCGATTTATCCGACCAAACCGCAGGTTATTCTGGTGGTCGGGGTCAATGGCTCGGGCAAGACCACGACGATTGGCAAGCTGGCCAGCCAGTTTCGCGCGGCAGGCAAGACGGTGATCATCGCGGCGGGCGACACGTTCCGCGCGGCGGCGGTGGAGCAGTTGCAGATCTGGGCCGCGCGGGCCGGGGTGCCGGTCATGACCGCGCCCGAGGGCAGCGATCCGGCGAGCCTGGCCTTTGACGCGCTGACCCGTGCGCAGTCCGAGGGGGCGGATCTGCTGATGATCGACACGGCGGGCCGGTTGCAAAACCGTCAGGATCTGATGGAGGAACTCGCCAAGATCGTGCGGGTGATCCGTAAGAAAGACCCTTCCGCGCCGCATAATACTCTGCTGGTTCTGGACGCGACCACGGGGCAGAACGCGCTGACCCAGGTCGAGATTTTCGCCAAGATCGCGGATGTCAGCGGCCTTGTGATGACCAAACTTGACGGTACGGCCAAGGGCGGTGTTCTGGTCGCGCTGGCCGACCGCTTTGGTCTGCCGATCCATGCGATCGGCGTGGGCGAGCAGATCGACGATCTGGCGGCCTTTGACCCACAGGACTTTGCGCGCGCTTTGGTCGGGCAGGGGGCATGAGCAAATGACAGGGCAGGATATGGAAAGAGCATCGGCATGACGGCAACCAAAAAGGCCAATACCTGGCTCAAGCTCGGGCTAGAACTTGGGCCGATCTTGCTGTTCTTTCTCGTCTTCGGGCGGCTGAAAGACAAAACCTTTGTCATTTTCGGCACCGAATATTCCGGTTTCATCGTCACAACGGCCCTGTTCGTGGGGCTGATCATGCTGACTTCGGGCCTGCTCTGGTGGCTCGAAGGGCAGCTATCAAAGATGCAGATGGTGACGCTTTTCATCGTCATCGTCATGGGCGGGCTGTCGATCTGGCTGAATGACGAGCATTTCATCAAGATGAAACCGACCCTGATCTACGCGATTTTTGCCGCCGTCCTGCTGTTCGGGTTGCTGCGCGGTCAAAGCTATCTGCGGCTGGTCATGCAGGACGGATTTCCGATGCAGCCCGAGGGTTGGATCAAGCTGACCTGGCGCTTTGCCCTGTTTTTCGCCGTTCTGGCGGTGGTCAACGAGCTTGTCTGGCGCAATTTCTCGACCGAGGATTGGGTGACCTTCAAGACATTTGCGCTGACCCTCGCCCCCATGGCCTTTATCATGGCGCAGTACGGCCTGATGCAGCGCTATGCCCTGCCCGAGACGGAGGACGATAAGGACGAGGCTTAAACCGCTGCGGCAGTGTTTTGCGGCTCTTGCGGGGCAAAGGCGATGACCGGCATCCGGCGCGACAAGAGCAATGACCAGCGGCGCGAAGGATCGGCTTTGGGCAGATCGGCAAGGCCGATCTCGCCGCGCAAAAGCGCGCGGTAGAGGCCAAAGACCCCCGGCCGCAGATAGGGAGACCAATGCGAGATGCGGCCCGTCGGCGCGGTCAGCGCAAAGCCGCGCTGGGCAAGGGCGCGCAGGTTCAAGGGCTGGTCTATCCACAGATCGCGCCACTGCGGCAGGGACTGGCCCAATCCCTGGCCCAAACCCTGGCCGATCGACGAATGCCATCCGCCGTGCAGCAGCCATTCAAAGGCGGCATCAAACAGATCGTTTTCGCGGGAGGTCACGTTGATCACTTCGGCCAATTGCCCGGCGGGGCTGGCCATGGCGCGGCGGGCGAGCATGCGGGTCTCGGCGCCCGAGAGCAGGATCATCCGGGCAAAGCGCCCCGGCTTGGCCCGTGCCAGTGCGGTCAGCGCGACGCGGGTGCCCAGCGAATGGGCCACCACGTTCAAGGGCCGTTCGGGCGCGATCTGATGGAACAGCTCGGCAAACACGGCGAGCGCCACGCCCACCTGCGCGGCCTTGCGATGCGCGTTCCAGATCGTACCGCTCGACGGCCAACCCAAAGCGATCGCCAGCCCCTGATGCCCGTCAAGGCCCAGATGCTGGGGCCAGCTGATCTCGCGGCCGTCACGGATTTCGGGGGCAATCGACAGGATATGGCGGTGGGGGCATTGAAAGGGGCGGCCGGGGCGAAACCGAAACCCATGGATCAGCACAGCGATGGGGGCTTTGGCGGGCAGGCGGGCCAGCACTTCCCTTAGTGCGTCCAAATCCACTTGCAGGCCGCCCGGCCCGAAATTGGCGGTGATGGGCGCGCTAGGCAGGCGGATGGCATCAGTCATTGGGCTTCTCATCCAGCTTCATGACTTCACGTTCGCATGGGGCGGCAACAACCGCGCGACAGCGCGGTGACGGCTCCATGACAGGGCGCGGATATGCAGGTGAGTTCGCGCAGGCAAACGGCCATTGACCTGCGCCTGGCTTGGGCGTAATCAGACCTTGTGGCGCTTTGTTACCGGATTGCGGGCCACGTTAAAAAAACCGCTAAAGAGGTTTGTGGCATTCGCTGCCCCGGAACCTCTGGTTTTCCGGGGCTTTTTATTGGCCGGCGCGCCCGGCACTGGATGCGATGCGATGACAAAAAAACCATGGAATGCCAAGACCATCCTCGTTCACGAAGGCAGCCGCCGCAGCCAATATGGCGAGATGTCCGAAGCGATCTTTCTGACTCAGGGCTTTGTCTACCCCAGCGCCGAGGCCGCCGAAGCGCGGTTCATCCAGGCCGGTGAGGATGAGTTTATCTATGCCCGCTATGGCAACCCCACGACCCGGATGTTCGAAGAGCGGATCGCGGCGCTGGAGGGGACCGAAGATGCCTTTGCCACCGCTTCGGGTATGGCGGCGGTCAGCGGCGCGCTGATGGCGATGCTGCGCGCGGGCGATCATGTGGTTTCCTCGCGCGCGCTCTTCGGCTCATGCCTTTATGTCCTCGAAGAGGTGCTGACGCGCTACGGGGTCAAGGTCACCTTTGTGGACGGCGCCGATCTGGACCAGTGGCGCAGCGCCGTGGTGCCGGGGACCAAAGCGGTGTTTTTCGAGTCGATGTCGAACCCGGCGCTGGAGCTGGTCGATATTCGCGCCGTGTCCGAAATCGCCCATGCGGCGGGGGCTTTGGTCGTGGTGGACAATGTCTTTGCCACGCCGATTTTTAGCCGCGCAGTCGATCAGGGCGCTGATATCATTGTCTATTCCACCACCAAACATATCGACGGGCAGGGGCGTGCTCTGGGCGGGGTGATTTGCGGCACGCGAGATTTTATCCGCAAGGTGGCCGAGCCTTACATGAAACATACCGGCGGCGCGATGAGCCCCTTTACGGCTTGGATCATGCTGAACGGCATGGTGACGCTGGACCTGCGCTGCCGGGCGATGGCGGACAGCGCGCTGAAGGTGGCGCGCGCGCTGGAAGGCGATCCGCGCCTGTCGTCGGTGATTTTTCCGGGTCTCGCCAGCCATCCGCAGCATGATCTGGCAATGGCGCAAATGGGATCGGGGGGCACCTTGGTGGCCTTTGAGGTGACTGGCGGCAAAGAAGCGGCGTTCAAATTCTGCAACGCCCTGGAGATCATCAAAATCTCCAACAATCTGGGCGATGCCAAATCCATCGTGACCCATCCAACCACCACCACCCACCAGCGCCTGCCCCAGGCCCTGAAGGAGGCTTTGGGCATCACGCCGGGCCTCCTGCGCCTTTCGGTTGGGCTGGAAGACGCCGATGACCTGATTTTCGATCTGCAATCGGCCCTTAGCGCGATCTAGAGCATATTGCGCTCAATCGGGTTCACAGGGTTGAGCGCAACCGCACTATTCGCGGCCTGTGCTGGTCTTGGATTGCCTTCAATCTGAGTCAGATTGAAGGCAATCCGCTCGAGCGGCCGCTTGCGGTGATCTGATGTCGTCTTCCTGACGTATTACTTCGTGTAAACAACTTGGGGTCGGGGCGGGGATGCCCTATGTTCCCAGTCTTGCCAGCGGTCTAACCGGGGAGCCTTCCATGAATATTCATCTGCCAGATATCGACGCCAAGCCCAGCCGCAGTGATGCGGCGGCGGCACTTGCGGTGTTGAAGCTTTGGGCCGCGCGGGCCAGTGAGGCCG
Source organism: uncultured Paracoccaceae bacterium (assembly GCA_903930735.1). Lineage (GTDB taxonomy): Bacteria > Pseudomonadota > Alphaproteobacteria > Rhodobacterales > Rhodobacteraceae > CAIYZT01. The sequence goes on along the minus strand of CAIYZT010000410.1, from coordinate 1,196 downwards.
AGATTACGGGGCTCGCGCCGGGTGTTGGCGCGCTGATTGGCAATGGCTATCCGGTGCTGTCGCGCGACTATCCGCAGGATTTTCAGGCGGATGCGGAATATAAAGCCGGGCTGCCGGACCTGCAGAACGGTCCCTCCAGCCTTATCGTCGGCGCACAGCAGATGATTCAGCACGTCGGCATTTCGAATTTTCGGCTGCCGATCGGCTACCGCACCCGCGACAACGGCCCCCTGCGGCTGGAGACCAGCGTGACCGGGACGGTGTCGCTGGAGGCCGAGAAAAAGGGCATCAACATGAGCCGCATCATGCGCTCGTTTTATGCCCATGCAGAGCGGGATTTCAGCTTTGGTGTGATCGAACATGCCTTGGAGGATTATAAGCGCGATCTGGAAAGCTTTGACGCGCGGATCCAGATGCGGTTTTCCTTTCCGGTCAAGGTGGAGAGCCTCCGCTCGGGGCTGCATGGCTGGCAATACTATGATATTTCTTTGGAATTGGTCGATCAGGGGGGGGCGCGCAAGCGGATACTGCACTTGGATTTCGTCTATTCCAGCACCTGTCCCTGCTCGTTGGAATTGTCCGAACATGCAAGGATCACGCGCGGGCAATTGGCCACGCCGCATTCGCAGCGCTCGGTCGCGCGGATTTCGGTCGAGGTCAAGGATGGGCCCTGCCTGTGGTTCGAGGATCTGATCGATCTGGCCCGCAAAGCGGTGCCGACCGAGACGCAGGTCATGGTCAAGCGTGAAGACGAGCAGGCCTTTGCCGAGTTGAACGCCGCCAATCCGATCTTTGTCGAGGATGCGGCGCGCAGTTTTTGTAAGGTGCTGCTGGCCGATCCCAGAATTGGCGATTTTAGGATTGTCGCCAGCCATCAGGAAAGCCTGCACAGCCATGATGCGGTCTCGGTCCTGACCGAGGGGCCGACCTTTGCCGCCGAAAGCCTGGATCCGCGGCTTTTCGCTTCGCTGTTTCATGTAGGCTGAGGCGGACAGGAGGGGGCCGTCGGCCCCCTCGGGCCGTGCCGGCCCTCACCCCCGAGGATATTTGGGCCACATTGAAGGTTGGGAGTTATTTCCAGCAGTTCACGCGCAGGGTCATTCCCAGGGCGGATTTTGATAGGGCGTCCATGGTTAGGGCGGCGCCGTCAAAGGGGGCGGCTGTGAGTGCGTTTGCGGTCAGAAAGGCGCTGAGCG
>CAIYZT010000409.1 GCA_903930735.1 uncultured Paracoccaceae bacterium | reverse complement strand
ATCCGCTGCGTGGTCTCCACCTCTTTTGCCGATATTTTCTACAACAACTGCTTCAAGAACGGCATCCTGCCGATCGTGATGCCCCAAGACGTCGTGGCCGTGCTGATGGCCGATGCCAAAAAGGGCGCAAATGCCCGCCAAACCGTGGATTTGGAGGCACAGACCGTCACCACGTCCGACGGGCAGGTCTTTGCCTTCGAGGTCGACGGCCACCGCAAGCATTGCCTGATCAACGGGCTGGACGATATCGGCCTGACCCTTGAAAAAGTTACGGCCATTGATTCCTTTGAGAAAAAGAACGCCGCTCTGCGCCCTTGGGCCTAAACCAGGGCCAAACCACTACATCTAGGGCCGCTAGGGGATCAAACCCCTTGGCGGCCTTCGTTTTGCCACAGAGATGATTCAATCATGCAACACCTTCTCCCTCAAAGCGCCCCAGTGCCGGTGTGATCTGATCGCAGTTGTTGCGACAGCCGCTGAAAGAAGGCACAAATTGGGCAAGAATGAGGCAGTCCGCCACAATGTTGGCGAAAACGGCGGGAAAAGGCGCGGGCAAAGCATCCGCGCTGGCCGTCTGAGGGGTCGAACGGCAGTGTTTTCCAGCTTTGCGGGAGCGATGGTGCGCGCCATGCTTGTGATGGTCCTCATCGCAACGCTTCGGCCGTCCTGACCAATTCCAGCGTGGATTCGCGGCAGTTGGTGACCCTGATCGCGCTCTTCGCCGGCCTCCTGACCTTTGTCGAATACTATTCAACCTATCCCGGCCTGGTCGAATTCCGCGACGCCAAGCCCTTTAACCGCATCCGCTTTTTGATGCTGTTCATCACTGTCCTCTTCCTGTCGGTCATCGAGACCGGCCGCATCGAGCCCTCGTCCACGAGCCAATTCATCCATTCCGTGGGCGCACTGATCGGCTATTCGATGGATTTCCCCTACAGCCCGGTGCGCCTTGCCGCCGAGCTTTTGGCGACATCCGGCGCCCCCGGCGAATACGAAGTGATCCGCACCGCGACCGGCATTGCCTATCTTATCTCACTGATTTCGATGGCAATCTTTACCATGCAGCTCAAGGCAGGCGCCTGGCCACACCGCAGTGCGGCCTTCAACGTCTGGGTCAATCTGCCGACCTTTGACCCCTCTTCGGGCGGGGACGTAGTTGATCGCCTAAACCGCGATGCGCGCATTAACATTGCGTTAGGGTTTTTGCTCCCATTCTGGAATCCACGCGTCTTGAACTTCGCCTCCATGGGCTTTCAAACTTTGTCGATGGCCTCGCCGCAAACCCTGATCTGGACGGTCTCTATATGGTCTTTCCTTCCCGCCAGCCTGTTCATGCGCGGTATCACGATGCACCGCGTGGCCGATATGATCCGGGAAAAGCGCCGCGCTGGTGCCTTGGCCGCCGCCTCTACGAAATTTGCCACCGCCTGACAGCGGCCCTCGCATTTGCCGTTCTGGCAAGCGCCCCCGCCCTTGCCGAAGACTTCCGCATCGCTGTTTATAGCGCCGATTTGGGCCGCTTTGGACCCGGCCTCCTCTTGTCGGATCTAGACCGCCCTTCTGACGAGCAAGTTGATCCCCTGATCGAGGTACTCATGCGCCTCGATGCCGATATCCTGCTGTTGACCGACATCGATTACGACGCAAGGGATGCGGCCCTGACTGCCCTCACCGCCCGCCTAAAGGCGCGCGGCCTCGACTATCCCTACCGCCTCGCCCTGCGGCCCAATTCGGGCGTCCAGACCGGGCTCGACATGAACGGCGACGGCGCGCTCGGCACCCCCGATGACGCCATCGGCTATGGCCGTTTCGCCGGCGCCGAAGCCATGGCGCTCCTGTCGCGCTACCCGATCGAGACGGATTCCATCCGCGATTTCACACCCTTCCTCTGGCGCGATCTGCCCGGCCAGATAATGCCCCCCACCTCCCCGCAGATCGCCGAGGTTCAGGCCCTCTCCTCCACCGGCCATTGGGATGTGCCCATCCAATTGCCCTCAGGCACCGTCCTGCATCTGCTCGCCTTTTCCGCCACCCCTCCGGTCTTTGACGGAACCGAAGACCGCAACGGCCGCCGCAACCATGACGAGACAGCATTCTGGCTCGCCTATCTCGCCGGCCAACTGCCCCAAGTCCCGCCCGATGGCCCCCTCGTCCTGCTCGGCACCGCCAACCTCGACCCCATGGATGGCGAGGGGCGCCGCGAAGCCATCACGGCCCTCCTGACCCTGCCCCGCCTGCAAGACCCCGTCCCCAAAGGCAACTCCGGCCGCATCGAGCCTCTGCATCAAGGCGACCCTGCCTTCGACACCGCCTTCTTCGAAACCGGCGCCGGCGGTCTGCGCACTGAAATCTTGCTTCCCTCCCGCGACTTGCAGGTCACCGCTTCCGGCGTCCTGTGGCCCCCCGAGACCGACCCCTTCGCCCAAACCCTCGCGGCCGCCTCCCGCCACCGCCCTGTTTGGACCGATCTGACCCTGACCCCGACAAATTAAATCAAATTCGCCTTCATCGTGACGAAAATATCCCACGGGGGGCAGGTGAGCCTCGAGCCTGCCCGAGGCTCACCTTGGGGGGTGTGAACCCCCCCATCCGGCCTCACAGCCCCCGCGTCCGCAGATGCCGTGCGACCACCTCGGTCAAACCAATGCCCTGAAATCCCGGCAAAAGCAGCGCCATCAGCGCGCCATCCAGCGCATGCGGCGTCTCGTAAAGGTACCGCATCTCCCTCATCTCCCGCGCCAATTCCCAGACGGGCGCGGTCAGCGACAACAACAACCAAGGGAACTGACCCAGCTTCACCCCGCGTCCCAATTGCCGCTCTATCTCGGCCCGCAGATCGCCCATCGAAAAGGTCAGCCCGGCATAGGGCACATCGGCAAAGCGCGGCAAAACCTCGCCCAAATCCGCCAGACCCACCGCCGCCTGCGCCATATCCGGCAGATAGGCATAGGCGCGCGGCACCTCCAGCCCGCCAGCGAGCGTCAACTTCCCCTTCGCGATCCCCTTCAGCACCACCATGTTCATGATCGTGCCCCCGGATGCCTCGTCCAAAAAGTCCCCGCCGCACAGGATCAGCACCTTCTCGCCGGACTCCCGGTACCGCTCCTCCATATTCCGCCGGATCTGCCCCGTGCGCGAACAGGGGATCTGCGGGGTATCCGGCCCCCAACGCCCCGGCTGCACGCCATAGACATTCCCCGGCACCAAGACCCGCGCCCTGCGCCGCCGCCGTCATGTAGCTGCCCCGGTTATAGCGCGCCACCTGCCAGCCCGCTGCCTGAAACGCCTGCGCCGCGTGGCTGCCGAAATTGCCGCTAGCGCCGAGTACCAAAACCTTCTTCATCCTTATCTCCTTTGTGCTGACCCCAAAATAATCCCGCCAGATGCGAATGGATATTACCCAATATCCAAGACCTGCTATTCATATCCGTATGGATTATCTCGACTGGACCCTGACCCGTTCCTTCCTTGCCGTGGCCGAAACCGGGTCCCTGACCGGCGCCGCGCGGCGCCTCGGCCTGTCGCAGCCCACCCTGTCGCGCCAGATCACCGAACTGGAATCCGCTCTCGGCCCCCTGTTTCACCGCCAGCCGCGCGGGTTGGCACCCAATGAGGCGGCGCTTGCGCTTTTGCCCCATGCCAAGGCGATGGAGACAGCCGCCGCGCTCCTGTCCCTCGCCGCCGCCGGGCGCGAGGAGGCCCCGACGGGCACCGTGCGCGTCACAGCCTCGCGCATCTTGTCCTTTCACGTCTTGCCCGCAATCCTCGCCGATTTGCGGCTGGCCGAGCCGGGGATCGAGATTGAACTCGTCCCCTCCGACACTTCTGAAAACCTGCTGACGCGTGAGGCCGACATCGCCCTGCGCATGTACCGCCCCGATCAGCCGGACTTGATCACCACCCATATCGCGGATCTGCCCTTTGGCATCTATGCCGCGCAAAGCTACATCGAGCGGCGGGGCAGGCCCCTTGGCCCCGGCGATCTGGCCAGCCATGACGTGATCGGCTTTGACCGCTCGGACCTGATGCTGCGGATGATGGCGGGCCTGGGTCTGCCCCGCCGCCGCGAAGATTTCCCGATCCGCTGCGATGATCAACTGGTCTATCTGGCGCTGCTGCGGGCCGGCCTCGGTATCGGCGGCTGTCAGACCATCATTGCCGCGCAAAGCCCCGATCTGGTGCCGCTGTTCCCGGACATGAAACTGCCGCCCTTGCCGATCTGGATCACCGCGCATCAGGCCCTGCGCCACACCCCGCGCATTCGGCGCGTCTTTGATCACCTCTCGCGCGCCTTTCGTGCCTTGAAACCTTGACCCGGCCCCGCCCATTGGCTAGGCCACCGCCAACCCAATTCGCATGAGGCGCCCCATGGCCAATCCATCTCTCCTGATCCTCGCCGGCGACGGCATCGGCCCTGAAGTCATGGCCGAGGTCAAAAAGATCATCGCCTGGTTCGGCACCGCGCGCGGTGTTCAGTTCGACGTCTCCGAAGATCTGGTCGGCGGCTGTGCCTATGACGCGCATGGCACGCCGTTGCACGATGACACGATGGCCAAGGCGCAGGCGGTGGACGCGGTTCTGCTGGGCGCGGTGGGCGGCCCGAAATACGACAAGCTGGATTTTTCGGTCAAGCCAGAGCGCGGCCTTCTGCGCCTGCGCAAAGAGATGGATCTGTTTTCCAACCTGCGCCCTGCCCAATGCTTTGACGCGCTGGCCGATTTTTCAAGCCTCAAGAAAGAGGTCGTGGCCGGCCTTGATATCGTCATCGTTCGCGAACTGACCTCGGGTGTTTATTTTGGCGAGCCGCGCGGGATCTTTACCGAAGGCAATGAGCGCGTCGGCATCAACACCCAGCGCTATACCGAATCCGAGATTGCCCGTGTCGCCCGCTCGGCGTTTGAGCTGGCCCGCAAGCGCGGCAATAAGGTCTGTTCTATGGAAAAGGCCAATGTGATGGAATCGGGCATCCTGTGGCGCGAGGTGGTGCAGGAAATCCACGACAAGGAATATCCCGACGTCGAGCTGTCGCATATGTACGCTGACGCCGGCGCGATGCAGCTGTGCCGCTGGCCCAAGCAGTTTGACGTGATCGTCACCGATAACCTGTTCGGCGATCTTTTGTCGGATATGGCCGCGATGTTGACCGGCTCGCTGGGCATGTTGCCGTCGGCCTCGCTGGGCGTGCCGATGGCCAATGGCCGTCCCAAGGCCCTGTATGAGCCGGTCCACGGCTCGGCCCCCGATATCGCGGGCACGGGCAAGGCCAATCCAATTGCCTGCATCCTCTCTTTCGCCATGGCGCTGCGCTACAGCTTTGGCATGGGCGAGGACGCCACGCGGGTTGAAAAGGCCGTGGAAAAGGTGCTCGCGGACGGGGTGCGCACCGCCGATCTGATGGGCCCCGCGGGCGGCACGCCGGTCAGCACCAGCCAGATGGGCGACGCGGTTCTGGCAGCGCTGAACGCCAGCCTTTGACGAATCCTTGGGGGCAAGCCGTTCAGGATTGCCCCCGGCGCGCGCTGGACGACTGAAAGCGGCAAAGCCTTGCCGGGTTCAGGCAAGACCACCACCAGTCCCTCTGGCAGAACAGATCCCATGACACGCCCCCAAAACCCCCTCGCCGGCGCCCTTTTGGGGCTGGGTGCCTTTGGCCTTTATGCGGCCTATGACATCTCGGTAAAGTTCCTTGGCGGCGGCTATTCGGCGTTTCAGATCATCTTTTTCGCCGGGCTTATGGCCCTGCCAATGCTCATGATCTTCGCCGTGATTGATCCCGATCAGGGCAGCCTGCGCCCCGTACAGCCGGGGCTGTTGGCCTTTCGCGTCGTGATCGTGGTGTTCAATGGCATCATCGGCCCCTATGCATTTGCCAATCTGCCGCTGGCGCAGTGCTATGCCATCTTCTTCACCATGCCGATTTTCATTGCGCTGCTGGCGGTTCCGATCCTCAGCGAGAAAATCGACCTCGTACGCGGCATCGCGGTGGTCACCGGGCTTGTGGGCGTTTTCATCGCGCTAGACCCAAGCGCTGAGCCGCTGCAGATCGCCCATCTCGCGGCCATCGCCGGGGCGATGTCGGGCGCTCTGAACTATGTGCTTTTACGCAAGACCGGCGGCACCGAACGCACGCTGGTCCTGATGCTTTACCCGATGCTGGCGCAGCTTTTGGTGCTCTGCGCCATCGTGCCCTTCGTCTATGTGCCGATGTCTTTGGCCGATCTGTCGATCACCGCCTTCATGGGCGCGGTTCTGGTAGCCGGCTCGGTCATGATCATCGGCGCCTATCGCCGCGCCCGCGCGATCATCGTGGCCCCGATGCAGTATTCGCAGATCATCTGGGGAACTTTGATGGGCCTCGTGCTGTTTGACGAGCGGCTGACCTGGACCACCACCGTCGGCACCGCGCTGATCATTCTGGCCGGGGTGGTCATTGTCGCCCGCCAAGAGCAGCCGCAATGATCCGCAATCCCTCGGTCCAAGGCGCGTTGTTGTCCCTCTCGGCCTTTGGCATTTACGCGCTGTCGGACATGATGATCAAGTTCATGGGGCAAAGCCTTTTCGCGGTTCAGATCATCTTTTGTGCCGCTTTGTGCAGCCTGCCCTTTATCCTGATGCAGGCCGCCGCCTCTGCGGGTGGCATGTCCCTGCGGCCAGCCTTGCCAAAATGGACGGCGGTGAGGATTGGTCTGATCGTCGTCAATTCCGTCATCGTCAGCTATACCTTCACCAAGCTGCCGGTGGCCCAGGCCTATGCGATCTTCTTTTGCATGCCGCTGCTGATCACCCTGCTCGCCGTCCCCTTGCTGCGCGAGCGTCTGGATTTGCCGCGGATCCTTACCGTTGTCGCGGGTTTTGCCGGGGTGCTGATCGCCCTGCGCCCCGGCTCGGTTCCGCTCCAATTCGCCCACCTGACCGCCATCACCGGCGCCACGCTCGGCGCGTTGAACTCCATTCTTCTGCGCAAGGTCGGTAACCGCGAGCGTCCCTCGGTCGTGCTCTTGTACCCCGCAATCGCGCAGGTTCTGATCCTGGGCTGCTTTCTGCCTTGGATCTGGCAACCGATGACCGCGCTCAGCTGGTTTTTGGCCCTGATGATCGGCCTGTTTTCCACCATCGGCGGGGTTTTGATCATCAAGGCCTATGGCCGCGCGCCCGCCATTGTGGTCGCGCCGATGCAATACAGCCAGATCATCTGGGGCACGCTGTGCGGTGTGCTGATCTTTGGCGAGCGGATGGATGCGCTGATGGTTCTTGGCATCTCGGTGATTGTTGCCGCTGGTCTGTTCCTTTTGTGGAAATCCGGTCAACCCCTGCCGGGTTCTGCAGAGTTTTCGCAGAAATCCTGAACATCCCCCTTGCGCTTGGCCGCCCAAAGGCAGAACCCGGCGCTCAGACGGTCGGCGCATTTGCCGGCACCCCAGGACTATGCCCATGCCCCCACAGTCCAATCTGACCGGCGCGCTCTTGTCGCTTGCGGCCTTTGCCGTTTACGCCAGCAATGACGTCATCGTAAAGTTTCTGGGCGCCAGCTATAGCCCGTTCCAGACCATCTTTTTCTCGGTCCTGTTCGGCTTTCCGCTGGTGCTATTGATGCTGATTGGTGACGCCACCGACGGGAACCTGATCCCGCGTCACCCCCGGTCGGCGCTTGCCCGAGCGGTCCTGACAGTCGTCTGCGTGCTCTGCGGCTTTTATGCCTTCTCGGTCCTGCCCCTGACCGAGGCCTATCCGATCTTTTTTGCGACCCCGATTCTGATCACTCTTATTGCCATTCCGATGCTGGGCGAAAAGGTGGGCCTGCACCGCGGCCTGGCGGTGGCGGTGGGTTTGATCGGCGTGATCGTGGTCGTCCGGCCCGGCAATGCGCATTTCGGACTTGGCCATCTGGCGGCCATCGCCGCCGCCAGCTTTGGCGCGATCAATTCGGTTCTGGTGCGCAAGATCGGCAATTCGGAACGCTCGGTTGTGATCATGCTCTATCCGATGATGGCCAATCTGATCGTTGCGGGGGCAGCGCTGCCGTTCATCTACGTGCCGATGCCGGTCGCGCATCTGGGATTGTCATTGGCCATGTCGGTCATGGGGTTTTGTGGGGGGCTGCTGGCCATTGCCGCCTATCGCCGGGCACCCGCCGTAATCGTGGCGCCCATGCAGTATTCGCAGATCATTTGGGCCACGATCTTTGGCGCGTTGATTTTTGACGAAACCCACGACACCGTGACCTTGGTCGGCACCGGCATCATCATCGCCTCCGGCATCTATATCGTCCTGCGCGAAGGCACGCCCAGCGTTTCAAAGAATCGTCCCGTTCTAGAAACCCGCTCGCGCATTGACATGGGCCTGATGCCGCGCCTGTCCACTTGGCTGCGCCTGTTTGACCGCCGTGCGAGGAAAGCAGCCCAGGACCGTTCGTGAACGCGCGCGCTCTTGCAATGCGCAGCGAGGCGCGGTAAATGCCCCCTCCAAGGTCGGAGTGTAGCGCAGCCTGGTAGCGCACCTGCTTCGGGAGCAGGGGGTCGAAGGTTCGAATCCTTTCACTCCGACCAATTTCCAGATCATCAGCAGCTTCGATGGCGCTCTGTACGGGCAGTTTTCACGCAATCTTTATGGCGCGCGTTGGCGCTGCCTCTGGAACGGGAGGCGCGTCTGTGCGAGGGTTCGGGCGGAGGATCCGATGGCCCGCATGCCGCAAGACCAGAGCAATATGCGCCGAAACCGGGGGTTTGAGCCTGCGTCGGGATTGCTGCGCACCCAAATCAGGGCGGCGGGCGAGGCGCGCGGCTTTGCCCTTACGCGGCTCTTGACCCATTGGGCCGAGGTGGCGGGCAGCGATCTCGCCGCGATCACCCGGCCCGTCAAGATGACCTATAGCCGCGCAGAGGGGATGGGGGCCAGCCTTGTCCTGCTTGTGCAGGCGGCCCATGCGCCCATGATCCAGATGGCTCTGCCCGCGCTTAAAGAACGGGTCAACGCGACCTATGGCTATAGCGCGGTCTCGCGGATCACGCTCACCCAGACCGCCGCCTCGGGCTTTGCCGAAGGGCAGGCCGAGTTT
>CAIYZT010000408.1 GCA_903930735.1 uncultured Paracoccaceae bacterium | reverse complement strand
GTCATAATGCGTGCCGGGCAGGATCGGCCCCGATTGCGACCAGCGCAGGGTCAGGGTGACCGAAGGCTGATCCTTGATCTGCATAATCGTCTTGCGTGACAGAAAATCAACCGGCCCCTCGGGCGTCATATATTGCTCGGGGTTTTCGGGGTTGATCTGCTCGATCACCACATCCTGATCATCGAGATAGGAAGCGGTCAGCGCCCAGCCAAGCTTTTCTGACCGCCCCGCCAGAATGACCGGCATCCCGGGAATCGTCGCGCCAATCACATCGCCTGAGGTCAGTTGCAGCCGCGCCAGATACCAGATCGAGGGCGCAGTCAGCCCCATATGCGGATCATTGGCCAAGAGCGTACCCCCCGCAGCGGTTCGAAACGGCGCCGCCGCCCAGGCATTGGAGGCCCCGGCGAAATCGCGAGATTTAAACGGAGAGATCGGGTCGTCAATCATGGCAAAGTCAGTCGACGGCCCCAGTTTGCCGGGCGCGCCGGGTATCACTTGCGCAAACTCTGGCAGGCCCATGACCGCCTGCGTCGGATCATCGGGCAGGATATCGGCAAGGCGCGCGGGATCAAGGATCAATGAAAGCTGTGCGCGCAAAACCTCGGATTCCAGATGCGAGGAGTGCTGGACCGCCATCAGCTTGATGATCGCTATCGAATCGGCCGGGGCCCAGGCATCAATCGCCGGTTCAAACATGAAAAACTCCGGTGCGCCCCGGCCGCGCGCACCAAGGTTGACCTGCCCGATCCAGGCGTTAACGCCCTTGGAATAAGCCTCCAGCGCGGCGCGGGTAGGGGCGTCCTGATCCTCGACCGATTGCAAGGACAGCTCGTACAGATTTAACCGGCGCAACAATTCGTCGATGCCAACGGTTTGCGCGCCAAAAATCTCGGACAAACGGCCCTGCGCGGTGCGCCGCAGCATGGTCATCTGCCAAAGCCGGTCCTGCGCATGGACGAAACCGAGGGCGTAGAAAACATCCTCGTCATTGATGCCAAAGATATGCGGCACATCGGCATTGTTGCGCACGATCTCGACCGGAGCCGTGATGCCGGACAAAGCAAAGTCTTCGTCGTAATCGGGCAAGGATCGCGACAGGAAATACTGAGCCGCAAAAAGGACGACCATCATCAGAACCAGAATCCCGGTCGTGATCCGCACCAGCCATCTGAAAAGTGTCAACATTCCTGGCCCGTTCTTGACGCCGCTTCCGCATTGGTTCCTAGTCCATCGCGACGGGATCGGCAATGAAAGAGGGTGCGATGGCGAAGGTGGCGTTTTTGGGTTTGGGTGTCATGGGTTTTCCCATGGCAGGGCATCTTGCCGCCAAGGGGCATCAGGTGACCGTTTACAATCGGACCCGCGCCAAGGCCGAAGCATGGGTGGCGCAGCATGGCGGCGCGGCGACTGCCAGCCCGATGCAGGCCGCCAAGGGCGCTGATTTTGTGATGGCCTGCGTCGGGAATGACGACGATCTGCGCTCTATCTGCACGGGCGGGCAGGGGGCCTTTGCGGGCATGTCAAAGGGCGCGATCTTTGTCGATCACACCACGGTTTCGGCGGGGGTGACGCGTGAGTTGTCCGGGCTGGCGGCGGGGCTTGGCCTTGGCTTTGTGGATGCGCCGGTCTCGGGCGGTCAGGCGGGGGCGCAGAACGGCGCCTTGTCGATCATGTGCGGCGGTGATGCGGAGCAGTATGCCGCCGCAGAGCCGGTGATGGCCGCCTATGCGCGGATCTGCCGGCTTTTGGGCGGCAGCGGGGCCGGGCAATTGGCCAAGATGATGAACCAGATCTGCATCGCGGGGCTGATGCAAGGCCTGTCCGAAGCGCTGGCTTTTGGCGAGAAGGCGGGGCTGGATGGGGCCGCTGTGGTCGAGGTTATTGCGCAGGGCGCGGCGGGGTCCTGGCAGATGGTCAACCGGCACAAGACCATGCTTGAAGACCGTTTTGACTTCGGTTTTGCGGTGGACTGGATGCGCAAGGATCTGGGGATTTGCCTGGAAACGGCCGACCAGATCGGCGCGCGGCTGCCAGTGACGGCACTGGTGGATCAATTCTACAAGGATGTACAACTGATGCGCGGCGGGCGCGGCGACACCTCCAGCCTGATCCGGCGTCTGCGCTAGGCAGGCCTCAAGCCGTTGAAAAGGCTTGGGCCTGCGTCAAATCCGGGCCTTACGGGATGATCCGCGTGTATTTTGTGCCCGACAGAGTTGCCCCGGCGATCATGCCCTGCTGGCCATAAACCAGCGCGATCACCGGATCGAATTCGGTGGTCTGCTTGCCCATGCTCGCGCCTTCGTCCGGCGTGGCATAACGCATGTCGGCCGAGGCCGCCCAGCCGCTGCCCCTGCGGAAATCGGCCAAAGCGCCTTCGGTCATAAAGAACAGGGCATGCGCAAATTGCTGCGCCCCGATCTGCAGACCGACAGTGGCGCGGGTGGCCGAGTAATAATCCACCGTCGCCCCATTGATCCGCAGCGCCCCGCGCCCGAATGCGCCGCCAATGATGAAGCCAGCCTCGGTCAGCAGCGGCATGTACAAGATGCCCGAGGCCTTGGTGACCAGATCCTGTGTGCCCGGGAATTCCTGCACCAGATAATCCTGCGAGGCATCGACCCGCGCATCAATCTGCCCCGCATCATTGGAGCCAATCCCGTTGCCTTCGATCCCGCCGGCGCAAGCGGTCAGCAACAGCCCCGATGCGCCCGTAGTCAAGACCATCCGTCTGGACATAATCATGATAAACCCCTTTACCTCAAACAGGGCTCTTTGGCCCCTGTTTGCCCAGTATAGGCGTTGCCCAAGCCTTTGTCATGCCCGACAATCTGGTAGGCGAGCCTTTGCCGCCCTAGCCGCGCCCAGCCTTGATCGCCTGCGCCGCCTCAATGGCGAAATAAGTCAGCACCCCGTCACAGCCGGCGCGGCGAAAGGCCATCAGGCTTTCCAGCATCGCCCGCTCGCCGTCGATCCAGCCGTTCAGCGCCGCAGCCTTGATCATCGCGTATTCGCCGCTGACCTGATATGCAAAGGTCGGAGCGCCAAAGGCCTCCTTGACCCGCTGCACCACGTCCAGATAGGGCATCCCCGGCTTGACCATCACCATATCCGCCCCTTCGGCCAGATCGCGGCGCACCAAGGCCAGCGCCTCGTCGCTGTTGGCCGGGTTCATCTGATAGGTCGTTTTGTCGCCCACAAGGGTCGCACTCGCCCCGACCGCATCGCGGAACGGGCCATAAAAGGCGCTCGCGTACTTGGCCGCATAAGACATGATCGCCACGTTCTGGTGCCCGGCAGATTCCAGCGCGCGGCGTATCGCGCCGATGCGTCCGTCCATCATGTCCGAGGGCCCGATGATATCGGCCCCGGCATCCGCTTGCGCGAGGGCCTGTTTGACCAAAGCTTCCAGCGTCTCGTCGTTCAGGATCACGCCGCCGCGCACCAACCCATCATGGCCAAGCGCGTTATAGGGGTCCAATGCAACGTCGGTCATCACGGCGATCTGCGGCACCGCCGCCTTGATCGCCCGGATCGCCCGGTTGGTCAGATTGTCCGGATTCCACGCCTCGGCGCAGTCCAGCGTGCGCAGGGACATATCGGTATAGGGAAAGAGGCAGATCGCCGGAATGCCAAGCCCCGCCGCCATCTCGGCCGCCTTGACCACCAGATCCACCGACAACCGATCAACCCCTGGCATAGAGGCAATCGGCTCGCGCAGGTTCACGCCGCTGCGAATGAAAACTGGCCAGATCAGGTCATTGATCCCCAACGCATTTTCCTGCGCCAATTTGCGCAACGCGGCCGAAGATTTGAGGCGCCGGTGACGCATCATCGGAAAAGGGGCAAAGGGCGGCTGCATGCGAAAGGAACCTTTGGCAAAAGGGCTTGAGTTTCAATCCCTGTCCTGCCATGGAAAGCGCCGAGCCTCAAGCAGGGCAACGAAAGCGGTTAAAGGGTAGCACGGGTGGATCTGGTTCAACTTATCCTGGAACTGATCGACCTGCGATCATTTTCCAATCTGTGGTATTGGATCGCTTTGGGGGTGATCTGGTCCTCGGCCATCCATTGGGTCATGGGCGTGCCGCAGGACATGATCCAGCGCGCCCGGCGCGAGCGCGGCGAGATCCTGGCCGATCTGGAGTCCTTGGTGCGGATAAATGTCGCGCGGATGCTTTATCTGTCGCGGGCCTCGGGGGCTGTGATGCTGGCTTTCTTGTGCTTCATGGTCACGACTTTGGGCATGCTGGGTTTCGTTTACGATGTCGAATTTGCTCAGGCCCTTTTGTTCATCTTCGTACCTTTGGCCGTTTTGGGCGGTTTGTCCTTGCGAACGGCCTCGATCATCGCGCGCGGCGAAGGGCAGGGCGACGCCTTGTTCCGTCGGCTTTTCTGGCACCGTCTGTCAACGCAAGTCCTTGGGATGATTGCGATCCTGGTCACATCGCTTTACGGGATGTGGCAGAACATGCAAATTTCGATAACCAATTAAGATGGCTTTGCGCCCGATCGTCCTTGGCGGTGCGCCAGAAGGCTATGATGCGCGGCTGCTGGCGCGCGAGTTGTCCAAAGGGCTGCCCATGATCCATGTCGCGCGCGATGACAAGCGGGCCGAGGCGATGCGTGCCGCGCTTGCCGTCATGGCGCCGGGCACCGTGGTGCTGGAGTTTCCCGCCTGGGATTGCCTGCCCTACGACCGGGTTTCGCCCAATCCGGTGATCCTGGCGCGGCGGATGTCGACGCTGGCGGCGCTGGCTTCGGGGCTATCGGGGGCTTTCGTCGTGCTGACCACGCTGAACGCTGTCTCGCAGCGTCTGCCCGCGCGGGATGTGATGCAAACCGCCTCTTTCGTGGCGCGGGTCGGGGACCGGGTGGACGAGCAGCGGCTCAAGGGCTTTCTTGCGCGCATGGGCTTTTCGCCGGTATCCACCGTGGCCGAGCCCGGCGATTTTGCGATCCGGGGCGGCATTGTGGATATCTATCCGCCGGGCGATATGGGCCCGGTGCGGCTCGATTTATTTGGCGATCAGCTTGACGGTGCGCGGCGATTTGACCCCGTGACCCAGCGCACCACCGAAAAGCTGTCGATGGTGGAATTCGCGCCCATGTCGGAGATCATCCTCGACGATGCGGCGATTTCGCGATTCCGGCAGAACTACCGGGTGGAGTTTGGCGCGGGCGGCTCGGACGATCCTTTGTACGAAGCGGTCAGCGCCGGGCGCAAACATCAGGGGATGGAGCATTGGCTGCCCTTCTTCCACGCCCGGCTCGACTGTCTGTTCGACTATTTGCCGGGTGCCTGCGTGATGCTGGATGACCAGGTCACCGCCGCGCGCCTGTCGCGCTGGGAGGGGATTGAGGATCAATATGACGCGCGGCGCGAGGCAATGGCGTCGCGAGGGCGCATGGACTCGGTCTATAAACCGGCTCAGCCGGGCCTTTTGTACCTCGATGACGCGGCATGGGAGACAGCGTTGTCTGGCCACCGGGTCATTCAACTCTCGCCCCTGCCGCAATCACCCGGCCCTGGGGTTCTGGATGCTGGTGCCCGGATGGGCCGCAGTTTCGCGCCCGAGCGCCAGCAGGAAAATATAAGCCTTTTCGGTGCTTTAGCTGATCATCTTCGCAAACAACTTCAAGAAGATCAGGTGGTCATCGCCTCCTTCTCCGAAGGTGCGCGCGAGCGGCTGAAGGGCCTGCTTGAAGAGCAGCGGATCACTCAAGCAGCTTTGATCAAGGACTTTCGCGAGGTCCCCGAAGGCAAGGGTAGGCTTTTTCTGATCGTCTGGCCGCTGGACGCCGGCTTTACGGCGCCAGGGCTGACGGTGATCTCTGAACAGGATGTCCTGGGCGAGCGGATGACCGGCAAGCCGCGCAAAAAGCGCAAGGCCGAGAATTTCCTGCGCGACGCCGAAACCCTGACCCCCGGCGATCTGGTGGTCCATGTCGAACACGGCGTTGGCCGCTATCTGGGGCTGGAGACGATCACCGCCCTCGGCGCGCCCCATGCCTGCGTGGCGCTGGAATATGCCGAAAGCGCCAAGCTGTATCTGCCGGTTGAAAACATCGAACTGCTAAGCCGCTACGGCCATGAAGAGGGTACGCTCGACAAGCTGGGCGGCGGCGCTTGGCAGGCCAAAAAGGCCAAGCTGAAACAGCGCATCCGCGAGATTGCCGACCGTCTGATGCGCATTGCCGCCGAGCGCGCCCTGCGCCAAGCCCCGATCCTCGAAGCGCCGCATTCGATCTGGGAGGCTTTTGCCGCCCGCTTTCCCTATCAGGAAACCGATGATCAGCTGTCTGCGATCGCGGATGTGGTGGCGGACCTTGAAAAGGGCTCGCCGATGGACCGGCTGGTGGTCGGCGATGTCGGCTTTGGCAAGACCGAGGTGGCGATGCGCGCGGCCTTTGTGGCGGCGCTGTCGGGGATGCAGGTGGCGCTGATCTGCCCGACGACCCTGCTCGCGCGCCAGCATTATCGCAGCTTTGTTGAACGTTTTCGGGGCTTTGCGATCTCCATCCGCACTCTGTCACGCTTTGTCAGCCAAAAAGAGGCGAATGAGACGCGCGAGATGATGGCCCAGGGCCGCGTGGATATCGTGGTGGGCACCCATGCGCTGCTTGCCAAGGGGATCCAGTTCAAGAACCTTGGCCTTTTGGTCATCGACGAGGAACAGCATTTCGGCGTGACCCATAAGGAGCGGCTGAAAGAGCTGCGCTCGGAGGTCCATGTTCTGACCCTGACCGCCACGCCGATCCCGCGCACCTTGCAGCTGTCGCTGACAGGGGTGCGCGATCTGTCGGTGATCGCGACCCCGCCGGTGGACCGTCTGGCGATCCGCACCTATGTCAGCGAGTTCGACGGCATCACCCTGCGCGAGGCCTTGCTGCGCGAGCATTACCGGGGCGGGCAAAGCTTTTACGTCGTGCCGCGGATTTCCGACCTGCCGGATATCGAGGATTTCCTGAAAACCCATGTACCCGAGGTCAGCTATATCGTGGCGCATGGCCAGATGCCGGCGGGCGATCTGGACCAGCGGATGAATGATTTCTACGACGGCAAGGCCGATGTTTTACTGGCGACGACCATCGTGGAATCCGGCCTTGATATCCCAACCGCCAACACGATGATCATCCACCGGGCCGATATGTTTGGTCTGTCGCAGCTGTATCAGATCCGGGGCCGCGTCGGCCGCGCCAAGACCCGCGCCTATTGTTATCTGACCACCCGTCCGCGCGCGCCTTTGACGCCGCAAGCCCAAAAAAGGTTGAAACTGCTGGTGTCTTTGGACAGTCTGGGGGCGGGCTTTAACCTGGCCAGCCATGATCTGGATCTGCGTGGCGCGGGCAATTTGCTTGGCGAAGAGCAGTCGGGTCATATCCGTGAGGTCGGGTACGAGCTGTATCAGCAGATGCTGGAAGAGACGATTGCCAAGATCAAATCGGGCGAGCTTTCGGGGCTGGCGCAGGTCGATGACGGCTGGTCGCCCCTGATCAATCTGGGGGTGCCAGTGATGATCCCGGACGGCTACATCCCTGATCTCGATATCCGTCTGGGGCTATATCGCCGTCTGTCCTCGCTGGGCACCAAGGCGGAACTTGAGGGGTTTGCGGCCGAGATGATCGACCGTTTTGGCCCGCTGCCCAAAGAGGTCAACACGCTGATGCTGATCGTGCGGATCAAGGCGATGTGCAAAAGGGCGGGGATCCGGCGGCTGGACGTGG
>CAIYZT010000407.1 GCA_903930735.1 uncultured Paracoccaceae bacterium | reverse complement strand
TCAGACCTCTTCGATGCGGATCGCCACGGGATCGCCGACGATGACACCGGTGCCCGCGAACAGGCCGATGGCATGGTCGATGTCATCGCGGGTGGCCTTGTGGGTGACGATCAGCACCGGGGCGTTGGTGCCCGAATGCCCGTATTGCCGCATCTGGTCGATTGAGACGCCCGCATCGCCAAGGCAGGTGGCGATTTTGGCCAGCGCGCCGGGCTTGTCGAGCAGCGTCATGCGCAGGTAATGTGGGGCGGGGCTGGAGGTGCGGGCAGGGGTGGCGGCGACGAGGTTTCGGGCGGGTTGGCCAAAGGTCGAAATCCTGAAACGGCGTGCGATATCAATCACATCTCCCATTACTGCACTGGCGGTCGGGCCCATGCCGGCGCCGGGGCCGCGCATCACGATCTGCCCCACAGAATCGCCTTCAAGCACAACCATATTGGTGCCGCCCTGCAATTGGCCAAGGGGGCTGTCGGCGGGCACGAGGCAGGGCGTCATACGCTGTTCCAGCCCCCGTCCGGTCATCTGCGCCACGCCCAAAAGCTTGATCCGATACCCCATGTCCGCCGCTAGCCGGATATCGTCGATCGAAATCGAGCCGATGCCCTCCAACTCGACTGCATCAAAATTGACGCGGGTGCCAAAGGCGATGGCGGCGAGCAGCGATAGCTTGTGCCCCGCGTCGACACCACCCACGTCGAGGTTTGGATCGGCCTCCAGATAGCCCAGCTGCCGGGCCTCTTCGAACACCTGATCATAGGGCAGGCCCGCGTTTTGCATCCGGGTCAGGATGTAATTGCAGGTGCCGTTCATCACGCCCATGACGCGCTTGATCTGATTGCCGGCGAGACCCTCGGTCAGCGCTTTGATCACGGGGATACCGCCCGCAACGGCCGCCTCGAACCGGATCACGCAGCCATTTGCTTCGGCGGCCTCGGCCAAAGCCTGACCGTGATGGGCCAAAAGCGCCTTATTGGCGCTGACAAGGTCATGGCCGGCGGCGATGGCGGCTTCGCTGGAGGCTTTGGCGGGGCCGTCATGGCCGCCCATAACCTCGATGAAAACATCAATATCGGCGCGGCGGGCGAGGGCGACGGGATCGCTTTCCCAGTCAAAGCCCGACAAATCAGCGTCGCGGTTGCGGGTCCGGTCGCGGGCGCTGACGGCAACCAATTCGATCCGGCGACCAGCGCGCTGGGCGATCAGATCGCCGTGGCGCTGCAGGATTTGCACCACGCCAATGCCCACGGTCCCAAGCCCGGCAAGGCCAATTCGCAAAGGGGCATCGGACATCGGATCACTCCATCGGCTGGGTGCGGGCGGCGGGTCGCAGGTACATCTGCCGCCTGTTAGCCCGGATTTGCAGCGCGCGCAACGCAAGTCCCGCCGCCTCGGGTCCCAGAGCGGATTGCCTTCAAATTGATTAAGATTGAACGCAATCCAAGACAGGCACAGGCCGGGAATATGGCGGTTGCGCTCAATCGGGTATACCCGATTGAGCGCAACACGCTCTAGATCCCGGCGGCAAGGCTGCGCAAATCGGCTGCCTGCTCCTGCGAGGCCGCGCCTGAGGATAGTGCTTGGTTGCCGGACGCAAAGGCCAATTGGTCCAATGGCATCAACGGCGGGGCGGACATGGACAGGGCTTGCGGATCCAAGCCAGCGCTTTGCGGTGGCCAGGGCGCGCAGGCCGCCAGCGGGGCCATCAGGAGGGCGAGGAACAGCCGGGGTTTCATGGACCCAAGACTAGCTCGGGCCAAGGGATTAGACTATAGGGCAGATGCCGTTATTCATCACGATGCAGCGCAAAAATCGGGGGCGCGTCACGATGAATTCGGACAGGAAATCTTCGCTTATCCCGAAATCAAAGGCGGCGTCAAAGCTGACATTTACCTCGATGATCATGGCGAAATCGCCTTCGGCCATGGCGGGGATCTGAGTGTTGAAGCCCTGCAAGGTGGCCGTGGTCAAGGGCGCCATCGCGGTGCCCAAGGCCCGCGACCAATGCACCTCGAAACGCTGATTGCTTTCGGACCATGCCACCGAGGTCACCCGCGTCGACACGTCCTGATCGTTATCGACCAGATATTCCATCACCGTATCCATGCCCACAATATAGCTGTCATCGATGACATCATTCTCGCGGGTGATCATGTCAGAGATTGTATAGGCGGCCTTTTGGACCATGGTGACCGAGCGGTAAGCGTCCCAATAGGCGTAAAGCCCGATGAAGGCCCAGATCAGCAAGGGCAGGATGATCACGGTTTCGGCCAGCATAACGCCGCTTTCCTCCCGCAGAAAGCGGGCAAGGCGGCGGGGAAGGCGTGCGGATGGCATGATCTGATCCTTAGCTCGTCGGTTCTACGACATAGGCGGAGGTCGAATACAGCGCGTAGCCGCCTTC
>CAIYZT010000406.1 GCA_903930735.1 uncultured Paracoccaceae bacterium | reverse complement strand
GCATAGGCTCGCAGCAAAAGCTCCGGCGTCAGTTGCCTTTGATCAAGGCGTGGGCCCGGATCAGGCGCCAAACTTGGTCAGGAGCCATTTTTCCAACCAGTGGATGTTGTAATCCCCACTCAGGATCTCGGGCTCTTCCAGAAGGGCGTGAAACAGCGGAATCGTGGTGTCGATACCGTCGATCACCAATTCACCCAAAGCGCGTTTCAGCCGGGCGAGCGCCTCGGGCCGGTCGCGGCCATGGACGATCAGCTTGCCGATCAGCGAGTCGTAATGTGGCGGGATCCGGTAACCGTCGTAAATTGCCGAATCCATCCGCACACCAAGCCCGCCGGGGGCGTGAAACTGCGTGATCTTGCCGGGGCGCGGCGCGAAAAGCGGCAGCTTTTCGGCGTTGATCCGCACCTCGATGGAATGGCCGTTGATCACCAGATCGTCTTGGATAAAGGACATCTCCAAGCCCGCCGCAACCCGGATCTGCTCGCGCACCAGATCGACGCCAAAGATGCTTTCGGTCACGGGATGTTCGACCTGCAGGCGCGTGTTCATCTCGATGAAATAGAATTTTTCATCCTCGTAGAGGAACTCGATCGTGCCCGCGCCGATATATTTGATCTTTTGCATGGCCTTAGCGCAGACATCGCCAATCTCCGCGCGCAAGGCAGGGCTGATCGAGGGGCCGGGGGCCTCTTCGAAAACCTTTTGGTGGCGACGCTGCAAGGAGCAGTCCCGCTCGCCCAGATGGACCGCGCGGCCTTTACCGTCCCCGAAAACCTGGATCTCGATATGGCGCGGACGCTGCAGATATTTCTCGATATAGACTTCGTCATTGCCAAAAGCGGCCTTGGATTCGCTGCGCGCGGTGCGAAACGCGATCTCCAGCTCTTCGGCGTTTTTGGCGACCTTCATGCCGCGCCCGCCGCCACCTGCTGTGGCCTTTATGATCACCGGAAAACCGATGCTCGCCGCCACGCCAATCGCGGTTTCATAGTCCGGCACACCGCCGTCCGACCCCGGAACCACCGGAATACCCAGATCTTTTGCGGTTTCCTTGGCGGTGATCTTGTCGCCCATGATGCGGATATGTTCGGCCGAGGGGCCGATAAAGGTGATGCCGTGATCTTCAAGCGCCTGCGCAAAGGCGGCGTTTTCGGACAAAAAGCCATAGCCGGGATGGACTGCTTGCGCCCCGGTAATCTCGCAGGCCGAGATGATCGCGGCCTTGAACAGGTAGCTTTCGGACGAGGGCGGCGGGCCGATGCAGACCGACTCGTCCGCCATCCGCACATGCATCGCGTCGCTATCGGCTGTGGAATGGACGGCGACCGATTTGATCCCCATTTCGCGGCAAGCGCGCACAACGCGCAGGGCGATTTCACCCCGGTTGGCGATCAGGATTTTCTCGAACATCGCGCTACTCGATGATCATCAGGGGGGCGCCGAATTCGACGGGATGGCCGTCGCTCGCCAAGATACGCTTGACCACGCCGGCCTTTTGGGCGGGGATATGGTTCATGGTTTTCATCGCTTCGATGATCAGGACCGTCTGACCTTCGGTCACTGCCGAGCCAATCGCCACAAAGGCCGCAGCCCCCGGTTCGGCTGACATATAGCAGGTTCCGACCATGGGCGAGGTCAGGCAGCCGGGGTGCTGGGTGGGGTCTTCGGGCGCGTCGGGGGCAGGGGCCGCGGCGGTAACGGGCGCTGCCGCGGGAGCGTAATGCGCCGGTGCTGCGGCTTGAACGGTCACCACATTCGCCTGCTTGACCACCCGGACATCCAGACTGTCATCGCTGCCATAGTAACGCTTGACCGAAAGTTCGGTCAGCCCGTTCTTGTTCAAAAGCTCTGCCAAGGCGGCAATAAAGGCGACATCGGCTTCATTCGTGTTTTTGCTCATTCCGTCCTCAGTTCGCGTCATCGGGGGCGATCGTGCCGCCTCCGCATCGGGTTTTGTAGGTATAGGAGTTTCTGGCCCCAGAAAAAAGGCCCAGTTGCAAAGCGGGGCTTCTGGGGAAGAAAATTCTTTGTCCGAACAAAATTTACCATTTGATAAAATTTTCGACCTGTGGCAGCCTGAACTCCAGAAATAGCCGGCCAAAGGCCATTCACCCAGGAGGTTTGATTGACGCATTCGCCGCCGACCCATCCGCAGCCGAAAAATTCGCCCTTGACGCCGGGTATCGTCGCAAGCCGGTTGCCTGCAGCCGCCTATGATCAGAATTTCTCGGACCATCAGGCTCCGCTGCGCGAGCACGAGGCGCGCGTTGCGGCTGACCGCTGCTATTTCTGCCATGATGCGCCCTGCATGACGGCCTGCCCAACCTCGATCGATATTCCCTTGTTCATCCGGCAGATCGCCACCGGTACGCCCGATGCGGCAGCCAAGACGATCCTGGCGCAGAATATCATGGGCGGGATGTGTGCGCGGGTTTGCCCGACCGAGACGCTGTGCGAAGAGGTCTGCGTGCGCGAAGTGGCGGAGGGCAAGCCGGTGGAAATCGGCCGGTTGCAGCGCTTTGCGACCGATATTTTGATGGACAAGGGCGTGCACCCGTTCAGCCGCGCTGCCCTGACCGGCAAGAAGGTTGCGGTTGTGGGCGCGGGGCCGGCGGGGCTTTCGGCGGCGCATCGGCTCGCGATGAAGGGCCATGATGTCGTGGTTTTTGACGCGCGTCAAAAGCCCGGCGGGCTGAATGAGTTCGGCATTGCCAGCTATAAATCGACGCAGGATTTCGCGGCGCGCGAGGTGGAATGGTTGCTGCAGATCGGCGGGATCACGGTTCATACCGGGCGAGTGCTCGGTTCAGACATATCGCTTGTTGAGTTGCAGGCGGTCTATGATGCGGTGTTTCTGGCGATGGGTCTGGGCGGAGTGAACGCTTTGGGGAGCCCCGGCGAAGACTTGAACAGCGTCCGTGATGCCGTTGATTTCATTTCAGATCTACGCCAGTCGCGCGATATGCCGGCCGTGCCGATTGGCCGCGATGTCGTGGTGATCGGCGGCGGCATGACGGCGGTGGATGCGGCGGTGCAATCCAAATTGCTCGGCGCGCAGAATGTCACTATTGTCTATCGGCGCGGTCAGGATCGTATGAGCGCCTCTGGCTATGAGCAGGAACATGCGACCAGTGCGGGGGTGAAAATCGTGACCCATGCCGCGCCAAAGGCGATCCGCGCGGGCGAAATTGAACTGGCCTATATGGCTGAGGGGCCGCAGGGCCTGAAGCCGACGGGCGAGACCTTTGTGCTGAAGGCCGATCAGGTTTTCAAGGCGATTGGGCAAGTGCTGGACCGCGCGCCGCAGGGTATGTCGATCACGGGTGGCAAGATCGCGGTTTCCGGGGCCGGGCGAACCAGCATTGCGGGCATCTGGGCGGGCGGCGATTGCGCCACCGGCGGCGATGATCTGACGGTGACAGCGGTTGCCGAAGGGCGTGACGCCGCCGAAGACATTCATCTGGCATTGATGGGATAGGGGATCGGTCATGGCAAATCTGACAACAAATTTCGTCGGCATCAAATCTCCTAACCCGTTCTGGCTGGCCTCGGCGCCGCCGACCGACAAGGCCTATAACGTCGAGCGCGCTTTTGAGGCGGGTTGGGGCGGGGTGGTTTGGAAGACGCTAGGCTCTGAAGGCCCGCCCGTTGTGAACGTGTCCGGCCCGCGCTACGGCGCCATTTACGGCGCGGATCGGCGGCTCTTGGGTCTGAACAACATCGAGCTGATCACCGACAGGCCTTTGCAGGTAAACATCGACGAGATCAAGATGGTCAAGCGCAAGTGGCGCGACCGGGCGATGATTATCTCGTTGATGGTGCCTTGCGACGAGGACAGCTGGAAGGACATTCTGGCGCGGATCGAGGACACCGAGGCGGACGGCGTGGAGCTGAACTTTGGCTGCCCGCATGGCATGGCCGAGCGCGGCATGGGATCAGCCGTGGGTCAAGTTCCCGAATACATCGAGATGGTTACGCGCTGGTGCAAAATCCATACGCGCATGCCAGTGATCGTGAAGTTGACGCCCAATATCAGCGACATACGCAAACCGGCCGAGGCTGCCAAACGCGGGGGGGCCGATGCGGTGTCCCTTATAAACACCATCAATTCGATCACCTCGGTCAACCTAGACAGCTTTAGCCCCGAGCCGATGATCGACGGCAAGGGCACGCATGGCGGTTTTTGCGGCCCGGCGGTTAAGCCGATTGCACTGAACATGGTGGCCGAAATCGCGCGCAACGAAGCGACCCGCGGCCTGCCCATCTCGGGCATTGGTGGGGTGACGACCTGGCGCGATGCGGCGGAATTCATGGCGCTTGGCGCTGGAAATGTGCAGGTTTGTACGGCTGCTATGACCTATGGCTTCAAGATTGTGGAGGAAATGATCTCTGGCCTGTCGGAATATCTCGATGACAAGGGGATGAGTTCGACCGCCGATCTGGTGGGCCGCGCGGTGCCGAATGTGACCGACTGGCAATTCCTGAACTTGAATTTTGTGACCAAGGCGCGGATCAGCCAGGACGATTGCATCAAATGCGGGCGCTGCTTTGCGGCTTGCGAGGATACCAGCCATCAGGCGATTTCGATGTCGGCGGATCGGACCTTTACCGTGATGGATGACGAATGCGTGGCCTGCAATCTTTGCGTTGCTGTCTGCCCGGTGGAAAACTGCATCACGATGGAGCAGTTGCCGCTGGGGGCCTTGGACGAGCGTACGGGTCGCAAGGTGAGCGAATATGCGAACTGGACCAGCCATCCCAACAATCCTTCGGTGGCTGCGGCCGAATAGGTGGGCCTTGGCCCCGCGACGCTGTTGGTTTGGGCCTCCAACGAAGATGTGCAGGCTGGGGATTCGAATTGTTAATGCTGAATTGACAGGTTCCGGTTAAGGTCAGAGGGCTGCCCCGATGGGGGTGGCCCTTTGGTTTGGAGCGCGTGTGAAGGCTTTTTCGCTCATCCGTCGATGGTGGCAAGGCCGGCCGGTTGTTGCCGCCGAACCTGCTTCTGCGCCGCCGCGCAAGGCGGGGCGGGTCCGGGTGGACCATGTGATCATTCTGGACGGCACGCTTTCTTCGCTGGAATCCGGGGTCGAGACCAATGCCGGGCTGTTGTTCAAACTCTTGAGCGAGGGCAAGCTGCGGGCGGACCGGACGGTGTATTACGAGCCGGGGATCCAATGGCGGGGCTGGCGGCAACTCGGCGATATCGCGCAGGGGCGCGGTCTGAACAAGCAGATCCGGCGGACCTATGGCTGGCTGGCGAGCCATTATTGCGCTGGTGATCGGATCTTTTTGTTTGGCTTTTCGCGCGGGGCCTTTGCGGTGCGCTCGCTCGCGGGGGTGATTGACCGGGTCGGGCTCGTGCAGCGCGACAAGGCGACGGAGCGGGCGGTCTCGCTGGCCTATCGGCATTATCAGGGGGATCCCGATTCGGTGGCGGCAAAGGCCTTTGCGGCGGCCAATTGCCATCCGGTTTGCGAGATTGAATGCTTGGGCGTTTGGGACACGGTCAAGGCCCTTGGCATCCGGCTGCCCCTGCTTTGGAAGCTGACCGAGGGCCACCACAAGTTTCACAACCATCATTTGGGCGCCTCGGTCAGACACGGGTTTCACGCGCTGGCGCTGCACGAAACCCGCGTCGCCTTTGAGCCGGTGATGTGGGAAACGCCGCCAGGCCGGGTTGGACATATCGAGCAGGTCTGGTTTCGCGGTGCGCATGGCGATGTTGGCGGGCATGTTGGGACGGATCAAAGCGCGCGGCCCTTGTCGAATATCCCGCTGGTTTGGATGATTGAACGCGCGGAATCGCTGGGGCTCGCGCCGCCAGAAGCTTGGCGTGAGAGGTTTCCTTGCGATCCCAGCGCGCCGATGGTCGGCACAATGCGCGGCTGGGGAGCGCTTTTTTTGCTCCGGCGTGCAAGGGTTGTGGGGCGTGACCCCTCCGAGCGACTGCATAGCTCGGCCGAGGGGCAGCGCGCTTTTAGTTGGGTGCCCTGGCCGCTGACGCTGCTTTACTGAGGCCGGACAGACGGACAAGGACGAATTTCCTTCGAAAATTCAAGCCCCTGTCACCCGCCAGATCACATCGCCCACATCGTCGGCTACGAGCAATGCACCGTCTTTCAGTGCCACCCCGACCGGGCGGCCGTAAGAGTATTTCTCATCCTCCGACAAAAAGCCCGACAGGATGGTCCGCGCCTCGCCCTGCGGTTTGCCGTCCACGAAGGGCACGAAGATGACCTTGTAGCCCGACAGCGTCGAGCGGTTCCAAGAGCCGTGCTGGCCAATGACCATGCCATCGCCAAAGCCGGGCAGGGTACCGGCGGGCATCCAGCAGAGGCCTAAGCTGGCGGTATGACCGCCAAGCGCATAGTCCGGCTGGACTGCGCGGGCGACCATGGCGGCGTCTTGCGGCACGCGGTCATCGACGATCTGGCCCCAATAGCAATAGGGCCAGCCGTAAAAGCCGCCATCAACCACCGAGGTCAGATAGTCCGGCGGGGTCTCATCGCCCAGACCGTCGCGCTCGTTGACGACGGTGAACAGGGTCTGGCTGCTTGGCTCCCAAGCCATGCCGACCGGGTTGCGCAGGCCGGTGGCAAAGGGCCGGGTCTGACCGCTGGCGATGTCATGGACCTGAATCATCGCCCGGCCCTCTTCGGCCTGCATGCCATTATCGGCGATATTGGTGTCCGATCCAACGCCGATATAGATCTGGCTTTGGTCCGGTGACAGGATCAGGCTACGGGTCCAATGGCCACCGGCTTTGAAGGCGGCAAGGGGCCTTCCGGGTCCGGTCAGTTTGGTCTGGCCGTCCGAATAGGGAAAGGCGAGCAGTTGGTCCGTGTTGCCAAGGTAGATGGTTCCCTGATGGTACAGGAGACCAAATGGTTGATTTTGCTGGTCAATAAATATCTCTCGCGCCTCAGCCACGCCGTCGCGATCGGCGTCGCGCAAGAGGATCACGCGGTTCGGGCTGTCTCCCACTGCGGCGGCGCGTTTCATCGTCACATGAATGGCATAGTCGAAAGGGGTCTTGATGCCTCCAGGCACGAACATCGCCTCGGCGGTCAGGACATCGCCATTGGGCAGAATTTCAAGGCTGCGGGGGTGGTTCAGGCCGGTGGCAAAGGCGTTGACTTTGAGCCCCGGCGCGCAGGTCGGTACATGGCCCAAGGCCCAGCCGCGCGCGGTGGGCATTTTCAGTGTCGGGATGCCTTGCGGTTTGGCGAGCGGTATTTGCGGGGCGGCGCCAATTGCCGGCGCGGCGCTTTCGCTGCCCCAGCGCCGCATCAGGATCATTGTTGCCCCGACCATCGCCACGCCTCGCGCGACTACTTCTGCAAAGCCCATGACAGGTCTCCCTTTTGATTAGGCGGCCACCTTAGCGATCTCGAACGCCGTGGAAAGGGGGTCAGCGTAGTTGGCCGTAGGTCCAGATCAATCCCATAAGAAACGGTTGATGTAGCAGATAGATCGCCAGGCTGTGCTGGCCGGGCCAAGCCAGTGCGCGGGTGATTGGGCGGTCCGGCAGATGCAAGCCCGGCCAGATCGGGCGCATCAGCCGGCCGAACCCGAGCCCGATCAGGAGGACGCCGAACCAAGGAAACAGCGGCTCCAGATCCATCGTATTGGTCGGTAGAGTTTGCAGGCCGATCCAGCGCAGGCCAAGGTGGTTCCATTCAAAGATGGGTGGCAGCACAGTGGCGCCGATCATAATGGCCGCTCCGCTGGCCAGCGTCAGCGCGGCGGGCAGGCGCAGGAAGGGAAGCGCGAGTAGGGAGCCGAGCGCGATGGAATGCAGGATGCCGAAAAAGATCCAGGCATCGGGGAGCGCGAAGAAGGTTGCGAGCGAAACGAGGGCGGCGGCGGCGATCAGGATGGCTTGGCGGCGCCAAAAGGCGGGCCAGCGGACCCCTTCGCCATGAGCGAGCCAGAGCGACAGGCCGGCGAGAAACAGGAACGCCCCGGCGACCAGGCGGGCGTGCCAATAGAAAAAGGCGGTGGCGGTCGTTTGGGGCGGCAAGTGGCCGAAGATCACCAGATCAAAGCGAAAGTGAAAGGCGATCATACCCAAAAGCGCGAGCGTGCGGGCTATGTCGATCAGTGCGAGGCGATTGGGTGTTGGTGAAGGCATCGACTTTTCGGCCGGGGGCAAGCCCTTCGGCCCCCCCGGGACAATTGCGAACTGCCATAGGCCTAAGCGATTGCCGGAACCGGGCCAAGGGCTGTTTGTGGCGCGGCGCGAAACCGCCTTTGCCTGCGGTCAGGGCGCCGGCACTTGGCGTTTTGGCCGCCGGTATCCCTTCTCGGTCCGCTCAGGCGGCGATCAGCGCATCTGCCATTGCGTGATTGCGATCCCTGTGGCCGGCCTCGTCTTCGCGGATCACGATCACCACATCGCGCAGCGTGGCTCCGGGTGCGAGTTTCCAATAGTCCAGCGCGATCTTGGGAGCGGGCAGATTTTCCACCCGCCCGGCGTCGATTTCGCCCAGGTATTGCGTGTAAGAGGTCACGGCTTCTTCTTCGAGATAGCCGACCACGCGGTGCGCGGCGCGGGGGGCAAAGAGGTAGAGGAAGAAGTAGAAGTTATAGAAAATGGCCTGGCCGACCATGATGATCAGCCGCTCGAGCCGGGTAGGTTGGGCGATCTGGATGAAGGTCATCAGATGCATCCGCTCATTCTCGGCCTCGTCCAGAAGTTCGCGGATCCAGCCCTTGTCGTCGCGTATATGCCGCAAGGAGTTGAGGTGTTGCAGCAGACCGCCCACCATTCCGGGCACTGCGGCGACGGTTTCGAGAAAGCCCGCGCGGTGGCCGCAACGCTTTGCAACGAAAGCATCGGCGAAGAGGCGCAGGAATTTGACAAAGCCAAGCGCGAGCCTGTCGGTCAAGCCGCGCGGTTGGTGGTGGGGGATTGCGGGAGGAGCGTCGTTCATGGGGCGGACATATATGTTGCCTCATTCCTAAGTGGGAGCTTCGCGGCCAGAAAGCGAGCTCTTAAGTCTGTGGCAAGTGGGCGCATGCAATGCAAAAGGGCGGCCCCTTGGAGCCGCCCTTTTGGCGTGAGTTGCATTCCTTGCCCTTAGGGCCAGCACCGGCTTAGCGATTGCGGATATTTACGTAGTCGCGCTTGGGCGAGCCGACATATAGCTGGCGCGGGCGGCCAATTTTCTGATTGCTCTCGGCGATCATCTCTTTCCACTGCGAAATCCAGCCGACGGTGCGCGAGATGGCGAAGATCGGGGTGAACATCGACGTCGGAAAGCCCATCGCATCCAGAATGATGCCGGAATAGAAATCGACATTCGGATAGAGCTTTTTGGAGATGAAATAATCGTCTTGCAGGGCGATACGCTCCAGCTCTTTGGCGACTTGCAGGGTCGGGTTGTTTTCGATGCCGAGAAGACCCAGCACCTCATCCGCCGATTCCTTCATCACCGTGGCCCGGGGATCGAAGTTCTTGTAAACGCGGTGGCCAAAGCCCATCAGGCGGAAGCCGGAGGTTTTGTCTTTCGCCTTGGCGATATATTCCGGAATCCTGTCCACCGTGCCAATTTCGCGCAGCATTTCAAGGCAGGCCTGATTGGCACCACCGTGCGCAGGCCCCCAAAGGCAGGCAATTCCGGCCGCGATACAGGCAAAAGGATTGGCCCCTGACGAGCCTGCCAGACGCACGGTCGAGGTCGAGGCGTTCTGCTCATGGTCGGCATGGAGCATCATGATGCGGTCCATCGCCTTTTCCAGAACCGGATTGACCACATAGTCCTCGGCCGGGACCGAAAAGCACATGTTCAGAAAATTGCCTGCAAAGGATAAGGAATTCTTTGGGTAAACAAAGGGTTGGCCGACCGAGTATTTATAGGCCATCGCGGCAATCGTCGGCAGTTTGGCGATCATGCGGATCGAGGCGACTTCGCGCTGCCAAGGATCGTTGATATCCAACGAATCGTGGTAAAAGGCCGACATGGCGCCGACAACGCCGACCATAGTGGCCATCGGATGCGCATCGCGGCGGAAACCGCGGAAAAAGTTGTGCATCTGTTCATGCACCATCGTGTGCTTGGTCACGCGCGCGGTGAAATCCGCCAGCTGCGCCGCGTTAGGCAATTCGCCGTAAAGCAGCAGATAGCACAGCTCCAGATGGGTGGATTCGGCTGCCAGTTGTTCGATTGGATAGCCGCGATGCAACAACTCGCCCAGATCGCCGTCGATAAAGGTGATCGCGCTTTCGCAGGCGGCGGTCGAGGTAAAGCCGGGGTCAAAGGTGAAGACATCCGCTTCGGCATAGAGCTTGCGGATGTCCAGAACCTCAGGACCAGCCGAGGGCGTCAGGACGGGCAGAGTGTAGTCCTTGCCGTCCAGCGTCAGTTTTGCAGAGCGTGCAACGTCGGTCATCATCTGTCCCCCAAAGCCGGAGCATCTGCGCCGGCGTGTCTGCGGCTATTGGTTGCGGGCGATCAGGCCGACGCCTCCGTTAGCCGGGCGATAGTTTCGTCTCGGCCGATGACGAGCATCATGTCGAAAACGCTTGGTGTCGTGCTTCGCCCGGCGAGGGCCGCGCGGATCGGCCCGGCCAGCTTGCCGAAGCTTAACCCGTTTTGTGCGACAAATTGGTTAAGGATCGGTTCAATTTCTTCCTTTGTCCAGCTTACAGTTTGCAACTGCGGCGTCAAGGATTTCAGTATGCCACGGGATACTGGATCAAGCGCCTTTGCCGCGGGCTCATCCGCCACAATAGGCCGCGAAATGAGCATAAAGTGAGCCTTTTCAATCAAGTCCGGGAAAGTCTTTGCGCGGTCCTTTACGCAGTAAAGACCTCGTGACAACAGGTCCTTTTGCCCTGAAGTTAGGGCAACCACCCCGGCGGCGACCAGATAACCGTCAAGTTCATGCAGCAGCGCAGCATTTTCCATCATCGAAAGATGATGTCCGCAGGTGTTTTCCAGCTTTTTGAAATCGAGCCGCGCCGGCGCCTTGCCGATGCCTTTCAGGTCAAAAAACTCAACCGCCTGATCGGTCGCAAAGATCTCCATATCGCCATGCGCCCAGCCTAGGCGGGTCAAGTAATTGCGCATTCCCGCCGCAGGATAGCCCATGGCCTGATACTCTTCGACACCGGTCGCGCCATGGCGTTTGGACAGTTTCTTGCCATCCGGGCCGTGGATCAGCGGAATATGGGCCCAGACCGGCACGGCCCAATCCATCGCCGTATAGACCATCTGTTGGCGCGCGGCGTTGTTCAAATGGTCATCGCCGCGGATCACATGCGTCACTCCCATATCGTGATCATCGACCACCACTGCCAGCATATAAGTGGGGCTCAGATCCGAGCGCAGCACGATCATATCGTCCAGCGTTTCATTCTTGATCACGACACGGCCCTGCACCTGATCTTCGATCAAAGTCTCGCCGGTCCGCGGGGCGAGCATGCGGATCACGTAAGGCGCATTGGGGTAGCTCGACGGATCAGCGCCGCGCCAGGGGCTTTGGAAAACTGCATAGGAGGCGCCGCTTGCCTCGGCTTGCGTGCGAAAGGCCGCGATTTCTTCTTGTGTTGAAAAGCACTTATAGGCCGTGCCTCGCGCAAGCATCTGATGCGCAATCTCGGCATGACGGGCGCGGCGGTCCCATTGGCTGACCACCTCGCCGTCCCAGTCCAGCCCCAGCCAGGTCAGGCCGCGCAGGATGGCCGCCGTCGCCTCAGGGGTCGAACGCTCGCGGTCGGTATCCTCGATCCGCAGCAGGAATTTTCCGCCATTCGCCCGGGCAAAGAGCCAGTTGAACAGCGCCGTCCGCCCGCCGCCGATGTGAAGGTAACCGGTGGGCGAGGGGGCAAAGCGGGTGACGACCTGGGGGGTCGAGGATGAAGTAGACATATTTGTTAACTTTCCGGAAACCATAACTTGGCAAGATCAAGGGGCAGCTTTAGGCATCCGGAGGGAGCAAGACAAGTGGCGGGCGGGCAAAGCATGCTCCTGAGGCCGCTGGAGGCGCTTTTGAACGCGCGCGGCCAGCTCTTTGCGTGGATTCCGGTCTTTATGGGGCTGGGGATCGGGCTGTGGTTTTCGTTGAATTTTGAACCGCCGCCGTGGCACTACGCGGTGGTTGCCGCGGCACTCGCGTTGGCTGTAGTGGGCTGGTTCGTCCTGCCAGAGCTGTGGCATCCACCGATGGTGGCGCTGGGGGCGCTTCTGGTGGGGGTGCTCGCCTGCGGGATAAGGCTTCATAGTATCGGAGCGCCTGTTTTGCCGACCGAATATCGCGGCCCGGTGCAGGGAAGGGTGGTGACGATAGATCGCAGCCAATCCGACGCGCTGCGACTGGTGCTGGATCAGGTGGTTCTGCGCGATCTTTCGCCCTCGCTAACGCCCGAAACCTTGCGGATTTCCCTGCAAAACCATGATCCTGAAGTCTATCCCGGCGAGACGATATTGATCACCGCCGCCCTCGGTCCCCCCGGCGGTCCGGCCGAGCCCGGCGCCTTTGACTTTCAGCGCATGGCCTATTTCGATCAACTGGGCGCGGTCGGATATAGCCGCGATCCCCTGATGCTCTGGGCCGAGCCGGCCCCTGGCGAGCAAAGGATCAACCGCCTGCGATCCTGGCTCGGCGCCCAGATCCGGGCGGCGGTGCCGGGGGACGCGGGGGCCTTTGCCGCCGGCGCGATGACGGGGGATCGCTCCGGGATCCGGGCGGACACGGTCGATGCGCTGCGCGATTCTAACCTGGCGCATCTGCTGGCCATCTCGGGGCAGAACATGGCATTTCTGACCATTTTCGTCTTTGCCCTCTTTCGCTACGGCATCGCTTTGGTGCCGCCCCTCGCGCTTCGGGTGAACGCCAAAAAGCTGGCGGCGGTGGCCTCTTTTGGGGTCGCGGCCTTATATATGATGCTCTCGGGCTCCAATGTGGCGACCGAACGGGCGTTCTTGATGGTGACGGTGATGCTTGGCGCGGTGCTGCTTGACCGGCGGGCGCTGACGCTACGCTCGGTCGCGATTGCGGGGATCATCTTGCTGATCTGGCAGCCCGAAGAGCTGCTGGAGCCGGGGTTTCAGCTGTCCTTTGCCGCCACCGTGGTGCTGATCGCCGGGTTTCATGTGCTGGACGCGCGGATTCTGGCGGCCAAGACCCCTGCTTGGATGATGACGGTCTATGTGACGGTTCTGTCCTCGATCCTGGCTGGCACCGCGACCGCGCCCTATGCGGCGGCGCATTTCAACCGGTTCACTGATTATGGGCTGGTGGCCAATATCCTGACCGGGCCTGCGATGCTGCTGCTCATGTCCGCGGGGGCGATGGCGGCGCTTTTGGCGCCTTTGGGCCTCGCTTGGCCGGCGCTTTGGGTGATGGGCAGGGCCTCGGCTTGGATCCTCGCCGTCGCGCATTGGATTTCAGACCTCGAAGGCTCGGTCACCCCGATTGTCGCGCCGCAAGCAGGGGCTTTGCCGCTGATCACCTTGGCCGGGATCTGGTTGATCATCTGGCAAGGCCGCATGCGATGGGCGTCGGCTGTTCCTGCGGCTCTTGGGCTGGCGCTTTGGGTAATGACTGACCGGCCCTTGCTGCTGATTGCCGATGACGGGCGGCTCGTCGGGCTGCTCGGTCCCGAGGGCCGCGCGCTGAGCCAGTCGCGCGGGTCAGGGTTTTCGGCCGAGACTTGGCTGGAAAACGACGGCGATCTGGCTCTGCAACCAGTGGCGGCCCGGCGCGGTGGCTTTGAGGGGCCCCGCGATGCGCGGCGGTTTGAGATTGAGGGTCTGGTCGGCATCAGTCTGACCGGGAAAAACGCGGCGGCCAATCTAAAGGCCGCCTGCGCTGAGGCCGATCTGGTGATCACCACCGCCCGGGTCGAAGGCCCGGTGCCGCCCGATTGCCGTATCATTGATCCGGTGATGTTGGCCCGAACCGGAGCCTTGTCGGGCTCCCTCGTGAACGGCGATTTGGTCCTGTCACCGTCTCATGATTCGTCACGGCGCTGGCGCGGCGAGTTGGCTCCTGCGGGGAAAATGACGCTGGCCCTTGGGCCGGCGCGACCTTGACGGATCGGTCAGTAGCTGCGGATCAACCCGACAAGGCGTCCCTGAACCTTGACCATGTGATCGGGAAAAACCCGGGTCTCATAGGCCGGATTTGCTGCCTCAAGCGCGATCATATTGCCCCGGCGGCGGAACCTTTTCAGCGTCGCCTCTGCATCCTCAACGAGGGCCACCACGATATCGCCATTCTCAGCCGTGTTCTGCTCGCGGATCACGACGATATCGCCGTCATTGATCCCCGCCTCGATCATGCTGTCGCCCTTGACCTCGAGCGCATAATGCTGCCCGCGCCCCGACAGCATCGAGCCGGGCACCGCCACGTGATGCGAGACATGCGAGATCGCCTCAATCGGCACACCGGCGGCGATGCGGCCCATGACCGGAATTTCGATCGCATGAACCGCACTGATATCCATTGCGCCGCGCGGTTGCGGCACGGGATCGGGCTTGCTGCCGGCGATGACGCGCGGCGTAAAGACTGATTTTTCAATGACATCGGGAAGTTTGATGATTTCCAGCGCCCGGGCCCGGTGGGCAAGCCGGCGGATAAATCCGCGCTCTTCCAGTGCCGTTATCAAGCGGTGGATGCCGGATTTGGACTTCAGATCCAAGGCATCCTTCATCTCGTCGAACGAAGGCGAAACCCCTTCCTGCTCCACCCGCTGTTTGATGAAATTTAAAAGTTCCAATTGCTTACGCGTCAGCATACCCTGCCTCCGAAGGTTTGTTAACACAATGTTCTGCCCCTGTTCCCGCTTTGTGTCAAGGGTTTCTTAAGGCAGGGGCAAATAGTCGACCTCTTGGCCTGCTTTCATCGGCGCGGCATTCTCGGGATGGATCAAGAGCGCGTTCGACTGGGCCAAAACCCAAGTCAGGGAGGAATCCTGCGAGCCTTGGGGGGTGATCAACCCGCTCTGCGGATCGTGGATTGCCCGCATATAGTGGCGCCGGATGCCGCAGGCCGGCAGGTCCTGTGCCAGGCTCGCTCGCATCGGTCGTGGCGCGGGCCGCGGATCGCCCTGCATCGCTCGCAACATCGGCAGCATGAAGAGGACGGCGCAGACATAGGCCGAAACCGGATTGCCCGGCAGCCCAAGCAGCGGCACCCCGCCGCGCCGCCCGGCCATCATCGGCTTTCCGGGGCGCAGGGCGATTTTCCAAAACGCCAGATCCAGCCCCAGATCGGTGGCATGCCGACCGATCAGATCGTGATCGCCCACGGACGCCCCGCCGAGGGTGACAATCAGATCGGCCCCCCCAGTTAGGTCCAGCGCCGCGCGCAAGTGATCCAGTTTGTCCCGGGCGATGGGCAGGACCCGCGTTTTGGCCCCAAGAGTTTGCGCCAAAGCGGCGAGCGCAAGCGCGGAGGAGGCGATGATCTGATCCGGGCCCGGGCTCTGCCCCGCAGCCACAAGCTCGTCTCCAGTGGACAAAAACGCAACCTCCGGCCGGCGGTGCACCGCAACCTCGGATAGGTTCATCGCTGCGAGCAGCCCCAGATCGGCGGGGCCAAGGACCTTTGGCGCAAAGACCTGACCTAGGCTGAAATCCTGGCCGCGCGGGCGGATATTACGGGCGCTGTCCAGGTTTGCGCCGATGATCAGTTGATCGGCCTCGCGGCGGGCATCCTCTTGGATCACGATATGCGTCGCGCCTGCGGGTAATGGCGCGCCAGTAAAAATCCGCACCGCCTGACCCGCGCCGACCGTGCCGTCAAAGCCGCGGCCCGCAGCAGCCTGACCGATGATATCAAACCGTGCTCCGGGGAGGGGGGGGGCGGGCAAGGCATAGCCATCCATCGCGGCGGCATCAAAGGGCGGCTGGGTTAGCCGGGCCGCAACGGGCGCTGCAATGCGCCGACCGAGGGCGCTGCGCAAGGGTAGGATTTCCGCAGGAAGCGGCGCGCAAAGGTGCAGGACCTGAGCCAGCGCCTCTTCAACTGAAATCATAAATCCGCCTCGTAACGCCCTGATTTTCCGCCCTCTTTCAGGACCAACCTGATTCTGGAAATCTGCATGTCCTTTTGCGCCACCTTCAGCATGTCATAGATCGTCAGGCAAGCCACACTGACCGCCGTCAGCGCCTCCATCTCAACGCCGGTTTGTCCGCTGGTCTTGACCTTTGCTGTCACCCTCACACCGGGCAACTCTGGCATGGGCGTAAGGTCAATCGCGACTTTGCTGAGGGCAAGGGGGTGGCAAAGCGGGATCAGATCGGCGGTTTTCTTGGCCCCCATGATCCCGGCAAGGCGCGCCGTGCCCAGGACATCGCCCTTTTTGGCAGTGCCCTGCATCACAAGGTCCAGGGTTTCGGCGGACATGGTGATAAAGCCTTCGGCAACGGCAGTCCGGGCGCTGACCGGCTTTGCGGAAACATCCACCATATGAGCCGCGCCGCCGCTGTCAAAATGGGTGAGCCCGCTCATGCCGGCACCGGATCTGCCAAAAGCACTGCTGTGGCCCCCTGCACATCGTCCTGTCGCATAAGTGACTCGCCAATCAGGAACCGGCGCGCGCCATAGGCGGACATTTCAGCCAGATCGGCCGGCGTATAAAGCCCACTTTCGCAGACCAGATGCCGGTCCGGCGGGATCAAGCGCGACAGACGCCGCGTGGTGTCGAGCGTCAGCTCAAACGTATGCAGATTGCGGTTGTTGATCCCGATGAGCGGTGATTTTAGCGCGAGCGCCCGATCCAACTCCGCCTCGTCATGCACTTCGATCAGCGCGTCCATCCCAAAGGTCAGCGCGGCCTCTTCGATCTCGGCGGCCAGGGCGTCCGACACAGAGGCCATGATGATCAAGATTGCATCGGCACCAAGCGCCCGGGATTCGGCGACCTGCCAGGGATCGTAGAGGAAATCCTTGCGCAGCACGGGAAGGTTCGTTGCGCGGCGCGCCGCCACCAAAAAGGCATCTTCGCCCTGAAACGAGGGCGTGTCGGTAAGGACCGAAAGGCAGGTGGCGCCGCCCGCCTCATAGGCGCGGGCTAAGGCGGGCGGATCGAAATCGGCGCGGATCAAGCCCTTTGAAGGGCTGGCTTTCTTGATCTCGGCGATCAAGGCATAGCCCTTGGTGGCAGCCCGCGTCAGGCCGGCAGCAAAACCGCGCGGAGCCGAAGCGCAGCGGGCAGCGGCCTCAATCTGCGCCAATGGGCGGACAAGTTTGCGGGCTGCGATCTCTTGCAACTTGTAGGTCTTGATACGGTCTAGGATGGTGCTCATCGGCCAAAGCTATCGGCAAGGGTGAAAAAAGGAAAGGGCGGCGGGCCAATTGGAGGCGAGGTTGCCTTAAGCGTTTGATCGCACTAGAAATTACCGTTGGGCTGGCCTGATTTTTCGAAGGAAAATCGGGGCCACCACCAGACAGAACGAATTTCCTTCGAAAATTCAGGTGTTCGTCAATCGTACCAAGGCGGCAAGTTTGGCTTTTGCCGCGCCGGAATCTATAGATTCTCGGGCTATTTCAGCCCCTTCGCGCAGATTTGCGGCCCTGCCAGCAACCAACAGCGCGGCGGCGGAATTGAGCAAGACCGCATCGCGGTAGGCTCCCGGCGCGCCATCCACAAGCTGATGAAAAGCTGCGCCGTTTTCCGCCGGAGTGCCGCCCAGAATCGCCGAAAACGGATGCAGCGGCAGGCCCGCCTCTTCGGGATGGACCTCAAATTCGGAAATCTGGCCATCTGCCAGCGCTGCTACAGCCGAAGGCCCGGCGATCGACAACTCGTCGGTTCCATCGGAGCCATGCACGAGCCAGGCCCGCTCGGATCCCAGCGCGCGCAGGGTTTCGGCCATCGGGCGAATCAGATGCGTGCTAAAAGCGCCGGTCAGTTGCCGTTTGACGCCAGCGGGATTTGTCAGCGGTCCCAGAATGTTAAAGATCGTTCGGGTGCCGAGTTCGGCCCGGATCGGCCCCACATGACGCATCGCGGGATGATGCATCGGCGCCATCATGAAACCGATCCCGGCCTCAGCGAGGCAGCGTTCCACAACCTGGGGGCCGACCATAACATTCAGGCCCAAAACGCTTAGTGCATCCGCCGCGCCGGATTTGGAGGACAGATTGCGGTTGCCGTGCTTGGCCACACTCACCCCCGCGCCCGCCACAACAAAGGCTGTCGCGGTCGAGATATTCAGCGTGCCCTTGCCATCCCCGCCGGTGCCGACAATGTCCATCGCGCCTGGCGGAGCGACGACGGCGTGGCATTTCGACCGCATGACAGAGGCGGCGGCGGCAAATTCGTCCACCGTTTCGCCGCGCGTGCGCAGGGCCATCAGGAATCCGCCGACCTGGGCCGGCGTGGCGGCACCCTCAAACAGAATCTCAAAGGCGGTTTGCGCCTCGGCGCGGCTCAGAGCGCGCTCGGCCGCAAGGGCGATCAGCGGCTTCAGGCCCTCCGCGCTCATGCTAAGGCCGCTTCGCGGGCGCTTTTCAGGAAATTGCGCAGCAATTGGTGGCCATGTTCGGAGGCGATGGATTCGGGGTGGAACTGTACGCCCTCAATCCGCTTTTCGCGGTGGCGCAGGCCCATGATTGTGCCGTCATCAAGCCAGGCGGTCACCTCCAGTTCGGCCGGCAAAGTGTCGCGGGCCACGATCAGCGAATGGTAACGCGTGGCCAAAAAGGGCGAGGGGAGGCCGCGAAACATGCCCGTGCCCGCATGGTTCATCTGGCCCATTTTGCCATGTACGATCTCGTGGCAGCGCTTCACCTCGCCGCCGAAAGCCTCGCCAATCGTCTGATGACCCAGGCACACCCCCAATAGAGGGATATCAGCGGCGGCTGCAGCGCGGGTAAGGGGCAAGCAGATCCCCGCCGAGGCCGGATCGCAGGGGCCGGGCGAGAGCACGATCAACTCGGGCCGCAGGGCAATCGCCTCTTGCACCGACATCGCATCATTGCGCACCACGCGCACGTCCGCGCCAAGCTCGCCCAGATAATGCACGAGATTATAGGTAAAGCTGTCATAGTTGTCGATCAGAAGCAGCATCTTGAGCAGGCCGTAAGTTTTGGGGTGAAGACCGAAGCTGGCCGAGGTATAGATGGGCAGAAGGGCGCGGAGGCGTCAAGCAGATAGGCAAGTTGGCAGATAGGCAGTCGAGCGGATGATGCAGGAGTATGGGGCGTGAGCCGTGGGTTTTTCTTGGGTCTTCTTTGGGGGTTGGTTGTCTGTACTGCCGGCCTTGGGGTGGTGTCACTGGTTGCGCCCAAAGGGGCGGTGCCTGCTGGAGTAGCCGCGAAAGCGGTGCCAGTGGCAGAGCCGGAAGCGCCGCAAGTCCTTGAGGTCCAAGCGGAAGGCTCGGGTCAGGAGGCCGAGGCTAGCGAAAGCACGGTTGCGAAGGACGCAAGTGAAGCCGTTGTTGAGAGCGCTGATGGTGAGGCTGCGATAGGCGCGAGCGAAACCGAAATGGCTGTAGTGGAACCCGCTGCAGTACCCGCCACTGTATCGGCCGCCGAGCCCCCAGAGCAGATTGCCCAGCCCGAAGTTCCCGCTGCGCAGGCTCAGAAATTGCCCATGGCTCCCGAAGTGGGCACCGATGCCAACCCTCCGATCGCCGAAACGGCCCCGGATCTGCCTCTGAGCGAGCCGGTCAGCCCGACGGTTCCGGGCGCAGACATAGCGCCGACCCCGGATGCGGGGACCATGCCCGCGCCGCAGCAAGACAAGCTGCTGGACCCTCCAGCCGCCCCGCCTGCGCAGTCTGATGAGGCCGTGCCCGAACTGCCTCAGGCGGAACCGGCGACCGAAACGGCGTTGCTGCAGGTCCCCGCGGCACCGCAGGCGCCTGCGACCGATGAAAATGCCGCCGATCTGCCCGATGCCCCGCTCCCTGAGCCCGATCAGCCTGCCACTGAGGCTCCGGCGGCCGAAACGATGGCCGCCGCCGCCGCGCCCGATGTTCAAATTGCGATGGATGATGGATTGGACAAGCAGGTACCGGGGGTGACGACCGACCGGCTGCCCCGGATCGGCGATGCCGAACCTGCGGAGCCAGCTCTTGAAGTGCTCGCGCTGGAGGCAGCCGAACAGCCGCCCCTGCTCGCCTTTGCCCGCCCCTTTGCGGCCGAAGCGGGGGTGCCGCTCTTTGCCATTCTATTGCACGATATCGGCGCTGCGGGCATGTCGCGGGAGGATCTGGCTAACCTGCCCTTTGCGGTGACCTTTGTCATTGATCCCTCGGCGCCGGATGCGGCAGAGGCGGCGCAGGCCTACCGCGCGGCGGGGCAGGAAGTAATGATCGAAATCGGCGCCTTGCCCGAGGGCGCGACCCCGGCCGATCTGGAGCAGAGCTTTCATGCTTTGGCGCTGGCCCTGCCGCAAACCGTCGCCATGCTGGATGCCGCTGCGAGCGGGCTGCAGGAAAACCGGCCCCTTGCGACGCAGGCCATCCCCATTCTCAAGGCGCAGGGGCGCGGGATCGTGACCTATGAGCAAGGGCTTGGCGCCGCCGATCAGGTCGCGCAGCGCGAGGGCCTTGCCCATGCCTCGATCTTTCGCGTGCTGGACGCCGAAGGCGAGGCTACCGCCGTGATCCGCCGCTATCTGGACCGAGCGGCCTTCAAGGCGGTGCAGGAGGGAAAGGTTTTGGTGATAGGTCAGACCCGGCCCGAAACGGTGGCGGCCATTCTGGAATGGATGGTCGAAGGGCGCGGATCGAGCGTTCAATTGGCGCCGGTGACCGCGCTGATGACGGCCAGATAAGCGATGGGGCTACGGCCCGCAAAGGCCAGAGACCGGGCGGTGATCGCCACGCTGGTGGAGCCTTAGCTTTACGATCTTGGAGCAGGCTCTTGTGGGGCGCGGGGCGGGCAGACGCGGGAACTCGACTTTGACGGCAAAGACTGGGCGGTGACGGCGTTTTCGGTGGGGTGCGGGGGTGTGGGGTGTGGATATTTGCTGCGGGCTTTGACTGTGAGGTTTGAGAGCCTTCTTCGGGATGCGAATGGCCGCCATTTGGACGAAGCGAAAGTTGTAAATTTGTTGCGAACGGCGTTATGCTACATTCTTTTGGAGAGGACCGATGTCAGAGTTCTTTAGCTTTCTTGTGTTTAGACCTGTTGATTTGCACCCAGAAGTGACCCACTTGGGCACGTAATTTCCATTGAGAATTGACCCATGTGACCCTTCCCCGACGGCAGTTTGCCGCGGGGGGCAATGGAGTGGTCTTGTCGCGTATTTGTGCCGCCCCAAGTGCTCGTTTAGGCTACTTGGCGTTCGAAGGCCAAGGGGCTTTTGCCTCCCAATGCTGAATGTCGACGGCGCGGGTTATAGAAGCCGTTGATGTATTGGAAGATGGCGGTT
>CAIYZT010000405.1 GCA_903930735.1 uncultured Paracoccaceae bacterium | reverse complement strand
GGTGATCATGTTCTTCACATAATCCGCGTGGCCGGGGCAGTCGACATGGGCGTAGTGACGGGCTTCCGTCTCATATTCCACATGCGCGGTCGAGATCGTGATCCCACGCGCCCGCTCTTCGGGTGCGCCGTCGATCTGGTCGTAGGCGCGGAATTCCCCAAAATACTTGGTGATCGCTGCCGTCAGAGTGGTCTTGCCGTGGTCAACGTGGCCAATCGTGCCAATGTTAACGTGCGGCTTATTCCGTTCAAACTTTGCCTTTGCCATGGTCGGGCGCCCCTCGGGTCTGGGGGGGCCGATATGGCCCCGCTTGGTCTACGGGCGGCGACTTAAAGGCTTGTCTGGGGAAAATCAAGCCTCAGTTGGCGGGGGCCTCGGGGGCGGGGCCGTCAGACAGCGCTTGTAGCATTTCCGCCATCTCGGCATCGGCCTGCGCGGCAGCGACGGCCGCGAACCATTCGGGATGTTCCATCAGCCATTGCTCGACCGCATAGGCCGCATTAAAGGCCAGCGCCGCCATCTGCTGCTCGCGGGTTTTGGTCAATCCCGAACCAATCACCTCTTCGGGCGTCAGGTTTTCAAAGACCATCAGCTGCTTGCCCTCTTCGTTCAGCTTCAGCTGCGCCGCGTCGTCCCAGATGTTCGCCGTGATCACCAGCACCGACTTGGGCGAGGCGATGATCGGAATGCCGGGCGGGGCCAGCGCATAGCCATCGACCGCGATCCCAAGGTTATAGGCCTTGGTGCCGGTGTAGCGGCCAAAGCGCTCGTCGATGGCCAGCTGCATCGCCGTTTCCCATTCCTCGACCGTGGCGGGACGCGAGATCGGCACCATCTGCACATTGTCGGCCACCACGATATTGAGGCCCAGCCCAAAGTTGCCCAGATCGGCGCGCGGCTCGGTCAATTCCTTGTTGGCACAGGAGATTACCGCAAGGAGGGCGAGGAGGGGAGCGAAAGCGCGCATGGGTTGGT
Organism: uncultured Paracoccaceae bacterium; assembly: GCA_903930735.1. Lineage (GTDB taxonomy): Bacteria > Pseudomonadota > Alphaproteobacteria > Rhodobacterales > Rhodobacteraceae > CAIYZT01. The sequence goes on along the minus strand of CAIYZT010000405.1, from coordinate 12,714 downwards.
CCTTTGGTCGGGGCTCGTTCATATCGGGATAGACCTGCAGCCCGAACAAAGCAACCGCAGGGGCCGCGCTCCAATGCCGCTTTGCCGTTGCAGTCAAACATCCTATGTTTGTTGCGAGGAGGCCCAGATGGCCCTTGACCAGATCCCCACCCTGCCCGTCCGTGTGCCGCTGCACACTCAGCCGCTTGGCATCTTCGGCTCGTTTCGGACCGGGCGGCGCAATGTGCTGGAGCTGATCCCCCACGCGGCGACCCAGGTGCCGATCTTGTCCGGCGTCACCGGCAAGCGCTGGCATATGGTAATGGACCCCGGCGCACTGAAGCAGATCCTGCGCGATCGGGTAGAGGTCTATCCCAAATCGGTGGTCACCAAGCTGATCCTGGGCCCCGCGATCGGACAAAGCATGTTCGTGGCTGAGGGTGCGCATTGGCAATGGCAGCGGCGGGCGGCGGCGCCGGTGTTTTCGCATCGCAATGTCACAGCACTGGCGCCTGTGATGACGCTGGCCGCCACGCGCAGCGCCGAGCGGATTGCGGCGCAGATCGGCGGGCAGGCCAAGGGAACGGCGGATCTGTTTTCCGAGATGGTCACCGCGACCTTTGAGGTGATCTCGGACGTCACCTTTTCGGGCGGCGCGGGGTTTGACCGAGACGCCATCCACGGCGCCATCGAATCCTACATGCTGCAGACCGCGCGGCTGTCGCTGCTGGATGTCATCGGCGCGCCAGCTTGGGTGCCGCGGCCCGGACGCCTGTTTTCGGGGGCCAGCCTGCGCGCGATGAAATCGGCCGCCAATGGCGCAATTGCCGGGCGGAAGATGCGGCCGAAAACTGGCGTGCCGGATCTGCTGGACCTGCTTCTCGCCGCCGAAGACCCGACCACCAAGCGCCAGATGTCCACGGATGAGCTGCGCGACAACCTTCTGACCTTTATCGTCGCGGGCCACGAGACGACCGCCCTCACGCTCGCCTGGGCGCTATACCTGTGTGCTCATGACCCCGCCGTCCAAGACGCGGCGCGGGCCGAGGCGCTGGGCGTTTTGGGCGACCGTCCCGCCGAAGCCGGCGATTTGCACGCCCTGCCCCCTGGTGCGCCGCATCGTGGACGAGGCGCTGCGGCTTTATCCGCCTGCGGCCTTTCTGGCGCGGACCGCGATGGAGCCGGACAGCCTTTGCGGGCGCGAGGTGCGGGTTGGCGATACTGTGATCCTGCCGATCTACGCGCTGCACCGCAACGCGCTCTTATGGGACAATCCCGATGGCTTTGACCCCGCCCGTTTTACCCACCCCAAATCCATCGACCGTTTTTCCTATCTGCCTTTTGGCGACGGGCCGCGCATCTGCATCGGCGCCTCCTTTGCGCTGCAAGAGGCGGTGATCATTCTGGCCACCCTGCTCGCCCGCTTCCGGTTTACTGCGATCCCGGGCCGCGCGCCCAAACCGGTGATGATCCTTACCCTGCGCCCCGAAGGCGGCGTTTGGTTGGGGGTCGAGGCGGTTTAGATTCCAAAGTCTTTTACTCAGGTAATCTTGACTTGCCCCGGCTGACTTTGTATTCCTGAGTGTAACAGTCAGCTAAAGGAATCCCGCATGATGATCAAACTCTCCCGCCCCGTCCAACCCCGTCTTTGGCGCAATCTGGCCCTGGCCACCGCCTCCATTAGCCTTGCAACCGCGCCCGCCATGGCCGATAGCCCCGCCTCCGCGCTCGACAGCGCCGCCAAGATGGGCGCGACGCTTTGGCTGGCCGAAGGCGAAGGCGGCGAGGCGGGGGAATCCGGCTCGGTGGCTTCGGGCGATGAGACGGTCGATTTTCTGGCCGGTCTTTTGCAGATCGAAGGCCATCTGAACTCCGGATTCACTCTTTGGGCGGCGGGCGTGCAGACCGATGGTCAGGCCCACATGGGCCATCCCCTCGCCGAGGTTTACGAGGGCATCGAGCAGGAACTGGAAGAGTTGGGCCAGCCGCAATTCGAGGATAAGCTGGAGGCGCTGGTGGGTGCCGCCGCAGCCGGAGCCGATCAGGCCAGCCTGAATGCGATCCGCGCCGAGGTGCTGAGCGCGATTGACGCGGCGCGCGATGTGGCCGTGGCAGGTGATCCGCGCGATGATTTCACCGCGCTCGTGCATCTGATCCGCAAGGCAGGCGATGAATGGTCCGAAGGCGTGGTCGATGGCGCCATTGGCGAGTTGCATGAATATCAGGACGCTTGGGGATTTGTGCAGGCGGCAAAGGACCGTGCGAGTCTGCTGGCCGGCAGCCCCGATGCCGCCGTTGCCGGTGCCGCCGCCGCGACTATTGCTGCGCTGGACGAATTGGCCCCGGCCCTGCCCGCTGTCACCCCAACCGGGACAATCGGCGGCGATCCCTCGCTTTTCGCCGCTGCCGCCGCCAAGATCGAACTCGTCGCTTTCAAGGTGAAGTGATGTTTGTCGTCCTGCAAGGCGTCATCCCGCCCGCAGAGGTTTCGGTTCTGGCCGAGGCCGCCCGCGCGCTGGCGTTCAACGACGGCAAAAAGACCGCAGGCCGCCATGCGCGCGAGGTGAAGGCCAATGATCAGGCCACCGCCTCGCCCGAGCGGGATGCGATCCTTGCCCGCGTAGAGCGAGCGCTGAGGGAAAACACGATGTTCCGCTCCGCCGCGCGGCCCAAATCGATGAGCCCGATGCTGCTGTCACGCTACCGCGTGGGGCAGACTTATGGGCTGCATGTCGATGACGCGATGATGGGGGCGATGCGCTCGGATCTGTCCTTTACGCTGTTTCTGGCCGATCCGGCCAGTTACGACGGCGGCGCGCTGATCATCGAAGACCCCTTGGAATCACGGGCGATCAAGCTGGCGGCGGGGGATATGATCCTCTATCCCACCACCACCCTGCATCAGGTCGAAGCGGTGACGCGGGGCGAAAGGCTGGCTGTGGTCGGCTGGGTGCAAAGCCTGATCCGCCAGTCCGATCGGCGCGAAATGCTGTTTGACCTCGATCAGGCGGTCGAAGCAGTGTTTGCCCGTGAGGGCAAGACGACACTGTTCGACAGCCTTGCCAAGACAAGATCAAACCTTCTGCGCATGTGGATCGAGGTCTGACCCCCCCCTCAGGAGGTAAAGCGGTTGTCCCGCGGGAATCCGCGCGGGGCCATCCGCCCGGCCGTTGCCCGCGCGGCCTGCCATTCGGTCAGATCGGTCTCGGTGCGGGTGCGCCCGGCGGGATCTTTCCACGCCAATCCGGCGGCCCGCACAAAGGTCGTGGCATCCGACAGCCCGCCGTCCTTGTACTTTTGCAGCCGCACGCCCTTGCCCTTTGCCATTTCCGGCAGTTCGGACAGGGCAAAAACCAGCATCTTGCGGTTGTCGCCCACTACGGCCACGCTATCGCCCGCAACGCGGCGGCACAGCGCGGTTTTGACCCCGGCGCCCAGCGTCAGCACCTGTTTGCCGGCCTTGGTCTGCGCCACCAACTCTTCGGACGGCACCACAAACCCGTCGCCTGCGCTGGACGCCACGAGGAATTTCTCAGCCCCCCGCCAGATGATCAGATCGATAATCTCGGCATCATTCGGCAGATCCACCATCAAACGCACCGGCTCGCCCATGCCGCGCCCGCCCGGCAGGTTGGCGCCCAAAAGCGTGTAGAACCGCCCATTGCCGCCGACGAGCAAGATCTTGTCGGTCGTCTCGGCGTGAAAGATGAAACGGGCCTGATCACCGTCCTTGAATTTCTGTTCGATCCCCAGATCGACATGGCCTTTCACGGCCCGGATCCAGCCCATGGCCGAGCAGATCACCGTGATCGGCTCGCGCTCGATCATGGCTTCTAACGGCACATCCTCGACCTCACCCGCTTCGGCAAAAAGGGTGCGGCGGCGGCCCAGAACGGTCTCTTTGCCGAATTGCTTGCGGATCGCCTCCAACTCGGTGCCGATCTGCTTCCACTGCAGCTTGGCGCTTTCCAAAAGGTCCGCGAGCCCCGCCCGTTCGACCATCAGCGCGTCGCGTTCGGCCAACAGTTCCAGCTCTTCCAGACGCCGCAAAGACCGCAGGCGCATGTTCAAGATGGCCTCTGCCTGCACCTCGGTCAGTTCGCCTTCGCCGGGTGGGGGCGAGACATAGTCCTTTTCATTCTCCGCACGCCGATGCGCGCGGCCCCAGGTTTCGCGCATCAGGGCGGCTTTGGGTTCGGCGTCATAGCGGATGATGTCGATCACCCGGTCCAGATTGAGGAAGGTGATGATGAAGCCTTCAAGCACCTCCAGCCGGTGATCGATCTTTTCGACCCGGTGCTCGGCGCGGCGGCGCAAAACGATCCGGCGGTGGTCCAGAAAGGCGCGCAGCACTTCTTTGAGGCTGCAAACCTTTGGCACCTTGCCGTCGATCAGCACGTTCAGATTAAGGCTGAACCGGCTTTCGAGATCGGAATTCTTGAAAAGCATCCCCATCAGCATATCGGGGTTCACCGTCTTGACGCGCGGCTCCAGAATGATGCGGATATCCTCGGCGCTTTCGTCGCGCACATCAGCCAGAATGGGCACCTTTTTGGTCTGGATGATCTCGGCCAGCTTTTCGATCAGCTTGGACTTGGCGACCTGATAGGGGATCTGGGTGACCACGATCTGCCATGTGCCGCGGCCCAGATCCTCGATCTCCCATTTGGCGCGGGTGCGAAAGGATCCGCGCCCGGTGCGATAAGCCTCAAGGATACTCGCGCGCGGCTCCACGATGACGCCGCCGGTCGGAAAATCGGGGCCGGGGATCAGATCGACCAGCGCCTCGTCGGACATGTCCGGGTCTTTCAGCAGCGCATGGCAGCCAAGGATCAACTCATCCAGGTTATGCGGCGGGATATTGGTTGCCATGCCAACCGCAATCCCGCTGGAGCCATTGGCAAGCAGGTTTGGAAAGGCGGCGGGCATCACCTCGGGCTCTTCGAGGGTGCCATCATAATTGGGGCGGAAATCGACCGCGTTTTCGGCCAGCCCTTCCATCAAGGTCTCGGCAATCGCGGTCAGGCGCGCCTCGGTATAGCGGGCGGCGGCCGGGTTATCGCCGTCGATATTGCCAAAATTGCCCTGTCCGTCGACCAGCGGATAGCGCTGGTTGAAATCCTGCGCGAGGCGGGCCATGGCATCGTAAATCGCGGCGTCGCCGTGCGGGTGATAATTGCCCATGACATCGCCCGATATCTTTGCCGATTTGCGAAACCCCCCCGTCGCCGACAGCCGCAATTCACGCATTGCAAACAGAATCCGGCGGTGCACTGGCTTTAGCCCGTCGCGCGCATCAGGCAGCGCGCGGTGCATGATCGTGGACAAAGCATAGGTCAGATAGCGCTCGCCGATGGCGCGGCTAAGCGGCTCGGCAAGGGTTATGGGCTCTATCTTGGGGTCTTGGGGCGTATCGGACATGGATGTTGTTTAGTGCGCCTGCCGCGCCCGGTCCAGACGGAAAGCGCCGCAAAGCGCGAGTCGCATCCGGGTAATAGGGGGACTGTCCCCGCCAATTTCCCGCCGCATCGGCCCGGCTTTATGCTAAATATCGACGCGTGAATTGGGGTGGGTGTGTGATAATTCGGCTTACTTTGGCCTCGCTGGGGTCATTTTTCTGACCTTTGGCATTGCGGGGACGGACCGCGGACAGGTCAGATATGGGCTGATGACCACAGGCGCCGCCCCCGCCGCCGCGCAAACCGCATCCCCCGAAACCCTGCCGGGCGCTGACCTTGAACCCGTGGCTTTGACCGCCACCATGCAAAGCCCAGAGTCCACCGAAGCCGTGGTTGAGGCCGTCTATGTTCCGGTGGAAACGCTGATCCCCCCGATTTTACGGACCCCTATTTTCCCGCCAGAACCCGAAATCCTCATCGCGCAGACGCCCGAGCCTGAACCTGCCCTGCAGCGCGTCCTGCGCTATTTCTCCGTCGCCTCCGCCAATGTCCGCGAGGGGCCGTCCAAGGATTTTGCCGTCCTCGAAAGGCTGCCGCGCGGCGAGGCGGTTAGCGTTGTGGCCACCTCGGACGCGGCATCGGGCTGGACATTGATCCGGATCGAGGGCGACGGGATCGAGGGCTATATCTCCACCTCGTTGCTGGCCGACCAGCCCTAGGCAACCCTGCCCTTCCAGCAACAGCAGCCGCGAAATAGAAGTCGCGGGGCGCTTGTCATTTGACCGCCGCGCCGCATCGTGCATTCTGCGCCAAAGGCGTTCGCAAGAGACGCGACGGCAGGAGCAGCCCATGACCCAAGCCCCAGAGCACGAGGCGAATTTACGCGCCAACCTGCCGGTGTTCATCAATTCTTTTGAGCAGCTGACCTATCTGCGCGGCACCGTGGATTGGTTCGCGGACAATGGATTTTCCAACGTGACCGTGCTGGAACAGGGCTCGAACTTCGCGCCGCTGAGTGACTACCTTGCCTCGCCCGCGTTTCGCGCCAAGGCTCGATTGCAGCCGCTCCGTGCCAATATCGGCCCGCGCCGGGCGGTCAAAAGGGCTGCCCATGCTGCGGGTGCCGGACAAGCCTTTATCTTTACCGATCCCGATCTGGACCTGCCAAATCCCATCGCGCCCGACTTCCTGACCTGGCTTTTCGCGCTTGGTGCCCGCTACCGCGTGGCCAAGGTCGGGCTGGCGCCGGATATCCCGGACGCGCAAAAGATCGATCTGCATCGCAAATTTGGCACCTCGCAAACCATCCGCGGCTACTTCCGCCGGTTCTTTGCCAACAAGCTGGTGGCCCGTGTTTTCGGCACCAATGTGGACACGACCTTTTTCCTGCATGTCCCACAACCGCATCTGCCCGATTTCGGCATCCTGACCTCGCAGCCCCGGATCCCGGCGATCCGCGTCAGCGGTCCGGGGTTCTTGACCGGGCACCGGCCCTGGTATTTCGAAAACGGGCTGAGCGAGGCAGAAGAATCCCATTACCGTGCCCGCGCCACCGTCGCCTCGACCCATTTCGGCAGAGATCAGGAATGAGCCCGCGCAGCGTTCTGATCACCGGTTGCTCCTCGGGCATCGGCTATGACGCGGCTCATGGTCTGGCCGCGCGCGGCTGGCGCGTCTTTGCCACCTGCCGCGCAGAGGCCGATTGCGCCCGCCTGCGGGCCGAGGGGCTGGAGAGTTTTACCCTCGACTATGACGACGAAAGCTCCATCGCCGCCGCCGTCCAAGAGGTCATCACCCGTACCGGCGGCACGCTCGATGCGCTGTTCAACAACGGCGCCTATGCCTGTCCGGGCGCGGTCGAAGATCTGCCCCGCGCTGCCCTGCGCGCCATATTCGAGACCAATTTATTCGGCTATCACGACCTGACCCGCCGCCTGATCCCGCTGATGCGGGCGCAGGGCCACGGGCGGATCGTCAACTGCTCCTCGGTCCTTGGGCTGGTCGGGGCGAAATGGCGCGGGGCCTATGTCGCCACCAAATTCGCGATGGAAGGGATGACGGACGTACTGCGCATCGAGATGGCGGGTACGGGGATTCTCCCCATTTTGATCGAGCCGGGGCCGATCACCTCGGATATCCGAGCCAAAGCGATCCCGCATTTCGAACGCTGGATTGATTGGAAAAACTCGGCACGGCGCGAAGAATATGCCCCCCTGATCGAGCGGCTCTATACGGCAAGGGGGCCGGACCGGTTTGAACTGCCGGCCTCGGCGGTCACGGCCAAGCTGATCCATGCGCTTGAATCCCGCCGCCCCCGCGCGCGCTATTACGTCACCACGCCCACCTATTTCGCGGGGTTCCTGCGCCGCTTGCTGCCAACGCGCCTGCTCGATTGGGTGATAGCGCGCGGATAGGCCGCAGGGCTTTTCCTATTCGCTTTTCCGCGCGGATCCCCTACATCAAGGGCGACAGCGGAGAGCGCCATGATCAATGATCCCATCTTTATCCTCGCGGCCATTGCGTGCCTTGTGGTGCTTGCGGTGCTTGCCGTTGGCATCGGCAGCTTTGGCAAAGGCGGAGAGTTCAACCGCCTGCACGCCAATCGCCTGATGCGCTACCGGATCGCGGCGCAGGCCGTGGCCGTGGTGCTGATCGTCGGCTTTGCCTATTTCCGGGCGCGCGGCTGATGGTGGTCCTGTCCAAGATCTATACCCGCACCGGGGACAAGGGTGAGACCGGTCTCGGCGATGGCAGCCGGGTGGCCAAGCATTCGCCGCGCGTGTCGGCTTATGGCACGGTGGACGAGACCAACGCCACGATCGGGATCGCGCGGCTGCATGCGCAGAGCGATCTTGACGCGGCCCTTGCGCGGATCCAGAACGATCTCTTTGATCTGGGCGCGGATCTGTGCACTCCCGATATTGAAAACGACGCCACCGCTCCTTACCCGCGCCTGCGGATGATCGCCGCGCAGGTGGACCGGCTTGAGGCCGAGATCGACGCCTATAACACCCGCCTTACCCCCCTGCGCAGCTTTATCCTTCCCGGCGGCTCGGCGCTGGCCGCCTATTTGCATCTCTGCCGCACCACTTGCCGTCGCGCCGAACGTCTGGCCACCGAACTGGCGACGACTGAGGCCGTGAACCCCGAGGCGGTGAAGTATCTGAACCGGCTGTCGGATTGGTTCTTTGTCGCCGGGCGCATCGCAAATGACGACGGCAAGTCCGATGTCCTTTGGGTGCCGGGCGCGAATCGTTAGGGTCGGATGGCCGGCCAAGAGAATGGCGCAATAAACCTGACCCAGCAGGCGCCTTAGCGTCTGTCACAGCGTGACCCGGCCGCAATTCGTCCAAGGCCCCCGGGGCATGAGGCCCGCCTTGTGCCGCCCCTTCCCCACGGCATTTGCGCCGCCACTTCGTTCTTGATCAACCAATTCGTTCCATACGCGACGTAGGGACGCGGATTCCCGTCGATTTTGGTCTGTTGCAAACAGGCTTGACAGGATAATACCGCGCCAGAGCTTGGGATGGCCCGTCGCGGCCGATGCAGAGGAGATATCAGCCGATGAAGGTCCTGGTGCCTGTCAAACGCGTGATCGACTACAACGTAAAGGTTCGCGTCAAAGCGGACGGCAGCGGTGTCGATTTGGCCAATGTGAAAATGTCGATGAACCCCTTTGACGAGATTGCCGTCGAAGAGGCGATCCGGCTGAAGGAAAAAGGCATCGCGACCGAGGTGATCGTGGTATCGATCGGCTTGAAGCAGTCGCAGGAAACCCTGCGCACCGCGCTCGCCATGGGCGCTGACCGCGCCATCCTGATCGAGGCCACCGATAACGTGCAGACCGATATCGAGCCGCTCGCCGTCGCAAAATTGCTGGCCGCCGTGGTTCGCGAAGAATCGCCGGGTCTGGTCCTTTGCGGCAAGCAGGCCATCGACAATGACATGAATGCCACCGGGCAGATGCTGTCGGCGCTGTTGGGCTGGAGCCAGGGCACCTTTGCCTCTGAGCTGGCCATCGAAGGCGACAAGGCCGTTCTGACGCGCGAAGTGGACGGCGGTTTGCAGACGATTTCGGTGAAAATGCCGACGATTGTCACCGTTGATCTGCGCCTGAACGATCCGCGCTATGCCAGCCTGCCGAATATCATGAAGGCCAAGGCCAAGCCGATGGCGATGAAAACCCCCGCCGATTACGGCGTGGACGTCGCTCCGCGTCTGGCGATTCTTAAGACCATTGAACCGGCGGGCCGCAAGGCTGGGGTCAAGGTTGGATCGGTGGACGAGTTGATTGCGAAACTCAAAGACGAAGCAGGGGTGATCTGATGGCTGTTCTTCTTCTGGCCGATGTGAACGAGGGCCAACTTGCCGCTGACGCGGTCGGCAAAACGCTGGCTGCCGTCGCCTCTTTGGGCGACGTTCATGTGCTGGTCGCGGGCACGGGCGGCGGCGCCGCAGCCGCGGAGGCCGCAAAGCTGGCCGGTGTGTCCAAGGTGCTCTTTGCCGACGACCCCGCCTATTGCCACGGCATGGCCGAATCGACCGCCGCTTTGCTGGTCTCCTTGGCGGGCGGCTACAGCCATATCTGCGGAGCCGCGACTGCCTTTAACAAGAACGTCATGCCCCGCGTGGCGGCATTGCTGGACGTGATGGTGATCTCGGATGCGACAATGGTGGTCGATGCCGACACCTTTGAACGCCCGATCTATGCCGGAAACGCGATCCAGACCGTTAAATCGGCGGATGCGAAAAAGGTCTTTACGGTCCGTACCGCCAGCTTCACCGCTGCCGCGCCCTCTGGCTCGGCTTCGGTCGAAAAAATCAGCGGACCGGGCGAAGCGGGCCTGTCGGCTTGGCTTGCCGACAAGGTCGCCTCTTCGGATCGTCCCGAACTGACCTCGGCCGGGGTCGTGGTTTCCGGCGGGCGCGGCGTTGGGTCCAAGGATAGCTTTGATCTGATCGAGGGCCTCGCAGACAAGCTCGGCGCCGCCGTTGGCGCCAGCCGCGCTGCCGTCGATTCAGGATATGCGCCGAACGATTGGCAAGTTGGCCAGACAGGTAAAGTTGTGGCGCCAAAGCTGTATGTTGCGGTCGGTATCTCCGGCGCAATCCAGCATCTGGCTGGCATGAAGGACAGCAAGGTGATCGTAGCGATCAACAAGGACGAAGAAGCGCCGATCTTTCAGGTCGCCGACTACGGTCTGGTTGCCGATCTTTTCACCGCCGTGCCCGAAATGATCGCAAAGCTTTAAGAATTCGGCAGAATAACAAGGGGGCGTCTCATCACGGGGCGCCCCTTTTGTTTACATGATCTGCTCCAGCACCTCTGCCAGCCTTGCAGACACCTCGCGATGAAAGCTTTGGCCCGGTAAGGCCCGCGCCGCCGGTATCTCCATCTCCGAGCAAACCCGGCCATCCGCCCCCTCCATCCGCGCCTCCCGCGAGGGGGTCATCTCGACGTATGAGGTCACATAGGGCCGCAGCGCCGCAATCATTTCGGCGTCAATCAACAAAGGGTCGCAGTTCAGGTTCAGCGTGGCTCCGGGCGGCGGCGGCGCATCGGCCATCCACAGCAAGATCCGCTGTTTGGGCAGCCGGTCGAGCAGCAGCTTCATCCGCGTGACCCAAGCCAGCCGCAGCTCCGCTGCCACCATGGCAAACCGCTCTTGCGAGGTGGCCTGCAGCACGGTCAACAGGTGCCTGGTAAAAGAAAACTCTGTAAAATCAACTGTGCGATAGACGGATCGCAGCAAAGGCGTCGCGCCCAGAAACCGGTCATTGCGGCGCGGATGCACGGCGTAGAACCGGTTAGAGATGTTTTGCGCGCCCATGACCTGCACAACCGCCACCTCGGCCCGCGCGGCGATACGGGTGATCGGTTCTTCGTGCAGATACACATCCACCCCCGCATTCACGCACGACAGATTGACGACATTCAGCCCCAACCGCCCCTGCAGCAGGTCGGCATAGGGCCGTTCCACAAACTTGCCATATGATTCCGTGGCGCCCAGCACCGCGACAAATGGGTTTTCCAGCCCCCGCGAAGGCCCACGAAAAAGCAATCGCGATCCTTCGTAATGACAAAGGAAATAGTCGAGCGCCCCCGCGCCCGGATAAGCATATGCCATGCCACACCCCAGAATTTACACACCCATGATCGAGGTTGCCAGAGCCGGGTTTCCAAATCGCTAAAGTCGGGATTTGAAGAAAATCTGCTGCGCTTGCACATTGGCCCGCTGGCTGGTTATGTCGCACCAAAGTGAAAGGCGGCTCGGATGCAGATTCAAAAGGTTGGGGTAGTGGGGGCCGGGCAAATGGGCAACGGCATTGCCCATGTCTTGGCGCTAGCGGGCTACGAGGTCTTGGTGAATGACGTTAACGAGGCCAGCCTGGGCAAGTCCCTGGCCAGCATTGATAAAAACATGGACCGACAGGTGCGTTCCGCAAAGATCACGCAAGAATCCAAGGCCGCAGCCCTCGCGCGCATTTCCACTACAGTCACGCTGGCCGATCTGGGGGCGAGCGATCTGGTGATCGAGGCGGCCACGGAAAAAGAAGAGGTCAAGAACGCGATCTTTGCCGCGCTTTTGCCGCATCTTCAGCCCCATACGATCCTGTCGTCCAACACCTCGTCGATCTCGATCACCCGGCTGGCCAGCCGCACTGACCGTCCCGAAAAGTTCATGGGCTTTCACTTCATGAACCCGGTGCCAGTGATGCAGCTGGTGGAACTGATCCGCGGCATCGCTACCGATGCGGCCACTTATGATGCGCTGCACGGCGTGGTCACCAAACTGGGCAAGATCGCCGCCAGCGCCGAGGATTTCCCCGGCTTCATCGTCAACCGCATCTTGATGCCGATGATCAATGAGGCGGTCTATACCCTGTATGAGGGCGTCGGGAACGTGCGCTCGATCGACCAGTCGATGAAGCTGGGAGCGAACCATCCGATGGGCCCGCTGGCGCTGGCTGACTTCATCGGCTTGGACACCTGCCTTTCGATCATGAACGTGCTGCACGACGGATTGGCAGATACCAAATACCGCCCCTGTCCGCTGCTCACGAAATATGTAGAGGCCGGCTGGCTCGGCCGCAAAACTCAGCGCGGGTTCTATGACTATCGGGGCGAGGTGCCGGTTCCCACCCGCTGAGCAACGATTTTCCTTCGAAAAATCTGTTCTGCGCCGCGAATTCAGTTCAAGCTTGAATTTTCGAAGGAAATTCGGGGCGCTTTAGCTGTCATGTCTCGACAGGTTGTTGCTTGGAATCCTCGAGATTGGGGTTTTGCCTTTGGGTCCGAAGTGGGGGCGGTGGTGGTTTTAGTGCTTCAGGAAGG